>DBFWDM010000038.1:0-34932 GCA_048484635.1 Collinsella sp.
TCGCTATCGGAGGAAAACTTACATGTGGGATTGGATCGTTAACATCCTTTTCGAGCTGCTCAAGCTCATCCAGACCTTTGCGGTCGACTGGGGCCTGTCCATCATCATCCTGGTGGTCATCATCCGTCTGCTGCTGACGCCGCTCATGCTCAAGTCGACCAAGTCGACGGCTCGCATGCAGGTGCTGCAGCCCAAGATGCTCGAGATCCAGGAGCGCTATGCCGACGATCCCCAGCGTCAGGCCGAGGAGATGCAGAAGTTCTACAGCGAGAACAAGTTCAACCCCATGGCTGGCTGTCTGCCGCTGCTGATTCAGATGCCTATCCTGTTCGCCCTGTTTACATTGCTGCGCAACCTGCCGCAGTACTTTAACGACGGCACGTTCTCGTTCTTCAACATCCTGCCCGACCTGACCACCACGCCGAGTGCTTCCTTTGCCGATGGCTTTATGGTTGCACTGCCTGCGCTGGTTTGCCTGATCCTGTTCGCCGTCCTGACCCTGATTCCGCAGCTCTATATGTCGCGCAACCAGACCGGCCAGCAGGCTCAGAGCATGCGTATGATGGCCGTTGTCATGACGGTCATGATGCTTTGGATGGGCTGGAGCCTTCCCGTTGGTGTTCTGCTGTACTACGACGTCTCGTCTGCTTGGCAGGTTATCCAGCAGATTTTTGTGACGCAGAAGGTCATCGACAAGGCGAAGGCCGATGAGGAGGAGCGTCTTAAGAACGCTCCGCTGCAGGTTGAGGTCACTCGTCGAGAGAAGAAGCCGCGTCCGCACAAGAAGAAGTAGTGGGATATCAATCTTATTTAGGTACCTAACTTTTGGAGTACGTTATGTCTGAAGAGATCATCCAGGATATGCTTGAGGAGGTTGCCCCGCAGGTCGCGGGCGATTATCCCGAGATTGCACAGCGCTACAAGGCTGGTGAAGAGCTGACCGATGAGGAGCTCGACACCATTGCCGATGTTGCGATTTCCATCCTGCGTTCCATCCTTTCGCACTTCGATGCCGCCAACTCTCCTATCGATGAGTATGAGGGCGACGAGGGTGAGCTGATTTTGGATGTAACGGCTCCCGACCTTGCTGTTCTCATTGGCCGTCATGGTCGCACTCTTGATGCTCTTCAGGTTATGTTCTCTTTGCTGGTGAGCCGCAAGCTTGGCTTTAGGTATCCGGTTGTAGTGGATGTCGAGGGATACAAGAGTCGCCGTCAGGATAAGGTCGCCTCCATGGCTCAGTCTGCTGCCGAGCGTGCCATCCGCACTCATAAGAGTGTTTCGCTTCCGCCCATGAATGCCTACGAGCGCCGACTGGTTCACATTGCACTTCGTGGCAACGATGCAGTCGATACTCATTCTGAGGGTTCTGACCCTGATCGCCATGTGGTGATTGTTGCTCGATAATCTACTCGAGCTTATGCTAAGGGGACGTGGTTTCCACGTCCCCTTTTTTTGTCAAAAGTTCTCGATACACTGATTTTTGTCAGAAAGGAGCTTTCGTTGTTAGTACTTACTGATCAGCAGGCTGACGAGATGTTGAGTCGTCTAACTTCCTATTGCAAAGAGTATTCCTTGAGCGTAACTGATGTTGAGCTGAGGAAATGTATTCAGCATTTGGATTTGGTTCTAGAAACAAATAAGACAACCAATCTCACCCGTATTCTTAACGTAGAAGATGCTGCAGTACTTCATATCCTCGACTCACTTGTTTTGCTCCCCTATATCAACAAGGCTCCTGAGGGAGCTTTGCTCGATATGGGAACAGGTGCGGGCTTCCCTGGTATTCCATTAACCATAACCACGCATCGTAAAGCTACTTATATTGACTCTGTTGGCAAGAAGGTTGATGCGGTTAATTCCTTTGTCCATGCTCTTGGGTTGAAACATGCTCATGCGGTTCATGATCGTCTTGAAGAATATGCTCGAAGCCATAAGAAGCAGTTCTCTGTTGTAACCGCCCGCGCACTGGCCCCTCTACCGATTCTTGTTGAGTATGCGGCTCCGTATCTGAAGGATGGAGGGCTATTTGTTATAACCAAGGGTAATCCTTCGGATGAGGAGCTTGCTACCGGCATGTCAGCAGCTAAGATTTGCGGCTTCACTTTGCTTCTGAATGACGCAATTGATTTGCCTGAAGGCTTGGGTCATAGGGAGTTCATTGTTCTTAAGAAGAGTCATCCAGCATCTGTCTCATTGCCTCGTGCAAATGGCGTGGCAAAGAAGAATCCGCTTGCCTAGATGTTTCACGTGAAACATAATGGATACTAACAACTTGCAGTGTTTCACGTGAAACATGGCGGTTGATATCGAATCGGAATGTTTCACGTGAAACATCCTCCGTTTGACAGCTTTAATACACACCAGGAGGGACCGTGGGATTTCGCGACGTTAAGCGTTCTAAGAGCGCAAAAGACACGCGTATCATTGCAATCATCAATCAAAAAGGCGGCGTCGGTAAGTCAACGACAGCTGTAAATCTTGCAGCAGCACTTGGTGAGCAGGGTCGTAAGACACTGATTGTCGATTTTGATCCACAGGGAAACAGCACCAGTGGATTTGGAATTGAAAAAGAAGACCTTGATCACTGCATCTATGATGCATTGTTGAATGATGTGCCGGCAGAATCGCTTGTTCTTGATACAAATTGCAAAAAGGTATTCGTAATTCCAGCTACAATTCAGCTTGCAGGCGCGGAAATTGAGCTCGTAAGCGCAATTGCTCGTGAAACCCGCCTCAAAGATTTGCTTGAGCCGATTCAGGACGAGTTTGACTTTATTTTCATTGACTGTCCTCCTTCGCTCGGCCTACTTACTATCAACGCTTTGACCGCAGCAGACAGCGTTTTGATTCCGATCCAGTGCGAATATTACGCACTCGAGGGCGTTACGAAGCTGCTTGAGTCAATGAAGATGGTCAAATCACGGCTGAACAAGGGCTTAGACACCTATGGTGTGCTTATGACCATGTATGACTCGCGTACTTCACTATCGAATCAGGTTGTTGAGGAGGTTCAATCGTACTTTGGTGATAAGGCGTTTAAGACGCTAATCCCCCGTACGGTTAAAATCTCCGAAGCTCCGTCTTTTGGAGAACCGGTAATTACCTATGCACCTCAAAATAAGGGTGCAAAAGCATATATGAACCTTGCAAAAGAGGTGATCAAGCGTGCCTAGTGTAAAGAAACGTGGCGGATTGGGACGTGGACTCAATGCTTTGGTCTTAGAGGCCGAGTATGAGACCGGCGGTTCGGCTGCATCGGCTTCAAATGCCGCATCTGAAACAAAACTACCTATTGAGGATATCGTTCCCAACCCTAATCAGCCGCGAATTCACTTTAACGAAACTGAACTTCGCGAGTTGAGCGAGTCAATCCAAGAACATGGCGTTTTGCAGCCGCTTTTGGTTCGCAAGCATGGAAACGGCTATGAGATCATCGCTGGTGAGCGTCGTTACCAGGCGTCAAAGCTTGCTGGCCTTGAAGAATTGCCAGTCATCATTAAAGAGGTAAATGATGAAGAGATGCTGGCTCTTGCTCTTATCGAAAACCTTCAGCGTTCTGATCTGAATCCCGTCGAAGAGGCTAAGGGCTATCGCCAACTCATTGATGCCAGCGGGATGACCCAGGAGGCATTGTCGAAGGCAGTAAGCAAGTCACGCTCTGCAATTACAAACTCGCTGCGTCTTCTCGATCTCCCCGAAGTAGTTCAGCAGATGATTTTTGAGGGCAAACTTACTGCTGGTCATGCACGTGCGATTCTTGCAGTTCCCTATGAGGACGCGCGTATTCGACTTGCAGAGAAAGTTGTTGCAGAGGGCCTTTCCGTAAGAGCGACAGAAAATCTTGCTCCATTGTTTTCTGCCGGAGAGACACGTAAGACGCCAAGGCCTGCAACGCCTCAGTCCTTTAAAAAGGCTGCCCGTGTGCTTCGTCAGGTATTTAATACCAACGTGCGTGTGAAGAGCTCGCGTGGAAAGAATAAGATTGAGATTGAGTTTAAAGACGAGGAAGAGCTCTCTCGTATTCTTGGCGAAATGATTCAGTTTGATCAAGGAGGCCAAGATGAGGAATAAGATTTTAACAGCGATTGCATTGGTGACGACTGTCGCGGCTGGTGCCTTTGCTGGCTATAAGATCGCGACAGACGATGAACTTCGAGGTCGTTTGCTTCGTGGCGCGCAAGATATCGTCGATACTTCCAAAAAGAAAATGGATGTTATGACGGAAGATGTTGCCATGCGTACTGCTCAGGTAACGAAGAATCCCAAGATTAATCAAGGTTGGGTCAGCAACCAATGGGAAAATGTAGGCTATTAGGTACCTAACAATTACTCAGCATATTTTGCGGGTCCTTGTCTGATTCATGAGACAAGGACCCCTTATTTTGGCCGTAAAACATGGGACAGGTAGCAGCATATTCAAAATTAAGGTCAATAAATGAAACGACCCCGGTTGCATATCCTGCAACCGGGGTCGTTCGATGTTTCACATGAAACGTTTTGGGGTGCGACTCCCCTATGCTTTTTTCTGAACTTTGAAGCGCTGCTTCAGCTGTCCGCAAGCGGCGTCAATATCGTTACCACGGGAGTTACGAATCGTTGTCTCGATGCCACGGGACTCAAGGCGACGCTGAAGATCCTCAACCTTATGAATCGGCGACGGCTTGAGCGGACTGCCCTCGATGTCGTTAAGCTGAATCAGGTTAACGTGGCACAACGTTCCCTCGCAGAAGTCGCAGAGCGCCTGCATCTCGGGATTCGTATCGTTGACGCCTTCAATCATGGCATACTCATAGGTCGGGCGGCGGCCAGTCTTCTCGGTGTAGAGCTGAAGCGCTTCGTGAAGGCGAAGCAGCGTGTACTTCTTAACACCGGGCATGAGCTTATTGCGCGTCGACTGGATGGCGGAATGCAGGGAAACGGCAAGCGTGAACTGCTCGGGGATGTCGGCAAATTTGCGAATACCGGGAATAACGCCGCTGGTAGAGACGGTGAGGTGACGAGCGCCGATACCGATGCCTTCGGGGTCGTTGAGGATGCGCAGCGCCTTGAGAACCTCGTCGTAGTTGGCAAACGGCTCGCCCTGGCCCATGAAGACAACGCTCGTGGCACGCTCGCCAAAGTCGTTGGATACATGAAGTACCTGGTCGACGATCTCTTGAGCGGTCAGAGAGCGCTTGAGGCCGTTGAGACCGGTAGCGCAAAAGGCGCACCCCATGCCACAGCCTGCCTGGGTGGAAACGCAGACGGAAAGCTTGTTGCGACGGGGCATACCGACAGTCTCGACGGAAATGCCGTCGTGGTACTCGAGCAGATACTTGCGAGAGCCATCTTTGGAAACCTGCTTGGTGAGTTCAGTCGGCGTGTCAAAGGCAAAAGCCTCTTTAAGCTGCTGGCGGAAAGCCTTGGGAAGGTTGGTCATATCATCAAACGAACAAACGTTCTTCTCAAAGACCCATTCGATGAGCTGCTTCGCGCGGAAGGCGGGCTGGCCAAGTTCGGCCACGAGCTCGCGAATATCGTTTTGGCTCAAGTCGCGAATGTCCTGAGATTTAGTCCTGGGATTCATGGAAGCCTTTCGATTTTGGGGAAACGTAGAGGGTATCGCTACAATATGGTATCAGCTGCAGAAATTATAGAGGAGGAGTCTGCCCATGCCGGGTAAAAGCCTAGAGAACATGCACGTAGCGGTCTTGGCGGGCGGTCATTCCGCTGAGCGCGAGATCTCGCTCAATTCGGGAAAGAACGTCGTGGTTGCCTTGAAGGAGGCCGGCTACACTTCGGTGGAGCTGCTCGACACGGCTGCCGATGATTTTATGGTAACCATGGCGACCGGCGGCTTTGACGTGGCATTTATCGCCATGCACGGCGCCGGCGGTGAGGATGGCGCCATGCAGGGTGCCATGGAGACCCTGGGTATCCCCTACACGGCCTCGGGCGTGCTTGCCAGTGCCTGCGGTGCCGACAAGGAGGTCTCTAAGCTCCTGTACGCCAAGGCGGGCATTCCCATTGCCCCCGGCCTCGCACTCGAGGTGGACGATGAAGTCGATATCGATCATATCGTCGAGGTTTGTGGCGAGCGCTGCTTTGTGAAGCCGGCCGTCAACGGTTCCAGCTATGGCATTTCCCTGGTCCATGAGCCCTCCGAGCTGCCCGCGGCAATCGCCAAGGCGTTTGAGTACGGCGACAAAGTGCTGGTCGAGAAGTGCATCGAGGGTACCGAGATCACCGTCGGCGTATACGGCGAGGACGACGTGCGCGCTCTGCCGATTGTCGAGATTCGTAAGCCCAAGGACTGCGAGTTCTACGATCTGGACGTGAAGTATGTCGACCCTACAGACATCCATCGCATTCCGGCGCAGATTTCGCCCGAGAATTACGCTCGTGCTCAGGAGCTTGCCTGTGTTGCTCACAAGGCTCTCGGTTGCCTGGGTATCTCGCGCAGCGATTTTATCGTGAGCGAGGACGGCCCCGTCATCCTCGAGACCAATACCATTCCCGGCATGACCGATACGTCGCTGTATCCGGATGAGATTCGCCACACCGACGACATGACGTTCCCGCAGGTCTGTGACAGCCTGATCCGTATGGGCCTTCGTCGAGCGGGCATTGCATGCTAATCGAGGACGCGGTTTCGTCAGGAACGCCGCAGTTTGTCATCGACTCCTATGCCACGCTTGCCGAGCGCGCCAAAACACAGTCCTTCGGCCTTATCGAGGAAGATGTGATCGTCCTCGATACCGAGACCACGGGTCTTTCGGTGCAGGACAACGAGCTGATCGAGATCTCGGCGGCCCGCCTTTCGGGTCGCGAGGTCGTCGACCGCTTCGATACCTTCGTGCATCCCAAGCAGCTAATTCCCGCCGAGATTACCGAGCTCACGAGCATTACAAATGCCGATGTGGCAGATGCCCCGTCGGCCGCTGAGGCCGTCGCCGCTCTCGCCGATTTTGTCGGTGGTTGCCCGGTGATCGCACATAACGCCACGTTCGATCGCTCGTTTATCGAGTCGGTCAAAGGCGGCGTCAACGTGAGCGATATCTGGATCGATTCGCTGGCACTGTCGCGCATCGCGCTTCCGCGCCTGGCCTCGCACAAGCTGTCTTTTATGGCCGATCTGTTTGGCTGTGACTCGGTATCACACCGTGCCAATGCCGACGTCGACGCCCTGTGTGGCGTATGGCGTGTGTTGCTCGTGGCGCTCACCGACTTGCCCCAGGGCCTCATGGCGCGCCTAGCCGACATGCATCCGGATGTGCCTTGGTCCTATCGTCCTATCTTCTCATTCTTGGCGGGGCAGAACCCTGGTTCTATCTTCTCTCTCAGCGCCGCTCGTGCTGACGTTCTCAAGGCCGATCGCGCCGACGATCGGGTGGACGCCGACGAACTGCCGGTCCTCAAGATGCCGAGTCGTGAGGAGATTGAGGCAGACTATGCGCCGGGTGGCCTGGTCAATCGCATGTATCCCACTTACGAGCCGCGTGATGAGCAGATCGCGATGGCGCTCGAGGTCCGCGATGCGCTGGTCACGGGCACACATCGCGTAATTGAGGCGGGCACGGGCGTCGGCAAATCGATGGCCTATCTGGTGCCTTTTGCCGAGGCAGCACGCCGTAACAACATCACGGTTGGTATTGCGACCAAATCGAACAATCTTGCCGACCAGCTCATGTACCATGAGCTGCCAAAACTTGCCGAGCAACTGGACGGTGGTCTGTCATTTTGCGCTCTCAAGGGCTATGACCACTATCCGTGCCTGCGCAAGCTTGAGCGCATGAGCCGAGGCCAGGTCGAGATTACCACCAAGCGCGATCCGGCGGACACGCTCACGGCGGTCGCGGTCATTATGGCGTACGTCTGCCAATCAGCCGATGGCGACCTCGACTCGCTCGGCATTCGGTGGCGCAGCGTCAACCGTCCCGACTTTACGACGGCCTCGCGCGAGTGTGCTCGTCGCCTCTGCCCGTTTTTCCCTGATAAATGTTTGGTCCACGGCGCTCGCCGTCGTGCGGCGCATGCCGATGTGGTGGTCACCAACCATTCCCTGCTGTTCCGCAATGTCGCGGCCGAGGGCAGGATTTTACCTCCGATTCGTCATTGGGTAATCGACGAGGCCCATTCCATCGAGCGCGAGGCGCGCCGCCAGTGGGCGCGCGTGGTGTCGGCGGACGAATCACGCGTTCTGTTTGAGCGCCTGGGTGGCTCGAGCACCGGCGCGCTAAGCCAGGTTTCCCGTGATTTGGCAACCTCCGAGGGCTCTACGCTCTATCTGGGCCTTACTGCCAAGGCGACGTCGACGGTTGCGCGCGCGAGCATGGCAATCGCCGACGTGTTCGATGGCGTTCGCGAGCTCGGCCGCCGTGCGCGTGGGGGTTATGACAATGCCAATCTATGGATTGGCCCCGAGCTGCGCGAATCTGACGACTGGCATGATTTCTTACAGTCGGCCTACGCTGCCATCGATGCATTGGAACAGGCTGACAAGAGCGTCGACGCGCTGGTGCAAGCCGTCGCCGCCGACAAGCCCGAGGTTGTTGTTGACCTGGGTGATATCTCGCGTCGCCTGCACGAGCTGGTCGAGAACCTCAAACTCATCATTGATGGCACCGATGAACACTACGTGTATTCGCTGCAGGTCAATCGCAGGCTGCGTGCCGGCGGAGAGTCGATGACCGCAGAGCGCATCGACATTGGCGAGGCCTTGGCAACCGAGTGGCTGCCCGAGGTTCACACGGCTATCTTTGCCTCGGCGACTATGACGGTGTCCAAAAGCTTTGAACACTTTAACCATGCGGTCGGCCTCGATCGCATCGGTGCTTCAACATCCTCATCGCTGCACTTGGACTCGAGCTACGACTTCGATTCGAACATGGCTGTAGTCGTTGCGGGCGATATCCCCGATCCGCGCGATCGCGAGAGCTATCTTACGGCGCTCGAGCGCGTGCTGGTCGACGCCCATCTTGCCATGGGCGGATCGGTGCTCACACTGTTCACCAATCGGCGCGACATGGAAGACCTGTACGCCCGCGTTGAGCCCAAGATGGCCCGTGCGGGTCTGGAGCTCGACTGCCAGCAGCGCAACTCATCTCCTCGTCGCCTGCGCGACCGGTTTATCAACGAGCCGACCTCGTCGCTTTTTGCGCTTAAGGCCTTCTGGGAGGGGTTTGACGCCAGCGGCGAGACGCTGCGTTGCGTCATCATTCCCAAGCTGCCGTTCTCGAGCCCCACGGACCCGCTCTCGTGCGAGCGCAACCTGCGCGAAGACCGCGCTTGGGCGCGCTATTCGCTGCCCGAGGCGGTGCTCGAGGTTAAGCAGGCGGCCGGCCGCCTTATCCGCTCGTCGACCGATTGCGGCGTGCTGATTCTGGCCGACCCGCGCCTGGTGACGAAGGGCTACGGAAAGAAGTTCTTAACGTCGCTGCCCACGAGCTCCTACCAGCGCATCGAATCGGCGCAGATCGGTCACTATCTGCAACTGTGGCGCGCACGTCACGAGCGGCGGCGCTAAAGCGGACAGACGAGGGTTTTTGCCATATCGCACAGACGCTTTGACAGGGCGGGGTCATCCAAGATGCGGATGGCTCCGCCCGCTGCGATTACCTGGCTCAGTAGCCAACGCTCGGAGCCGTAATGCACGGTTACCGTTGCCATGTCTGCCCCGCTGCGCTCGATTAGGGTGATGCCGGCCCAGTCCAGATGCTCCGCCATATCGAATGGCATCAAGAGCTTTGCGCTACGCTGCGTCCGGGCAAGGGAATCGTGGAGGGATGCGACGCCCGGTGTGTGAGGCACGACGGAGTCTTCCGTCAAGGTGAGTCCCTCGATTTTATCCATGCGATAGGTGCGCTGCTCATCGATCGCGATGTCCCAGGCAATCAGGTATGTTTGGTCGCCGTTTGCCGTAATGCGCAAGGGGTCGACCAGACGCTCGCGTGGCCGCGCATCGTCCATCGAGCGATACGAGATGCGGCAACGAACACCGTCCTGAATGGCGCAGCTCAGCTGCTGCCAGTGCGACCCGTGGTTGACGGTGTCAAAGACGCGCTGGTTATAGCCGAGCTCTTCGGGCAGAAGGGCATGTCGAATCCGAGCTGCCGTCTGCGGCTCGATCTCCAACGATTCAAGTTCATGGTTGAGCACGGCGCCCTCGGCGGCACTCAGGCGCAACGGTAGCACGCGCCCGGCGTCACCAGTGAGGGCCACGCGCTCGCCGCGGCATTCGCAGATGATGCGCGCGCCCGATTCTCGGTCCGCGAGCGTCGAGACGATCTCGAGAATCTCGTCGAGCGACGCCCCCGTGATGTCAAAGCGGCTGCAAATCTCGGTTCGTGTCATGCCGCCATCGCCGGCGGCGTAGAGGGCCTCCATGATGTCGATGGCGCGCGAGAGTCTCTGCTCGCTGGTGAGTTTACGCACGGGCATGCTCGTGCACCGTCCTTTCTATGAGGTGGTTCCACGCCTGCTTGAGCGATTTGGGGGCCATGGGCCTCATGCCGTCCATGGCGTGGGCCATGCAAAATGAGGCGGCGGCTTCAAGGTCACGCACGTCAACGGTCCAGGTCCATCCCGCATCGGTGTGTGCGAGCTCACCTCGCCCGCGCGTGAGGCCGTTGATCATATCGATCTGCGTCTGAGGACCGAACGAGAACGTGGCTGCAACGGGCGGTCGGTCGGCAAAATCGAATTCAAAGAACAGATAGTCGTTGAGATTGAAGTCTGCAGGGATGGCGTAGGCCTTCGAAGGACGCCAAGCGCGAACGATACGGTCGCAGCGGAATGTCCTGATGTCGTCGGTGGCATTGTCGAGGCCGCAGAAGTACGCCACGCCCTCGCGCTCGAACATGCCGTAGACGCAGACGGTACGTTCTTTCTGCTCGCCGCGTCCGTTTTGGTACAAAAAGCGCAGCGCGCAACGCTCGGCAAAGGCGCTCCATACCGCATCGACGGTGGGAGAGCGGCGGATCGGTACTTCGTCCACCGTCGTCCTGCCGGTGAGGTAGGCAATTTTGGAGCGAATATCGGCAAGCGGCGCGGCAAAGGTGGAAGAGCCGGCCGCTAGCGTCTGGTCGATGGCGTTGAGTAGGATATCGGCGTCGTCTGCGGTGATGAGGCCGCCTGCAGCAAACGTGTGCTCGCGGTCGATTGTCCACGAGCTTTCCTCGGTCTCCTGCGCACCGGCGGGGTGAACCTCCTTGATTAAGATGCCACGCTCGAGCAGTTTGTCACGATCGCGCCGAAACTTGCGCTTATCCGAGTCGATATTGCCCGAGCCATATCCCAGGTCGGAATCCAAGACGATCTGCTCGGTCGTCAGCGGTTCGGGGGAGCTGTTGAGCACAAAGAAAAGATTGAGGATGCGCTGAGCCGTTTTATCGAAACCGGGCTCCGAATTCCCCTTTTTAATTGTCGCGGTCGCGTCGCTTGCCGTCATAGAATCCTCGCATGAGAAGGTCGTTTGATGCCATGATTTTAGTCCGATATGGAGATTAGGCTATATCCTTGTCCGCTCGCGGCGTTAAGATGGCCCGAATTCGGTCGTTTGCGCCCGCTCGGGGTATACTTTCGACTATATACGGTTCTAATGTGCATGCATTGGGCCTATTTGTCGGATTATGGATGTGGAGCGCACATGGCGAACACCCAGAACTATATTAACCACCTGCTGCAGAGCACCGGCATTACGCCGGCGTGCAGTGAAGAAGAGCGCCTGGCTGCTGAGGATATCGCTCAGATTTTCCGCAACCACGGCTTTGATCCCGAGGTGCAGGAATTTAATGCTCCCGCGCCCAGCAGGTTGGCGTTTGCTGTTACCGGTATTCTGGCGTTTGCCGGCGCCCTGCTGATGGGCATCGGCGGCGGTATCGGCTTGGTCGGCACCTTGCTGGCCATTGTCGGTGCCGTGCTCTACGTGCTCGAGCGCACGGGACATCCCGTGGTTTCGCGCCTGGGAAAGACCGGTGTGAGCCAAAATGTCATCGCCTATCACAAGGCCTCGGGCCCGCTTGCGTCTCCGCGCAACCGCCCGGTCGTCGTGGTGGCCCACTATGATTCCCCCCGTGCCGAGCTCCTTGCTCGCGAGCCCTACGCTCCGTATCGCGCGCTCATCGCCAAGCTCCTGCCTGTCGCCACGATCGTGCCCGCGGCTGTTGCCATCCTGCGTATCCTGCCGCTTCCCGGCGTGCTCAAGGTACTGCTGTGGGTTGTCGCGATTTTGGCCTCCCTTGTGGCACTGGCCAACGCCGCCAATATCATCTCCAACCGTTTTGTGCTTCCCTACACGTCTGGCGCGGTGTGCAACAAGTCCTCTGTTGCCGCCATGCTCGGTGTCATGGACAACGTTGCCCCCTATCAGGGCGAAAACGAGTTCCCCGACGACATTCCATTCGATACCTATTTTGGCGAGCAGAAGCGTCGCGCCGAGGAAATGGCGCGCGCGGCGGCCGAGTATGCCGCAGCCCAGCAGCAAAACGACTACGGCAACACCATTGAATATGAGGAACCTTCCTACGATGAGGACGAGTTTGGCCAGCCGGTGGCGCCTGTCGACGCACCCGAGCAGGACGAGGCTTTTGATGGACAGATCGATGGTTTTGAGGGTGCCTCTGCCGACGAGACTCTGATCGGCGTTATCGCCCCCGAGGCTCAAGACCAGACTGTCCAGGCCGAAGTGTCCACCGGGGAAGAGTCCACCGCCGAGCCGGCGGATGAGCCCGCGGTGGTCGAAGTCGCCGAGCCCAAGCTCTATCGCAATGCCGCCGGCAATATCCGCTTTGGTTCGGATGCCATCCGTGCGCTCGGCATGCTTCCCGAGTCCTGCACGCTCGATTACGAAGAGGGCGAGGAGCCGACGTTTGAGCCGGAGCCTGCTCCCGTTGCGCAGGAGCCTACACCCGCGGCCAATACGGCTGCTGCTCCCGCCGAGCCGGTCGCTGCCCCTGTTGCTGTCGCAGAGCCTGACGCAAAGCCCGCGCTCGATTCTGCAGCCGGTCTGGATATTCTGGCGCCTGCCGCTCCGGCACAGGTTGAAGACGAGACCGCCGACGAAGACTATGACGAGTATCCGCAGCGCGTGTCCTATGAGAGTGACACCGATTTCTCGGCCGAGCTTCCCTCGACAACACCCCATGCCGATATCGCTTCCGCGTTCTCCTCGATTGGTGCCAGCGCCTCTAGCTTCTTTAAGGGCGCCTTTGCGAAGGGCAAGAAGTTCGTCGACGACTTTGAGGAAAAACGCGCCGCTGCCCGCGAGGCCGCCGAGCGGGAGGCCATCGCCCAGCAGCAGACCGCCGAGGCCGAGCGCGAGCGTGCGGCACGGGAGTTCGAGCAGAACGAGGCCGAGCAGCCGGAGTCTGTCGATGTCGCCGACGCCACGACGTCCTTCGAGGCTCCGCAGCCGACATCCGCTGACGTTGCCGAGGCTACGACGTCCTTTGAGGCGCAGCAGCCGGTCGATGGCACCATGTCATTTGATGCCACGATGACGTTTGAGAAGCAGGGCACCGCAATTGCCGAGCCCCTTCCCATCTCCGATGATGCCCAGGACGCCGCCGATGATTCGGTTGTCGACGAGGCCGATTCCGTTGAGGCCGGCGCACCCGAGCAGGCCGAGGCTCCTGCTATGGAGCAGGAGTCCCCTGCGATTGACGAGGCTCCCAAGACGGATGAGTCCAGGCCTTATTCTACGCAGATCTTTACCATGCCCGCGCCGAGCGACCCCGGTGCCACGGTGGCCAATGTCGCTCCCACGCAGGACGAGACAGTTGACTCCCTCATGGCGCAGATTTCGTCTCAGGTGCCTCCTCGCCAGCATAAGAATATCCCCGATCCGGCCTCCGCGCCTGCGCCCTCTTCGTCGCCGCTGGCCTCGGTCCCCGATCCGTCGCTGCCTTCGATGCAACAGGCCAACGTCGCATCCCGCACGTCGCTGTTCGATCTTCCCGATCCTTCGGCACAGACAAATGATCCCTTTGCGACGGCGCAGGGCCCCGAGCCCACATCGGCACCGGTCGCGACCCCCATGCCCATCTCCTCGGGCGCACAGCCGCTCGAGACCATCTCGGCTCCTGCTTCGACGGGCGCCAAGCCGCAGAAGCGTGGCCTAGGTGGCTTGTTCGGTCGCAAAAAGAAGAACGAGCAGGACAGCATGAGCGACTGGCTGGGCGTCGAGGACGATTACGATGCCAAGAAGTCCGGCCGCGGCATTGGCTCGTGGGATAACTTCGAGGATGACGACGACGGTTGGAAGGGCGGTGCCACCTCCTCCGATGGTGCTTCTGCCGAGGATATGCTCTCGGCCGTTGCCTCCATGGGTGACGATGAGCTGCTCGGCCACGATATCTGGTTCGTCGCAACGGGCGCGTCCGATTGCGACGGCGCCGGCATGAGGGCGTTTTTGGCCTCGCATCGTGACAAGCTCCGCGGTGTGTTCTTCATCAACCTCGAGTCTATCGGTGCCGGCAGGCTTTCGGTGGTAACGGTCGAGGGCGAGCAGCAGCTGTTTAAGGGCGATCGCCGCATCATGAATCTTGTCAGCAAGGTGTGTAAGTCGTTCCACGTCGATTGCGGCGCGTTCGAGATGCCCTATGCAAAAACCGATGCATCCGCAGCGCTCGAGGCGAGCCGTCGCGCCCTTACGATCGCCGGTGTGGACGGCCCGCGCCTTGCCTGCGCTCGCACCGAGGATGACCTGCCGTACAACGTCAATCCGACCAATATCGCTACGGTGTCCGAGGTCGTGACCGAGGTCATTCGTCGTTCGTAGACAGACCCGCTAAGGAGTCAGCGTGTTTTCGTACATCAAGCGCCATTGGCCCATCTATCTGATTTTGACCCTGATCGCTATCGCATTGGGTTTTGGGGCCGCGTATGTCGTTGGCGTTAAGGGCTCGACGCCCGAGACGACAATGAACGAAGAGGTGGAGCAAGAGCAAAGTTTGGGTGCCGACGGTATTTCCGAGTCTGATCAGGCAGCCATCGATGGCGGTTCGTCATCTGCTGAATAGCCGATTCATCGTTTATGCCCAAGGCGGGCGAGCCGGGAGACTGGCTCGCCCGCCTTTTTATCGTGCTAACGCTTCTTTGCGGCTGACCTAAGGCGAGCGAACCATATGGCTGCAGCGCCCGAGGTCAGGAGTGCGGTGATGCATGCGGCGACGGTAGCAGATCCCGTTGCCGGCAGGTTCTGAGGCAGGGTGCATCGTTGGATGACGCGGTCCTCATCATGCGCCTCGAGTTTATCGCCACCGCCGTTGCGGCAAAGATCGACGCGCGCGCTGTTGGCAAGTGCGGTTTGGGGCGTATAGGACGACGTTGCCTGCATATGCACGACTGCGCCTCGGGCATCCGAGTTAAGGATCGCCTTGGCATCGTCAAGATCGTCGTGTTCGTCTTTAAGGTCATCCCGGGTCCAAGAACCCGCCTCGCTTCTGGTTGTAAAGTCGGCGGCTACCGCACCGTATTCAAAACGGATGCCCGTGATGACGGCGCCGTCTGTAAGATCAAGCTCTTTCGTATCGAGCGTGACGGACTTGTCCGTCGGGATATCTGCTTTCCATAGGTGCCATCCGTCGTAATCGACGAGACGCACATCGTCGCCCAGCAGCTTTGCAACCTCTTCCGTTTCGAGCCAAGGATTGTGGTGCCCGTCGTCAAGCGTTGCATTGACCTGCCTGCCCGTATCGCTTGTTCCTGCCGGAGACGTTCGATACCACACGTTGCACAGCCCGTTTAGATCACCGACCGCAATGGGGGTTTCAACGGCAACGAGTTTCGCTGCACCATCTTTGACGCACTCAAGGTCGTCGGTGATGGTTAACTCGTCGACCCAGGTGCTCGACTCATTTTTGGCGTCGATGGTATAGGAGAAGGCGCCCTGCGTATTGGCCCGTGCTTTGGCTCGGTTTTTTCCGTCGCCGTTGGCAACGAGTTTGCTTACGACTGGCTGTGCAATCTCTTGGCGCTTATCGACGCTTCCCCTGATCTCGATGGGGGTATCCTTCATGGCCATGGTTTGAACTTCTCCCGTGGCCTTTACTTCAAACGTTATCTCTTCGGCAAGGTCGTATGTACGCGGAGCCATCGTTTCGCGCAGGGTGTAGGTGCCGGGTGAAAGGTGCTCAATGCGGTGCGGTTTGCCGGATGAAGTCCAAGAATCGATTTCGTTGCCATTGGAGTCGCAGAGGATAAGCTCGGCGCCTGTCACTTCCTGACCTTCGCACGCGTCGACTTTGGAGACATCGAGCTTGGTGTAGTCGTTGGAAACGTCAAGGTGCACTTCGATCACGGGCGTTTGCTGGTCGGCGTACGACAACTTCACAGTATGTGGGGCCGGGTTGAGCAGATAACCTTCGGGCGCTTGTGTCTCGACGACCTCGTAGGTGGCGGTACCGCATCCCAGCGAAAGATGGTCGACTCGCGCATGTCCCCGTTCGTCGGTTGTAACGGTGGCGACGGTTTCGCCATCCAGGGCGACGATGCTGTCGTCGGCTCGCACGATGTCGCCGCCAGCGCGGATGTCAAACGTGGCTCCAGCGAGGGTGTGCCCATCTACGGCATCCGTCTTAATGATTTCGATGCTTCCGGTTGCGGCGTCGTCATAGAACGAGGCGACGGCGACCGGTGTCAGATTTCTGTCGGCGGGAATCGTTATCTCCAGGTCTTCTCCGCGCAGATACGGTTCCTTGGCCGACGCCTCGTGCACGTAGTATGTTCCGGGATTAAGTGATTCAGGCAGCGTGACGGCGCCGGATGTATCGGTTGTGAAGGTATTCATTACATTGTGGGCCGGATACCAACATGTTTGCGAGACGGGCTCGTGATGGCTATCGAGCAGCTGGAACGTAAAGCCGGCAAGTGGTACGGTGCCGCCGGTCTGAGCATCACGCTTTACGATTTGAAGGTGTGTCGATAGGGCATGGTTGTCAACGATGTACTGAAGCTCGGCGCCGTCTGCGGTCTGCTCTGCTGTGATGGTCCATTCCCCTGCTTGCTTAAATCCTTCAGGGACCGTTTCTGCAACCTCGCGAACGGTGTAGCCCGCGCGGTCGTAGGGAATGGCACCGTGAGCGCCGGCGGGTCGCTTGCCTGCGCCAAACCATGCTTCGGGCTGGTCTTTGGTGGAGGCAAAGCCATAAACGTTTGTGGTCAACGTGCCGACGACTTGTTGGGAGCTATTGCTGACAACTTCAAAGACGACGCCTTTCGCCGGCTGCTCTAGGCCGGACTCATTGTTATCGCCATGATCCTTAAACTTCGAGATTTCAAGGTCAAAGGCGATGGGGATGTTGGGAATACGGCTTTCGAGCTCAACGATACCCGTATCTCCGAGTTGCTCGGCACCGACGGTGTAGCTCCAGCTGTCGTTTGAAATCAGGTAGCCCTCGGGCGCTTTCGATTCGTAGATGGTAAAGGTGCCCAGAGGAACGTCATTGAGGATCGCCCGTCCGTTTTCGTCAGTCGTAAGGGTGCGAGTCCAGCCGGGAGTTGATTGCGAGACGCAGGTGAATTCAGCGCCCGCAAGCGACGCTCCAACCTGGGCGCCGGCATCCGTGGCGGCATCGATTTTTGCAATACGCAAGGTGATGGTGCCGGGCTGCTCGTTAATAGTGACATGTTCGCCGCTGTTTTGTGTGGTGAAGGCTATTCGGTCGCTTCGAGGGATATAGCCTGCCGGGGCTTTGGTTTCGACCAGGTAATATGCCGTATTGGGCAAAAGTGTTGCTTGTGCACGCCCGTTTTCGTCCATCTGGATAGTGCCGACACGTGCATCGCCCGCACTTTCAAAGATATCGAAGGTTGCGCCACCGAGTCTGTAGGTGTCGTTGCCGGTGGTGATGCCAGCCTGGGACGATTGTTTTTGGAAAGATACGGAGACGGCGGGCAGAACATAGAGCATGTCCTGGTGTCGACCCTCGCCCGAGACCGGGCCGTGATAACGCCTGGCTCGATGTGGGGCTGCCTTAATAGATCCGGACTTAGCGCTCTCGTAGAGCCAACGTGCAGCCGCTACGGCCTCGGCGTTTTCGTAAAACCTACCGCTCCTGGCAACTCCCTTGCTATTTGTATACGAATAGGTGCCGTCGGGGCGCGTGGTTCCCTTGAGCATCCACACGGCAATCTGGGTGGCGGCACGGGCGAGATCGGGCGACAGGTTGCGGCCCCCAAAGGATGTGCTGGAGGGGTATCCGTGACAGACGATGGCGGCAAATTCGTCATCGAGCCATGTCCAGCCCTGGTTGTATGTGCGCCATGGCCCTCCCGGCTTGCTGGGGCCGGGGCAGTCTTGATTCATGCAGTACGAAATCGAAGTGTCCTGTGCCTCATATTTACCGACGCCGAAGGGGCCGCAGCCGTCGCTTATAGTGCGGAAATTAAGGGCGTCGTTCCCGTCGACGGCGAGTGCGGCCCCTGGGGCCAGGCAGCCGATCAGAAAAAAGAGGAGCAGGAGCAGCGGACCTGTTGCGATTGCGCTGTGGACAGAGTGCGTGGGTGCGTTGGACATGGCTGCTCCTTATCCCTCGTGCGCCGCACGGGGAGGCCGCGGCGCTTGGGATGAGGCTACTGCCATGGTTCATGCGGGTAAGTACCGGAAGCTGACCAAAAGCTTGCCCGATTTCTGACAAATCGAGCTCAAATACAATAATCAGATAAAAGCGCAGGTAGAAGATGGTAAGAAAAGAAAGACAAAGGTCCTCATCTCCACAATTGGCGCGGTTTTCAAACGATTCTCCACAGCTAAAACAAGCATCGACACCCTTGTATCAAACAAGACAACCGCGTTATACTAGCCAACACACAAGCGGGCATCGCCAAGTGGTAAGGCATCAGCTTCCCAAGCTGACACTCGCGGGTTCGAATCCCGTTGCCCGCTCCAGTAAAAAGCACAAGCACGGCAGCGTTACGGTGCCGTGCTTTTTACTACCAAGTGCCGGGATTCGAACCCGCCAGGGTGCGAGCGTAAAGCAAACGCGAAGCGTTTGTAGCGAGCAGGCGAAGGCGCCGGCAGGCGCCTGAAGCCGGTGCGTATTTGCAAAGCAAATACGCGGACGTCCCGTTGCCCGCTCCACCGAGCACGGGAGGCATGGGGACGGCAAATCCAGCAAAGTCTTCCCCACCGTCTCCGTGAATCCGAGGAGATCGCCTGAAGCCGCTCTATGCTACAAAATGTTAGGTTAATGCCTGCTGCCCATACTTGCACCTGCGCACGGTACAATGGATGGGTTACGACCAACGTGCCAATAACCAAAAAGGAGCCGCTATGATCGATCGCTATACCCGCCCGGAGATGGGACACATCTTCTCCCTCGAGAACAAGTACGCCATTTGGCAGGAGATCGAGGTTCTGGCCTGCGAGGCCCAGGCGGAGCTCGGCAAGATCGGTATTTCCAAAGACGAGGCCCAGTGGATCCGCGACCATGCCAACTTTGAGAAGGCGAAGGTCGATGAGATCGAGGAAGTCACGCGCCACGACGTCATTGCCTTCCTGACCAACATGAAGGAATACATCGATGCCGATGTTCCCGAGGGCGACCCCAAGCCCAGCCGCTGGGTTCACTATGGCATGACCAGCTCGGATCTGGGCGACACGGCCCTGTGCTACCAGCTCACCCAGGCCTGCGACCTGATCATCGAGGACGTCAAGAAGCTCGGCGAGATTTGCAAGCGTCGCGCCTTTGAGGAGCGCAACACGCTCTGTGCCGGCCGCACTCATGGCATCCACGCCGAGCCGATGACCTTCGGCATGAAGTTTGGCTCTTGGGCCTGGGAGCTCAAGCGCGATCTGGATCGTCTTGAGGACGCCCGCAAGAATGTTGCCTTTGGTGCCATCTCGGGCGCTGTCGGCACGTACAGCTCCATCGAGCCGTTCGTCGAGGAGTATGTCTGCGAGCACCTGGGCCTGGTTCACGACCCGCTGTCCACGCAGGTTATCAGCCGCGACCATCACGCCTATCTCGCCGGCGTTCTCGCCACCACCGCAGCCACCTGCGAGCGCATCGCTACCGAGGTCCGCAATCTGCAGAAGACTGATACGCTCGAGGCCGAGGAGCCGTTCCGTAAGGGCCAAAAGGGCAGCTCAGCCATGCCGCACAAGCGCAACCCCATCACCATGGAGAAAGTCTGCGGTCTGTCGCGCGTCGTGAAGTCCAACGCCCAGGTTGCCTTCGATAACGTCGCCCTGTGGCACGAGCGTGACATTTCGCACTCCTCTGCCGAGCGCGTCGCTCAGGCCGATAGCTTCATCGCCCTCGACCACATGTTCCAGTGCCTCATCCGCGTTATCGACGGCCTGCAGCTGTACCCTGCCCGCATGATGGCCAACCTCAATAAGACCCGCGGCCTCATCTTCTCCTCCAAGGTGCTGCTCGCCCTCGTCGACACGGGCATCACCCGCGAGGACGCGTACGCCATTGTGCAGGAGAACGCCATGGCAACTTGGCACGAGGTACAGGATTGTGTCTCCGGCCCCACCTTTAAGGAGCGTCTCGAGGCCGATCCGCGCTGCACCGTCAGCCAGGAGAAGCTCGACGAGATCTTCGATCCGTGGGACTTCCTCACCCGCATCGACACAGTCTTCGATCGCCTGGAGCAGCTCGAGTTCTAATTGACCGATCGGGGAGGTAGTCAAATCGATCAATTCTCCGCGGCCCTCGTTCGAGTGCGACTTTCCAACACAAGCCCCGCTCGCAGCTCGCTCTGCCAGCGGGGCTTGTGCATGAGCGCACCTAGAAAGCTGGACGTCAGCGATATATGCGCGTCAACTGTGCTGCTTGCCGATAATTTGAGACATCTGACAAACATTACCTTGCCGGTAACTGTCGGGGGGGGGGTATCCTTAAGCCAATTTTAAGGTGTGGGAGAATGCTGCGTTTTTTCACGAGAGATTGGACTTAGGGGAATGAGAAAAGGGTTTTGGAGGATAGCCACAGGCATCTGTGTTGCTTTAACGGCGGCAACGTTTGGGCTGACGGTGGCCGCTCCGCATGCGGATGCTGTCATGTTGGAGTCGCAGGACGGTTCCATGGGTGCATCGTTTCTCCCATACGATTCGTCTACAGGCGATGTGTGGTCAGAATTTGATGTCGCTGTTGGACAGACGGTGAAAGGAAGGCTTTCCTTTTTTAATAAAAATCACGAATGGGCGCACATTGACCCTAGCGATATCGATATCACATCGTCTGACGAGGATATCGCTAAGGTAAGTTATGAGTCACATAGTTGGGTATTGACAATTAGCCCCACCAAAGTTGGCACAACGACTATAACCCTGAAGAGCAAGACCGACGAGAGTTTAAACGGTTCTCTTAAGATTAAAAGTGTGGCTAAAGTCAATCCAATTAAGGTCAGTTTCGTTTCTTACGACCAATCTGGTGCGACAACAAACACCGCAACGCTGGGTTACACGGATGATTGTCCGCAAAAATGCGGGAACACGCATTATGCATTACTAGAGGGGAGAGTTGACGTTCGTCCCGTGGACGAGAGCCGTGCGGCCACATATTTTGTTATTAAGGAAGACCCCTCAAAGGATTCCAAAGTCCAGGCAAGGGTGAATTCGAATTATTCATCATATGGAACTTCCGAGCTAAGCGCTTCTTTGCAACTCGAGGCGTTGTCGAAAGATGCTAAAGAGGCCAAGGTTCTTGTCGACTATTGCAACGGTGAAGTTGAGACGAAGAAGCTATGTGATGTTGTAACCGAGAATCAGGAGCCCGGATTCAATGAGCGTGGGAACAAAAAGCAAAAGATGCTGGTTGGGGACAGCGATTATTTGACTGCCATTCTCAACGTTTCTCCAAATGAAGTACTGAAGGCATGCCAGCGCGCACATTGGGGTGCGGACTTTGGCGCTGTAACCTATTCTCTGGAAAGCAACGATGTCGTTGAGCTTATCGATGGTGAAAACTCGTTTAAGGCAATAAAGCCTGGCACCGTTAAGGCTCATGCTCGTGATGGCCTTGGCAATGACCATCCCTTTGAGATAGAGGTTGTCGACCCTGCGGAAGTGAGCCTTTCGAAGGCTAAGTTTGTGTCGAGCGATTATACATTTCCCTGTGAGGTCAGTTCAGATAGTATATCCAAAGATTGGCTTTGGCTGGAATGTGACAGGGGGTTTGAATATCCAAAGGGCGTGCTGAGTAAAAGCGCTGAGGAATTGATGGACTCCTATGCCGGCGCAAAGTATTCTTTCACTTCAGATAATCCGGATGTCCTCGAGGTAAAAGGACCGATGTTTAATGGTGGCAGTTACTTGGGGTATTTAGTGCCTCATAGTTACGGCGATGCAACGGTTTCAATGTACTTGGGTGGTCGTCTCTGCGACACGATGACCGTTCATGTTGTCAAGCCTGGCGAGGAGCCTGCAAAGACTGCGGTTTCCATTGCGGACAGCTACTCAACCTCCATGGATAAAGGCACGACTCAGCAGCTGAAGGCAAAGGTCTCCCCTGATGACAAGGCCAGCCAAGTTGTTTGGTCCTCTTCCAACGAGAGCGTCCTTACCGTCGACGCTAACGGTCTTGTTACCGCTGTCGGTGACGGTGATGCCACGATCACGGCAACGGTTGATGGGGTCTCTGCAACCACGGATGCGATTACGGTAACCACTCCGGTTGTAAAGGTGTCGGGCGTCAAGCTCAGCGTTTCAAACCTTAAGCTTGCTGTGGGCGGTGAGCCCTCGACGTTGACCGCAGCGGTTGAGCCCGATAATGCAACGAACAAGAACTTGTCCTGGTCGTCGAGCGATCCTACGGTCGCCACGGTTGCAGACGGCGTCGTGACCCCGGTCAAGGCAGGTGTTGCTACGATTACCGTCACCACTGAGGACGGAGAGCATAGCGCCACGTGCAAGGTGACGGTTATTCAGCCTGCTACGGGCATCACGCTCGATAAGCAGAAGGTCGTGCTTGTGGGCGCTGCAACCGAGCAGCTTAAGGCGGCGGTCGTTCCCGCGGAGGCTAACCAGACGATTGTCTGGAAGTCCAGCAACGAAAGTGTCGCTACAGTCGATCAAACCGGAAAGGTGGCGGCTGTCTCCAAGGGCGCCGCAACCATCACCGTTTCGACTGAAGACGGCACCTATTCTCAGGATTGCGCGGTGACCGTCTCTAATCCCGCAACGAACCTTACGGTCGACCAGAGCGTCCTCGGCCTCAAGAAGGGCGAAGAGGGCACCGTGAAGGTTTCTCTTGCTGGAACCCTTGCGGGTGAGGTCGACGAGACCAATCTTGCTCTGGATGACACGGGCGCTTCGAAGGCGTTTAAGGTTGTCGACAACGGTGATGGCTCCTACACCGTTACCGCCCTCAAGACCGGTTCTGGTTCTTTTGTCATCACTGCAGGGTCGCTCTCCCAGACCGTTTCGGTGACCGTGACCAATCCCGCCCAAAAGGTTGAGCTCAACAAGACGAGCCTGTCCTTTACCGTCGGTGATGCCTCCACAAAGCTCTCCGCAACGGTGAGTCCTGCCGATGCAGACGATACGACGGTGAGCTGGACCTCCAGCGACTCGTCGATCGCCACGGTCAAAGACGGCGTCGTGACGCCGCTTAAGGCCGGTACCGCCACGATTACCGCCACCTGTGGCGACAAAACCGCGACCTGCGCCGTTATCGTAGCGGCAAAGACCATTGCAGGCGTTGCGGGTAGCAACGGAACGGACGTTAGCGTAAGCGCCGAGAACAATGTCGCTGCCGGCATTGCCCAGAACAACAGCATCTCTCTTGTGGTCGAGGAACCGACGGATCTTACCGATGCCGCCAATGCTACGATTTCCGGCCTTGAGCAGGGGACTACCAAGGTTGCCGATAAGCTCGATATCAAGCTTCTCAAGGACGGCGAGGTTATCGAGGACTACGAAGGCATGTCCTTCATCGTCCGTGTCAAGATGACTGCCGCCATGAAGGCGCTCACCAATCTCAAGGTGCTCTACGTTGCCGAGGATGGTTCCACTCAGGCTATGGATACGTGGACCGAGGGTGACTACCTCTGCTTCCGCACGAGCCACTTCTCGACGTACGTGGTGACGGGCGAGGAGGCCAAGGGGGAGCCGGCTCAGCCTGCGCAGCCCGTGACGCCGTCCCAACCCGGTCAGCAGACGACGACCAAGGTAACCAAAACGTCCGCTAAGACTACTAAGGGTGCGCTCGCCAACACGGGCGACCAAACCCTTGCCGTCGCCTTTATTATGACCGTTGTCGGCGCTTCGCTGATTGCCTTCGCGCTTATGCGCAAACGTCTCGAGTGTTAGGGCGCCCTCTCGTTTAAGCGCGACCTTTCAGTCCAAGCCCCGTTGGTAACTCGTTTTACCAACGGGGCTTTTACGTTAAAGACTTCAGCCCGTGTGTCGCGTGCAGTGCGGCGCGTCGGAAACCGCCAGATACGCGGTCGGCGCCAACGGCCTGAACGAGGCAGCGGTCGGGGTGCATTCGGGAGCAGCTGAGCTTCGAGTAGGGCTAACCTAATTCGACCGCTTGCGGATGCATTTCAACCTTTGGCGCCTTGCCCATCTTGGGTGAGGCGCTTTTTTATTGCCGGCTCAGCCCCGGGTATAAAATGAAATCCGACTGCTGTTTCGATGAAGGGAGGCGCGTGCCCGGACGTACCAAGCGAGCCGCCATCGTCTCGCTTACGCTCATACTTCTTGTTGCCGTCTGTGCGGGCGCCCTGACGTATACCGTTCGAAGCAGCTCTTCCTCCCCGAATGAAGCCGACAAAGACCTCCCGGTACTCAAAATCGGCGTTACGGATAACGACCCCTATGTGTATGTCGATACCACGGGCGATTACGCCGGTATCGATATCGACATCGCCCGCGAGGCCTGCAAGCGCGCGGGGATCAAGCCGCAATTTATCGACATATCTTGGAATGACCGTGATCGCCTACTCAAAAACGGCGATATCGATTGCCTGTGGTGCGACTATTCTCCCTGTTATCGCGAGGATAAGTATTACTGGACTGAGCCGTATTTGACCCTGACGGTTTCGGTCGCCGCCAAGAAAACGAGTGGCATCACGTCCTTGGCGCATCTCGATGGAAGCAAGACCATTGCGGTGATTGCGGGCTCGGTGAGCGAACGCCGATTGCTCGCAGGGGATCTGGATATCTCGCCGGACGTGCAAATCAAATCATATGGTTCTGCCGAACTCTGCAAAGCCGCCCTCGCCAAAGGGTATGTCGACTGTTGGATGGCGGACGTTCAGTCGCTTGATCGACTCGTTGCCCAGTATCCTGGCGTTTATCGTGTGTTCGCCGACAACGTTATGACGGTTGACCTGGGCGTCGCGTTTGATGATAGCTATGAGGGGGAGTACGTCAAAAACCTCGACACCGCACTGTCCGACATGGATCGAGACGGCACGATAGAGCACATTGTGGACAATTACAAAGCGGGAGCGACGACAGGCGGCCAAGGAGCGGAATCATGACA
The DNA here is from genome assembly GCA_048484635.1 of Collinsella sp. Lineage (GTDB taxonomy): Bacteria > Actinomycetota > Coriobacteriia > Coriobacteriales > Coriobacteriaceae > Collinsella. Next base: position 25,425 of record DBFWDM010000038.1, read on the forward strand.
AATGACGAGCGCCGCTTTCGCCGAAAGAGTTTAGCCGCAGTGGGCATCGGCATCGTGGCCAGCGTTGCCCTACTGAGTCTGCTCTATATGGTTGGCACGCATCGCTGCCTTGATAAAACGCTTGGGTTCGGCCAGGAAACCATGGTGTTTTTAAAAAATGCCTGCGAAAAATATGACCGATATGAACAGGGAAGAAAAACCGAGGCGACGCACAATTTGGATGCGGCGCTCGAGTCGTTTGCGACGTTCTTGCCGCCTGATCGATTTGAAGTCAACGACGATCTGGTCGAGGAATATGTCCATACCGAGAGCCTTTCGGGAATGTTGGTCATGGACGCCGATGGTCATATGGTCGCCCATTACGATATCGACGGCCGCGATCCACTCATGCTGTGGCGAGAGGAGCTGGCCTGTTCGTCGATCGCATCGATGTATCGAGGGTCCAAAGTTTCCTACTCGACCGCTGTCGAGCGCCGCGGTGTCGACTTTGCCGTGAGTGCCGTTCCATACGGTGATGGGGTAGCGTTGGGGTATCGATCCCTTGCGGCTGAGCCCGCCGATGACTATTCATACACGATCGCCGACGTCCTTGTGAACAACACGTTCCATCAGAGTCCAACAGTGCTTGTGATGCGCGATGCGCAAATCGTTTCCTCAAACGATTCGACCGTCGATATAACCCTTGCCCGGCTTCTCGCCGATAGCGGAATTGACTGGAAAGACGAGGGCGTAACACGTATCGAATATCGGGGACCACCTTATATGCCGTGCGTGCGGCATATAAGGACTACCGCCTGTTTGCGCTATATCCCAAATCTGAGGTCATGTCTGACAGGATTTCATTTGTCGCCGTCGGCGTCTTGGTGTGCCTTGCGTTTTGGGTCGTGGTGCTGTTGGCTCGAAATATCGCTGACCACCGCAATTTGGTCGAAAAGGATAAACAGCTCGGCATTATCAATGCCATAAGCGCCATCTACGATTCGACCTTCCTTTTGCATCTTGACACCCTCGAGATCGAGGGAATCAATATGTCGCCGGCGATAGCGAAGATGTTTGCCGAGCATAGCGAGGCATATGACTTTATGGACACGGTCTGCCGGGATATCGTGAGCCCCGAAAGCCGCGAAGCGGTCGTGGGGCTCGTGGATATAAGTACGCTTCGCGAACGCATGGAGGGCGTACCGTACTTGGCTGCCGAGGTGCGAGATTGTCGAGGCACTTGGTACTCGCTACAGGTTGTCCCCCAGCATCGCGATGAGCAAGGCCGCCTGGATTCGGTCGTCGTGGCGACGCACAACATATCGATGGTCAAGCATGCCGAGGAGCTGTCATACCAAGATAAACTGACGGGGCTTCGCAACCGCAACTATCTGGAATCGCGTGGAGATAGCCTGGTAAACGAGGACTTGCCAGTGAGCGCGATTATGGTGGACTGTAATTATCTCAAGCGGACCAACGACATTTATGGTCACGAGGTGGGGGATGAACTGCTGCGACGGACGGCGTCCGTGCTGCGGCGGGTGGCTGGTGCGGATTACCTGCCGATGCGCGTTGGCGGCGACGAGTTTTTGCTGGTTTGCCCCCATACTGACAACGAGTCTGCGCTCGGGCTGGAACAGGATCTTCGTCTCGGTCTTGCCGCGGTAAGCGATGAGACCCTGACGGTCAGCGCATCGATTGGCGTGGCGACCGTCGAGACGGCTGGAAATACGCTGGCCGATGTATATCGCGTCGCCGACCACAATATGTATCGGGAGAAGCGCATGGTCCACGCACAGGGTGCGGACTGCTAATCTTGCCCCCGCCAGTCCAAGCATCGTAGGATGTTGAATCGGTGCTTGCGATAATAAGTCGGTCCAGGCGGGGATAATAGACGTCTGAAATTTCTTTCTGAGAGGGGATCTCAATGATTAGTTTTGACTACAAGCCTCAGGGTGTATGCTCTCGCAATATTCACCTCAATCTCTCTGACGATGGCAGCAAGGTGCTGGGCGTCGAGTTTACCGGCGGCTGCGATGGCAACCTCAAGGCCATCTCCAGGCTGGTCGAAGGCGCTCCCGCCGATCGCGTAATCGAGGTTCTCGCCGGTAATACCTGCGGTATGAAAAAGACCTCTTGCGCCGATCAGCTTACGCGCGCTATCGAGGCCGCTCGCGCAGAGATCGCCTAATGAGCATCGCTGATCGCTTTAAGAATGGAATAACGCGTCGAGGTTTTGTGCTGGGTGGCGCCGCTACCGGTGCTGCTGCCGTACTGGCCGGTTGCTCGAAAAAAACGGGCACGAGTGATGACGTCGCTGGCGAGCCGCAGGTTATCAAGGACGATTCGAAGATTGTCTCGATCACCGATGAGTACGAAGCTGTCGATATCGATCTTGAGCCCGCGGCCTCGTGGACGCTGCCGCTGGGCACGCTGCTGTACTACTGCGATGGCGACTACGCTGCCGCGATGATGGCGCCTGCTTCTGCCCTGCATGCCAATACGCTTGGTGTGCTCAACCTGGGCGATGGCTCGCTTACCACACTTATTGAGGATCCCATTGAGGGAACCGGTTATGCGTTTTACGACGTTCGCGCGGGTGATGGCGTGTTCGCGTGGGTCGAGATGAACTTCGCCAATGCGTCTTGGAAACTCTATGCGCAAAACCTTGCAGGCTCCTCCCTTACCGGCAACGCTGTCGAGCTCGACCGCGGTGGCGAAAACTACGATCCGCCGCTCTTCACGGCGTATGGGTCGTCGGTCATCTGGTATAAGATGCCTTCGTCCGGCGGCACCAAGACGAGTAACGATTCGTACTGCTACCGTCAGTCGCCCAGCGAGTCCAAGCCTGAGACTATTTGGAAGTCGACGGGCCGCTTCGCATCCGCCCCGCGTGTGAGCGACGGCATCCTGACCATCTCGCCCCGTGTACACAATGATGAGGGCGTCTATTACGGTATGACGGCGATCGACCTGACTGACGGCAACAACACGAAGCGGGCTCAGCTGGTGCTTCCTTCGTCGGTTTCGCCTTTCGAGGCCGTGTATATGGGAGACACCTTCGTGTTCTCCATTGAGGCGACGTATAGCGGTGTGGGCAGCCTGGGCAATATGGGCACCTATATCGGTAACGAGGGCGGGCCGTACCTCTTCCTTTCGCGTGAGCCGCTCGCGTGCGCTGCGGGAAGGAAAAACAAATACCTGGTTAAAGTTCAGGCGTCGCATTTTTTGATTGACACTTCGGCTAAGACCTACGGCTCGCTTCTGTCGCCCGACCGAGCCTTGGAGTATGGCGATTATCCTGCTACGGCGGGTAAATCGAACTCGTTCTTAACGTACGCAACGGTGCGTAACAGTCAGGGGATTCCCGAGACGGTTACCGCTCGCTTGTTCTCTCTTTAGTCTCCGAGGGGTTAAAAAGGCGTCGACAGGGGAATAAGCGCGTTGTGACTATGAGTACCGCCCGCCGAGCTATCGCACCCATGCGATACCCGGTGGGCTCAGGTGCGTTAAAATGAGCTTGTTCTTAGCTAATTGAGACAGGGGGGCCGTGTTATGGCTTCAGATGCAAAAAAGATTCTGCTGGTCGAGGATGAGAAGGCAATCCGTGACGCTGTCGCTGCCTATCTCGAGCGCGAGGGCTATTGGGTTGTGGGCGTGGGCGACGGCCAGTCCGCTATCGAGGAGTTCGAGAAGCATCAGTTCGACCTGGTCGTGCTCGACCTCATGCTCCCTAAGATTCCCGGCGAGCGCGTTTGCCGCACCATTCGCGACACCTCGGATGTCCCCATCATTATGCTGACGGCCAAGGGCGAGATTGAGGATCGTATTATCGGCCTCGAGCTCGGTGCCGACGACTACCTGATCAAGCCGTTCTCGCCGCGCGAGCTTGTCGCGCGCGTGCGCGCCTTGTTCCGCCGTGCCCACCAGGCCGATGAGCCGGCCGTCGAGGTGCTCGACTTTGGCGATCTGGTCATTGACATCTCGGGCCACAAGATTTTGGTCGAGGGTAAGGAGGTCGACCTGACGGCTTCCGAGTTCAAGCTGCTCACCACGCTTGCTCGTCACCCCGGCCGCGTCTACAACCGCATGGAGCTGGTCGAGAAGGTGCTCGGCTACGACTTTGAGGGTTACGAGCGCACTATCGACAGCCACGTGAAGAACCTTCGCGCCAAGCTGGGCGACGACCCCAAGAAGCCCAAGTGGCTCTACACCGTCCACGGTGTCGGCTACCGCTTCGAGGCTCCGACCAAGACCGATAAGTCGGACGAGAAATAAAGGAAATCACATATGACACCTGCGCGCTTTGAAATCGGGCAAAAGCATAAGCAGGAGAACGAGGCGGGTTCCAAGGCTAGTTGGAACACGCCTCGTTCCGATTCACGGCCAACGATGAGCTATCCCTCGCGCATGGCCCTGGCTTTTGCCCTGACATCGCTCATGACGGTATTGGTATTGGTGGGCGTAGTCTCCGTTGTGTGGGGCACCGTCTTTTCGGATTACACGCGCTCCAATATCGTCGAGATCGCCAATTCTGCTGCCGAAAAGCTTGCGACGTCGTATGAGGAAAACGGCAATTGGACTGCGGGCGAGCTGCGCACGGTCGCGACATCGAGTTTGGTGTCCGACGACCTGAGTATGCAGGTCGTCAACAAAAAGGGCGTTGTCGTTTATGACGACTCATGGCCTTCGGCAAGTGCGACCGCCGATGTGCGCGAGAGCGAATCGGCGTCGAGCAGCCCGAGCGGTAAAAAGGCCTCGCATAGCCCGGTCTCGTCAGCGCCCACCGACTCCGATAGCGTTGCCAACGTCGAAATCGTTACGTCCTCTGGCGAGCATGTCGGACAGGTAAAGCTATGGGCCATCGGTTCCGACGCCCTGCTCACCAAGGCAGATTCTGCGTTTAGGGAGAAGACCTTTAACGCCATGGCTCTTGCCGCGGTTGTTGCAGTTTGTATTTCGGTCGTTATCGGGTCACTCGTGTCGCGCATGCTCACCAAGCCGATTCACCGTATTACCAGCACGGCCAAGCAAATTCGCGACGGCGACCTGTCCGCTCGTACGGGCTTGCGCGGCGATGACGAAATCGATCAGCTGGGTGAGACCTTTGACGAGATGGCCACCTCGCTCGAGAAAGATATGAAGCACGAAAAGCGCCTGACTTCGGATGTCGCACACGAGCTTCGTACACCGCTCATGGCCATGCTTGCAACGGTCGAGGCCATGCAAGACGGCGTGTATCCTACCGACGACGAGCATCTGGAGACGGTCGCTTCCGAGACGCGTCGCCTGGCCCGTCTGGTGCAGCAGATGCTGGATCTGTCGCGTATGGAAAACAGCACCGCGCCGCTCAATCTTGAGCCGGTGGACATGGTGCCGTTTGTGCGTTCGATTGTGAACGGCCAGGAGCGTCTGTTTGCCGACCGCGACCTTCGTCTTCGCTTTGCAGATGAAACCCAGGGGCACGACGATGTCGTCGAGGCCGATCCCGACATGATTACGCAATGCGTCATCAACCTCATGAGCAACGCCATGCGCTACACCCCCGAGGGCGGTTGGGTTGTGGTGTCGGTACTCAGTGACCGCAAACATGTCAGTATTGCCGTTTCGGATACCGGTATCGGCATTGCCAAGGACGATCTGTCGCGCATCTTCGGACGATTTTGGCGCGCCGATGCCAGTCGCGCCCGCGAAGCCGGCGGCCTGGGTGTTGGCCTCGCCGTGACCAAGCAGATCGTCGAGCGTCACCATGGCTACATATCCGTGGAGTCGGAGCTTGGAAAGGGTACGACTTTTACGATTCATCTGCCCCGCGAGCACACGGCGGACGCGGCATCTACTACAATGGAGCACTAGCTTTTCGCTATTCGGTGAAGGAGGGGCCTCGTCCCTGCCGCTCCGCGTTTGCGAAAACGTGCGGGAAAAACCCGCATTTCTGTCGTATTTAGGTAAGGAGTGACTCACGTGACAACGATGGAGCGTCGTCCGGATTCCCGTGGCAAGGTTCGTGATATCTACGATGCCGGCGAAAACCTGTTAATGGTCGCCACCGATCGCATTTCTGCGTTCGACTTTATTCTTCCCGACGAGATTCCGTTTAAGGGAGAGGTGCTCAATCGCATCTCGGCGTTCTGGTTCGACAAGTTTGCCGACATTGTTCCTAACCACCTCGTTTCCATCGATCCGGCGGATTTTCCCGAGGAGTTTGCCGAGTATCGTGACTATCTCGCAGGCCGCGCCATGCTGGTTAAGAAGGCCCAGACGATTCCTATCGAGTGCATCGTCCGCGGTTATCTGACCGGTTCGGGTAAGAAGACCTACGACGAGAACGGAACCGTCTGCGGCATTCAGCTGCCTGAGGGCCTAACCGAGGCCTCCAAGCTCCCCGAGCCGCTGTTCACCCCGTCCACGAAGGCCGAGATCGGTGATCACGACGAGAACATCTCGTTTGAGCGTTGCTGCGAGATCGTTGGCGAGGACATCGCCACGCAGATCCGCGATCTGTCTCTTAAGATCTACAAGGCTGCCGCCGAGTATGCAGCGACCCGTGGCATTATCATTGCCGACACCAAGTTTGAGTTTGGTGTTATCGATGGCAAGGTCACGCTGATCGATGAGTGCCTCACGCCCGACTCCAGCCGTTTCTGGCCCGCCGCCAGCTACGAGGAGGGCAAGATCCAGCCTAGCTACGACAAACAATTTGTCCGCAATTGGCTCAAGGCCAACTGGGATATGACGGGGGAGACCCCGCATCTGCCCGCCGAGGTCATCGATGGCACATCCGAGCGCTATCGCGAGGCCTTCCAGATCATCACGGGCTCCCAGTTCACAAGCATGAAGGAGAACGCGTAAGTGAGTACCCGCAGCGCCACGAACAAGCGCACGCAATCCCACGAGGTTACCGGGGTTGCGCGCAAGTCCGCCGCATCCGCCAAGCCCGCTCGCCAGGCAGCGAGCTCTGTTCACGTCGTGCCAGCATCATCCAAGGCACGCCGCAAGGAGCTCGAGAAGGGCGAGAGCCTCGAAGGCCTTTCTAAAGAGGAGAAGCGCGCCCGCAAGGCTAAGCAGCGCGCCAAGGAGGATCGCATCTACACGGTGTCGAATATCCTCCTCAAGCAGGATGAGGACTACACCAAGCGCCGCCGCATCTGGTGGGCCGTGCTCGCTATCGGCATGGTGCTCGTCGTGGCCATTTGGGCTTCGCTGTACTTCGCTCCCGCTGGCACGGTGTCCAGCCCCGTCCAGATGGTCGGCATTGTTTTGTCCTACGTCGTCATTCTGGGTGACTTCATCTATGACTTCGTGCGCATCCGTCCCCTGCGTAATATGTATCGCACGCAGGCCGAGGGCATGTCTGATAACAAGCTCAACGCTGTTATCGAGCGCTCGGCTGCCGAAGAGGACAAGAAGGCCTCCAAGAAGAAGTAGCAGCGTTACAACCTATAGATATCGCTAAGATATAAGGCGCGTCGTTTTCGCGGCGCGCCTTTTTACTGTCCTATAGATAGATGGAGTGGCACATGATTCGAGCTGCCCTGACGGTCGAAGAGGCTCTGGAGGGTATGAAGTCCCTTGAGCCTAAGATTAAAAACTATGCGCGCCTGGTTGTCCGCAAGGGCGTAAACGTTAAGCCCGGCCAGGAAGTCGTCGTTCAGTCTCCCGTCGAGTGCGCCTCGTTTGCGCGCGTGGTGGTCTCGGAGGCTTATGACGCCGGCGCCGGCCACGTGACGGTCATCTGGGCCGACGACGCCGTGACGAGGCTTACGTACGAGCATGTCGAGAAAAGCTATTTTGAGCAGACTCCCGAGTGGAAGCGCATGCAGCTGGATTCTCTGGCTCAGGACGGTGCTTGCTTTATCTTTATCGAGGGTGCCGATCCCGCTGCTCTGAAGGGTATTGACCCCGCTAAGCCTGCCGCGGCATCCAAGGCAAGGAACACGCAGTGCAAGACTTTCCGCCGCGGACTGGATTACAACATCAACCCGTGGTGCATTGCCGGTGCGCCGGTTGTTGCCTGGGCGCGCGAGGTGTTCCCGGATGACCCGGATGAGGTTGCAGTCTACAAGCTGTGGAATGCGATCCTGCATACCGCCCGTGCTGACGTCCAAGATCCGGAGAGCGACTGGGAGCTTCACGATGCAGCGTTTGAAAAGAACCTGCGCTTTCTGAACGAAAATCGTTTCGACTGCCTGCGCTATACCGCGGCAAATGGAACCGATCTGATGATTGGCATGACGAAAGGTCACGAGTGGGCCGGCGGCAAGGGCAAGACGCCCGATGGGCACCCTTTCTTCCCCAACATTCCCACCGAGGAAGTCTTCACTTCGCCCGATCGCATGCGCGCCGACGGTATCGTGTACTCGGCCATGCCGCTCATCCACCACGGCAATAAAGTCGACGATTTTTGGATTAAGTTCGAGGGCGGCCGCGTGGTGGACTACGACGCCCGCGTGGGCAAGGCAACGCTCGCAAGTATCATCGATACTGACGAGGGCGCTGCTCACCTGGGAGAGGTCGCGCTCATTTCCAAGAACACGCCGATCCGCGAAAGTGGTGTTCTGTTCTACGATACGCTCTATGACGAGAACGCTAGCTGCCATCTCGCGCTAGGTGTCGGTTTCCCCGAATGCATCGAGGGTGGGTATGACATGTCCAAGGAGGAGCTCCTGGAGCATGGCGTCAACGTTTCGAGCACGCACGTCGATTTTATGATCGGCACGGACGACATCGATATTACGGGCATTACGCCTGATGGACGTGAAGTTGTGATTTTCCAGAACGGCCAATGGAGTTGGGAATAGTCCCAGACCGTGATACAATGCCACCCGCGGGCCGTTAGCTCAGCTGGCAGAGCAGGGGACTTTTAATCCCAAGGTCCAGGGTTCGAACCCCTGACGGCCCACCCAAGATTGTTGAGACGGTCAACTCCGGTTGGCCGTCTTTTTTGTCGCCCTTTCATGGGTTCGAACCCGTCGGAGCGCGGAGCTGAGTAAACGCGTGAGCGTTTGCCAGCGCAGCGCGCAAGGCGCGAAGCGCCGCAGCGGCCGCCTGCGGAGCAGGCTGAACCCCTGACGGCCCACCATAGAATAGAAAGCGATCGACTCCGGTTGGTCGCTTTTTTGTTGCCGGTGCACGGGTTCGAACCAGATCTTCTCTATATATAAGGACGTCTGGCGGCCAAAACCAGCCTTTTACCGACAGGAAACCAAAACCTGATGTCTTTAGAGTAAAGTAGCGAACCAGAGATGACCGATGCCTCAACACCTATAAACCAGCTGGTCATCGCCAATACCAGAAGCCGATGCTTCAGACATGACTTCAGTGGAACAACTGAAGGATCAATTCATTTGTGTACAAAATATGGAGTGCGCAATTCCCGCCCACGGGGGCCCTCCGGTCTGGCAATATATCTCCTTGCCGCGCGGCCCGGTCGGACCGGATGAGCCGCGCAGGCGTGCACCTTGAGAACCGGATACTGCGAGGATGGACACACCAGATGTGTCGCATCCGGGCAGACATCGAACCATTT
>DBFWDM010000039.1:0-7034 GCA_048484635.1 Collinsella sp.
GCGCGACGATCTTTCCGATCGCGTTTCCGCCAGCTATAAGTCGGGCGGCACCAACATCCTGTCGCTGCTGCTCGCCTCGGGTTCGTTTGAGGAGCTCGTCGCCAATGCGCACTATGTTGAGAAGATCAACAAGAGCGACCGCGACGCCATCGAGGACATTCAGACCATCCAGGAAGAGCTCGATGCGCAAAAGACCGAGCTTGAGTCGCAGAAGGCCGACTTGGAGAAGCTCAAGGACCAGCAGACTGCCCAGATGCAGGACATGCAGGCCAAGCAGCAAGAAGTCCAGACCGTGCTGAGCGGTCTTTCCGACGACGTCAAGGAGCTCATGGCTCAGCGCGATTCAGAGATTCTCGCTGCCGCCCAGGCCGAGGAGGCTGCCAGGAAGGCCGCCGCCGCTGCCGCGGCCGCCGCGAACAAGAACAATTCCTACTCGGGTGGTTCGAGCTCGGGTGGTGGATCGTATGCGCCCGGAACTCCGCAGCAGAATGCCGGCTCGGGCAAGCAGCAGGCCGTCGTCAACGCGTGCTACTCCACGCCTTCGCCGGGGCAGAACTGGTGCGCGGCGTGGGTTACCAATGTCTTCCGTAACGCCGGCGTTGGCTACTTTGGCGGTAACGCGTGCGATATGTTTAACGCCTGGTGCTATAGCTCCGACCGCTCGGCGCTGCAGGTGGGCATGATTGTTGCCGACTCATCGCATAGCGGTACCGGCATACCGGGCCTGATCTATGGCCACGTGGGCATCTACGTTGGCGGCGGCATCGTTATGAGTAACGAGGGCGCCATCACGTCGAGGTCGCTTGACTCGTTCATTGGGTTCTACGGCACTGGCTCTGGCGTGCGCTGGGGCTGGCTTGGCGGTATTGCGCTGTCGTAACTGCGGCTTGAAGCTGGTTGGTCCGGGACTGCGGGCGAGGCATAAGGTTGCCTGCTCTACAGTCCTGCGCAAGACGAAGGCCACATTAAGTGGCCTTCTTTGCGTGCGGAACTCGCGACCAACCTTATGCCTCGCCCGCAGTCCCGGACCTTCCGGGTTCAAAGCGCGATACACCGGACTGGTTGTCTGATATAAAGATGGCGAAGGCCCCTTTCGGGGCCTTCTTTGTTAAAGGAATTCGCCGACTCGGTGGACTTCGGGTTCTAGGTCTACTCCGAATTGGTCTTTGACGGTTGCTTGGATGTGGCGGATGAGTTCGTCGACGTCGGCGGCGGTGGCGTGGTCGGCGTTGACGATGAAGCCGCAGTGTTTTTCGCTCACCTGCGCGCCGCCGACAGCATGGCCGCGCAGGCCGGCATCCATGATGAGCTTGCCGGCAAAGTAGCCCTCGGGGCGCTTGAAGGTGGAGCCGGCGCTCGGCATGTCGAGTGGCTGCTTGTCCTCGCGGCGCTGGCGGTAGTCGTCCATGTCGGCCTTGATCATCGCGGCGTTGCCCGGGGCGAGATTGAAGGTAGCCGAAAGCACGATAAAGCCGTCGTCGGCGATGCGGCTCTTGCGATAGCCCAGGTTAAGCTCGTCGACATCGAACTCGATGATGTTGCCGCTGCCGCGGGTACCGTCGTCGAGCATGCGGGCGGGCTTGTAGACGCGCACAGACTCCAGCACATCGGCCATGCAGGCGCCATAGGCGCCGGCGTTCATGTAGCAGGCGCCGCCGACCGATCCGGGGATACCCGAGATGGGCTCCATGCCGGTGAGACCGGCCTCGGCTGCCGCCGCGGCGACATCGGAAAGCAAGGCGCCGGCTGCTGCCGTAACGTGCGTGCCGTTGACCGTAATGTCGGAGAGGCCCTCGCCCAGTGCCACGACGATGCCGCGGATGCCCTTGTCTCCGACGAGCAAGTCGGAGCCGTTGCCCACGATGGTGAGGGGCAGATCGCAGCGATAGCAGGTATCGAGCGTGGCGATGAGGACCTGCTCGGTGTCGGGCGTGACAAAGACGTCGGCCGGGCCGCCGATCTTAAACGTGGTGTGCTCGCGCATGGGCTCGCTCATCAACACGTTGTCCTCGCCGGCAACACCGGCGAGCGCGCAGAGCAGGTCCTCGTTAAAAAAGTCATTCTCGTGCATACGAATATCCGCCTTTTGGTGGTCGTTGTCATCAATCGATTGCAATATACCCCACCCGGACGGATTTGGTGCGCTGGCGGCGATAAAACAGCCGTCTACCGGATTGGTAAAGTGTTTATCACCGAGGTAGAGGGGCGGTCGCTATACTTTCAAGAGATTGCGCGTAAACCTGGAAGGAGCGAGATGGCCAACAAAGTCACCCTCAAGCAGATCGCCCAGGAGGTGGGGCTTTCCCCCTCGTCGGTCTCGCTTGTTCTCAATAACCGGCCCTGTCGCATCTCGGAAGAAAACCGCAAGCTCATCAAGGAGGTCGCGGCGCGCAACCACTATGTCCCCAACCAGATTGCGCGTAGTCTGGTCATGCGCGAGTCGCGCACGCTGGGCCTTATCGTCCCTAACATCGAGAGCCGCTTTTTTGCCTCGCTCGCCGGTAGCCTGGAAAAGCGCTGCCGCGAGGACGGCTATGCGCTCTTCATTACCAGCTCGGGTGGAAGCGCCGATGACGATCTGGAGCTGCTGCGCCAGCTGGTAACGCGCGGCGTTGATGGCGTCTTCCTGGTTGTGGGCGACGAGTTCTCCGACGACCGCGCCCTGCGCGAAGAAGTCAGCCATCTGCCTATCCCTGCCGTGATGGTCGACCGTGCCATTGAGGGGCTCGAGTGTGACAAGGTGATGTTCGACCACGAGATGGGCGGCTATATGGCCACCCGCTATCTGATCGAGCAAGGCCACCGTCGCATTGCCTGCTTGGTTAACGCGCGCCGTTCCAATACGGGGCGTAAGCGACTTGCTGGTTATGAGCGCGCGCTGCGCGAGGTTGGCCTGCCTATCGACGCACGTTTGGAGTTTGAGAGCGAGTACTACATTCCGAGTGCCTACGAGGCCTCGGAGGCGGTGCTCGCAACTGATGCCACCGCTGTGTTCGCAAGTTCGGATAACATCGCCCTCGGTCTGCTCAAGCGCTTGCACGAGATGGGGAAGAGCATCCCGGGCGATATCTCGGTGGTGAGCTATGACAACTCGGCGGCCGACGTTCTCTTTGAGCCGGCGCTGACCGCGATTGAGCAGGATCCTGGTGTCCTTGCGGAGCATGCTTTTGGCTGCATGTCCAAGCGTCTTGCCGGTAGGGGCGGCAGGCGTGCCGAAGAGGTCGTCCTGGAGCCGGCGCTTATCGTTAAGGGCAGCGTGCTCGAACTTACCGAATGTAGCTAAACGTACTTGTTTGTTTGCATAGATTGCATGCGGAGTGTCCACTATTTGCCGGCGGGGCCGGGGTACCTGCCTTGTTTTGAGAAGTTCGCGGAGCCCACTTCTCAAAACAAGGCAGGCACCCCGGCCCTCGTCCGTTAACTCTTCCGCTGGGCGAGCCATAGACGCCGCGCACCGATAGGGTAAGGCAGCGGCTTGAAATTGGTGCTATATTCAGCTTGAGTTGTTTAATGCTAGTACGGGAGGCTGATATGGGGCTGTTCAAGAAGAAAAACCCGCAGGATGCCTTTGATCCCGATGTGTTTACCATCACGGATACGATTTTGGACCCGCCGCGGTTTACATTTTTGCCGGCCATCTACCAGGATGCCACGCGCCGCAAGTGGGCCGTGCATCAGCGCGGCGGCGAGCCGAAGATTTTTGACTATGCGGACGTGTTGCAGTGCGAAGTGGCCGAGGCGGGCGATCCGGAGGCCGAAGAAGCGGTCTCTAAACAGGAATTTGCCCAGCGTATCCTGGCAAATCCTGCCAAGGCAGCAAAAATAAATGCTGCCAAGCGTAATATGTGTCTTGGTATGGGCGTTGTTGTGGCGGTTCAGACGGGAAAAGACGAGGTTTCCAAATTAGAGATTCCCGTTATGACCGACGAAGTCAAACGCGATTCAAGTCTATATAAGTCGTATCGGAATGTCGCCGAGAAGATCAAGGCAGAATTTGATGCCATGGGAGGGCTGGCCTAATTTTGGCGGCATACGTTTCTGAATGAGGAGTCTGTGCAATGGCAGGCGAATCTTATGCAATTCCCCCCAAAGATCATGCTGTTGAGGGAATTCTTTGGTATATCCAGCACCATCAGCTTGCCGGCGGCGATCGCCTGCCGGCCGAGCGCGTGCTGTGCGAAGAGATTGGCGTTTCGCGTACGGCGTTGCGTGCCGGTATCACGCGGCTTATCTCGTGTGGAACGCTCGAGAGCCGTCGCGGATCGGGCACGTATGTGTGTCCTCCCAAGCCGCTGAACATCTTCCAGGAAACGTATAACTTTTCCGATGCTGTGCGGACTGCCGGCCTGCACCCCTCTTCTCGTCTGGTTTCCACCGGGACCATCGAGGCGGATGAGGCGCTTGCCGACAAGCTTGGGGTGGCTGTAGGCGCTCCCTTGCTCCGCATGCAGCGCGTTCGACTTATTGAGGGCGAGCCGGCGTCAATCGAGACCGCTCACGTTAACCTGTCCCTGTGCCCATCGCTTCCCGAGCACGATTTTGAGTGTGAGAGCCTTTACGATGTCTTGCTCAAAGAAGGTGGCGTGCGCGTTGAGCATGGACGTGAGCATATCTCCATCTCGCGTTTGAACGTCGAAGAGGCCGAGCTGCTCCAGCAAGAAGAGGGAACGCCGGTGTTCTATGAGAGCTCGATCGAATTTGATAAGGACATGCGTTTTGTGGAGCATTGCAAATCGGTGATTTTGCCCACAAAGTTCCGCTTTGCCGATAACGGCGAAGAGAACGGCATGAGGAGCGTGGCAGGTGAACAATGGCTGAAACAGTAGATGCCACCCCGGTTTATATGCGCATTCGACGCTGCATCGAGGAACGTATCGAGCGCGGTGCATATCCCACGGGTTCCATGATTCCGTCCGAAAAAGACCTCGCCGAGGAATTTGGTACGACACGCTTGACCATCCGAAGCGCTGTCGATGAGCTGGTTCGGCGCGGGCAGATTCGCCGTGTTCGGGGAAAAGGTGCCTTTGTGGCGCAGAAAGTACCTGCTTTTTTTGAACGCACGGTCGGTTTCCGTGAATCGGTCCGTGCTTCGGGCGGCGAGCCGTCCGTCCGTATTCTCGCGCGTTCCAAGCGTTATGCGGGGCCATATTACGCCGACCTGTTTGGCATCGCCGAGGACGACCTGCTCTATTCCGTTCGACGCCTGAACTGCATAAACGGTAGCCCCGTATCGATTGAGACGGCGCTGATTCCCTGCCTGCTGTTCCCAACCATCGAAGATATTGACGTGTCGGTCTTCAGTTTGTACGAGACCTATGAGATGCTGGGCCGAAAGCCAGTCATGGCACAGGAAAAGCTCGATATCGAGGCACTGGGCGCACGAGATGCCGGCCTCCTTGGACTGGAACAGGGCGATCTTGTTTTGCTTTTGGAATGCGTGAGCTATGACGCGAGCGGTCAGGCTATCGAGTATGTAAAGTCCTTCAATCGTGGCGATACGGGCGGCTACACCTATACGTACTAGCTGGTATTTTGTGAATAACGGCTGGGAAACTAACCAGTTTTGATCGTTGGGTCAGCTGTATATACAACCTTACATGGCTCAAAATCGACCGTTCGCCGAAGGGGATAAATTAATCGACAAAGAGGTATCAAAAAGCCGTAAGCTGTAACTGTGATTGGTATCAAATACTAATGATTTGTTACGAGGTGAGACGATGAAGATGCTCGATTACGTTCAGCTTGCCCATGTGCGTATGGGAGAGAACCTCGAGCGTTCGTCTGAGCTGGTAGCGCAGCTCGTTGATATTTTCCAGTCCGGTTCTTTTGACGCGCTGCGCATCGTTGCTTCGGGTTCGTCGCGCCATGCTGCGGATTGCGCCCGCGATTACCTGCAAGATGCGCTGCAGATGCAGGTGTCCGTTGTGACGCCCGAGGCCTTCGTCGATTTTGAACACACCTATCCACAGCATGCGCTTAACATTGCCGTCTCGCAGAGCGGCTATTCAACCAATACGATTGCGGCGCTCGATTACATGCGCGCACACGATATGGCTGCAGTTGCGCTCACGGCAAACGTCGAGGCACCCATCAAGGAACACGCTGACATCGTTCTTGACTACGGTGTGGGCGTCGAGTCGGTGGACTTTGTGACTCTGGGCGTCGAGGTTCTCGTTGAGTACCTGGTGCTCTTTGGTATTTACGGCGGTCAGGCGCGCGGAACGATTGACGCCAAGGGCGTTGCTCAGCGTCTTGATGACCTGCGCGAGGCTATCCAGGCTAATGCCGTGATGTGCAAGACCGCCGAGGCATATGTCCAAGATCACATGCTCGAGCTTTCTGAGCACATGCCCGCCATGGTCGTCGGCAACGGCCCCAACTATGGTGTTGCCGAGGAGGCAGCGCTCAAGCTGAGCGAGACCATCAAGATTCCTGCCATGCATCACGAAGGCGAGGAGTTCGTCCACGGTCCCGAAATGCAGATCGTTCCGGGCTATCTGGTGTTTATCGTCGACGATCCGCAGGGGTCGGAGCGTCTTGCGAATATCGCCGATGCGCTATCGAACGTTACGGCAAAAACGGTGCTGCTCACGGCCCATCCCAAGGGTAGGGCTCACGAGGTTGCGGTGCCTCAGGTGGCTCCGCTGCTCAGCGCAATTCCCAATCTTGTGTTCTTCCAGACGATTGCGGCCATGATCGCCGAGCGTCTGAAGTCATGGAACGTGCACCCGTATCTCGATGCCGTCTCCAAGCAAATGGAGGTCAAGGCAGAGGGCTACGAAGAGTCAGTCAATGCGCTTAAGGCCAAAGCGGCTGAGTGTTACGGAATGTAAGCGGGTTTTGATGCCCGTTGGCATGGGGGATGTGGAAACAACCCCAGAAAGGAGAGACAAATGAAGGAAACCGAGAAGATCGAGATCATGCATTTCGACCAGGAGGGCTATCTCGAGGACGGCAAGGCGCTCTACGAGACCGGCAAGAAGATGACCGCGCTCGCCGACAAGGTCGCCGACGAGGGCTACGACGCCGTGTTC
>DBFWDM010000040.1:0-9647 GCA_048484635.1 Collinsella sp.
CTCTTCTTGGGGCATCGCCTTTCCTTCCATTCGTCACCTTCATTACTCCAACGACGAATTCTAGGCGGTGTCCCCTCCCTTTCAAGAAAGGGAAGAGGCGGGGCATGCCCCGCCTCTTACACCACATCTCTGCGCGCTACCGTCGAAATGGCGATGAATACACGATTTTGATCTGACTGTTAGTCCTTATAATGGACATATGTTGCGTAACCTAAGCAAACACTATCTGTTTATATGTTGCAAGCAAAGTAGCAGTACTCATTTTTGCCATTATTTGGCCACGGACCTTGAAATAAGGGGTCCTTAGGGTTCGAATCCCATGCGCTGGGCCCAAACAAAAACGGTCCCCTTTCGAGGACCGTTTCCAATTCAATGGTGGGCGATGAGGGATTCGAACCCCCAGCCTTGTGCGTGTAAAGCACCTGCGCTAACCGTTGCGCCAATCGCCCGTGCGGAGAGAGTATAGCAAAACAATCGCCCCATTCACCTCATATCCATTAAAGGTAACCGGCGCGTGTCACAGCGGAGCTGATTCAGTTGAGATTGCCTGAACATTCCGCCCCTCTTTACGCCTTCGGGTATACTCAAAAGCTACTGATTCGATTTGATGCCCAGCAACAGCAGAGGGGATAGTATATGTGCGGTTTTGTCGGTTTTGTCGGTGGGACGGATAACCAATCCGAGGTGCTCACCAAGATGATGGACCGCATCGTCCATCGCGGTCCCGACATGGGCGGTCAGTTTATCGACGGCCGCGTTGCCCTGGGCTTCCGCCGCCTGTCGATCCTCGACCTGACCGAGGCCGGCGCTCAGCCCATGGCCAATGAGGACGGCAGCGTCGTCATTGTCTTCAACGGCGAGATCTACAACTTCCAAGAACTCCGTTCCGAGCTCGAGGCCAAGGGCTACAAGTTCCACTGCGGCGCCGACACCGAGAGCCTCCTGCACGGCTACGAGGAGTGGGGCGAGGCCGTACTCGATCGTCTGCGCGGTATGTACGCCTTCGTCATCTGGGACAAAAAGAAGAACAAGCTTTTTGGCGCCCGCGACATCTTTGGCATCAAGCCGCTCTACTACTATCCCATGGCCGATGCGGGCGACGGCGCTCCGGGCGTGCTCTTTGGTTCCGAGATCAAGAGCTTCCTGGACTACCCGCACTTCCACAAGGCGGTCAACAAAAAGGCTCTGCGTCCGTACATGACGCTGCAGTATTCGGCGACTGAGGAGACCTTCTTCGAGGGTGTCTACAAGCTGCCGCCGGCGCACTACTTTACCGTCGATATCCCGACCGGCAAGATGAACATCGAGCGCTACTGGGATTGCGATTACTCTGCCGTCGAGAAGCCGTTCGAAGAGTATGTCGATGAGCTGGACGAGGTCGTGCACGAGAGTGTCGAGGCCCATCGCATCGCCGACGTCAAGGTCGCGTCGTTCCTCTCCGGTGGCGTCGACTCCAGCTACATCGCCGCTTGCCTCATGCCCGACAAGACCTTCTCGGTGGGCTTTGACTACAAGAACTTCAACGAGACCAACTACGCCAAGGAACTTTCCGATAAGCTCGGCGTCGAGAACGTTCGCAAGATGATTACCGCCGACGAGTTCTTCGGTGCGCTCGAGGACATCCAGTATCACATGGACGAGCCGCAGTCCAACCTGTCTTCCGTGCCGCTGTGGTTCTTGGCCGAGATGGCCCGCAAGGACGTTACCGTCGTGCTTTCGGGCGAAGGCGCCGACGAGCTCTTTGGCGGCTACGCCTACTACGAGGACACGGTCCCGGTGCGCAAGTACAAAAAGATGGTGCCGCTGCCCATCCGTCGCGCGCTCGGTAACCTGGCGCTGCATATGCCGTACTTCAAGGGACATAACTTCCTGGTCAAGGGTGCCGAGATCCCCGAGAAGTCGTTCCTGGGACAGGCTCTGGTATGGCCGGAGCGCGAGGTCGACGGCGTGCTCAAGCCCGAGTACAACACCGGCGATGGCGCCTTTGAGCTCGCTGCACCCATCTACGCACGCGTGAAGGGTCAGCCCGAACTGGTCAAGAAGCAGTACCTGGACATGAACATGTGGCTCCCGGGCGACATTCTGCTCAAGGCCGACAAGATGTGCATGGCGCACTCGCTGGAGCTGCGCGTGCCCTTCCTGGACCGCAAAGTCATGGAGTTCGCCGAGCACATTCCCGATCGCTACCGCATCAACGAGAACGGCAACAAGCAGGTACTCCGCCACGCTGCCAACAAGTCGCTGCCCGATGAGTGGGCCACCCGTCCCAAGGTGGGCTTCCCGGTGCCGATTGTCTACTGGCTGCGCGAGCAAAAGTGGTACGACTATGTCAAGGAGTACTTCACCGCGCCGTGGGCAAGCGAGTTCTTCAATACCGACGAGCTCATGCACCTGCTCGATCTGCACTTTGCGGGCAAGGGCGATTTCCAGCGCAAGATCTATACGCCGCTCGTGTTCCTAGTGTGGTACAAGCGCTTCTTTATCGACGAGGACCAGCCCGCTGTTCAGGCTGCCTAGCCTCGGCTTACGAACGCCTGCGCGTAACGGCTCCTCCGGGAGCCGTTTTTGCGTGGGTGCGTTTCAGTTACTATAAAACCGTCCCTGCCAAATGGCTGAGAAAGGTGAAAGATGCACCATTCGGATTCCGCGACCGTGACCACGGTCGATACGCTTGCCAAGCTTCTCGATGTGTGCGGCGAGCTGCGCGCATCAGAGCAGGTTGACGAGCGCGCCGTGACCGGCTGCTCGTTTGATTCGCGCGCGGTCTCGGCAGGTGACGTATTCTTTTGCAAAGGTGCTGCCTTTAAGCCCGCGTTTTTGAGCATGGCGCTCGATGCGGGCGCCGTCGCATTTGTGTGCGAGGAGTCGCTGGTCGAGTCTCTGGAGCCGCTGGCGCAGGAGAGCGGTGCTGCGATGCTGGTTGTTGATAGTGTTCGCACGGCCATGGCCCTGTTGCCGCCGGAGGTCTACGACCGTCCCGACCACGACGTCAAGATCGTGGGCATCACCGGCACCAAGGGAAAGACCACGGCCGCTTTTATGCTCCAGTCCATCATCAAGGCGGCGGGCGAGTCCTGCGGCATGATCGGCTCGGTGAGTACCGACGATGGTATCGAGTGCTACGAGAGCACCAACACCACGCCCGAGGCCCCCGAGGTTTGGCGCCATATCGCCAACTGCCGCACGTCCGGTCGCCAGTCCATGGTCATGGAGGTCTCGAGCCAGGCGCTCAAGTACCAACGCGTCGAGAATCTGCCGTTTGACGTGGCGTGCTTCCTCAACATCGGCCGCGACCACATCTCGCCGATCGAACACCCCACGTTTGAGGATTATTTTGAGAGCAAGCTTAGGATCTTTGACCAGGCAAAGACCGCCGTGGTGAATCTGGGCACCGATGAGGTTGACCGTGTGCTAGAGGCAGCGTCGACGGCCGAGCGCTTGGTGACCGTTGGCGTCGAGCATCCCGAGGCAAGTCTGTGGGCGAGCGATGTCCGCATGCTCGGCTTTAACATCGAGTTCAACTTGCACGGCATGAGCGCCGACGAGCCCGAGGCGGGGGAGAAGGTCCTGCTGGGTATCGCGGGCGACTTTAACGTGGAAAACGCGCTGGTCGCTATCGCCGCTGCGCGCGAGATCGGCATCGGTATCGAGGCTATCAAGAAGGGCCTCTCCAAACTGCGTGTGCCGGGCCGCATGGAGGTCGTGGAGTCGAAGGACGGCCGCGTGATCTGCGTCGTTGACTATGCGCACAACCAGCTTTCGTTCCGTTCGCTTTTTTCGTCGGTCAAGCGCGCGTTTCCCGCTAGCCCCGTCATTGCGCTGTTTGGCGCCGCCGGCGGCAAGGCGCAGGAGCGCCGCGAGCAATTGCCACGCGAGGCCGCACCGTATTCCGACCTGATGATCTTTACGAACGAGGATCCAGCTCACGAGGACCCGATGAAGGTCTGTCGCGAGCTTGCCGAGCATGTTCCCGACGATACGCCGAACAAGATCATCCTCGACCGCGAAGCCGCTGTGCATGCGGCGTTCAAGGCGGCGCGCGAGGAGTACGTCAACCCCGATGCTCCCACCATTGTCTTGCTGCTGGCAAAGGGTGACGAGGAGCTCATGCACGTGGGCGACGAGTTCGTGCCCATCGAGAGCGACCTTTCGCTGGCCAATCGCCTGATCGATGTTACCCAGTTTGACTAATGAACCATGATGGCGGCGGCGCCCTGAGTGCGCTGTCGCCATAAGCGTGTTCCCTCAATCAAAACATGCCGTCCAAGTCCAAACCCTTCTACGTAAACGGAGTAACCATGTCCCACAATACCCTGCCGACCGTCGCTGAGCTTTCGGGCGAGATGCGCGAGCGCTTGGCCAAGGTCAAGTACGTCTTTACCGACCTGGATGCCACGATGCTTGCACCCGGCTCGTGCGTGCTGCGCGACAACGACGGCAACCCCTCGACCAAACTCGTCGAGGCCGTCGTGGCGCTCGCTCGCGCTGGTATTCAGGTGGTTCCCACCTCGGGCCGCAACCGCACCATGATCCACGAGGACGCGCGCGTGCTCGGCCTCAACTCCTACATTGGTGAGATGGGCGGCCTGGTTATGTACGACCTCAAAGCCAACGATTGGGAGTATCTGACCGGTGACATGCCTTACGACCCCGCCTGTGGCTTCACGCCGCACCAGGTGATCGAGCAGACCGGCGTGTGCGAGAAGATCCTTGCCCGCTGGCCGCACAAGATCGAGTACCACAACGACATGTCGACCGGCTACAAATACCGTGAGGTCACCGTCGGCATGCGCGGCGATGTGCCCGACGATGAGGTCCAGGCCATCCTGGACGAGGCCGGCTGCGGTCTGATCTGGGCTTGCAACGGCCATCTGACTCACCTGTCCAAGCCGACGACGCTCGAGCTCGATCGCGTCGAGGACGGTCGCGCATTCAACATCAACCCCGCGGGCCTCAACAAAGGCGTCGCCATTGCGCGCTTCTGCGAGCACCTGGGGATCGAGCGCGAGGAGACGTTGGCGCTCGGCGATTCCGAGTCCGACTTCTACATGGCCGATCACGTGGGCACGTTCTGCCTGGTCGAGAATGGCCTGACGAGCGCCGGCGCGCTCGAGTTCCTGGCTGCTTGCGAGAACGCTTTCGTTACGCGCGGCAAAATTGTCGACGGTTGGGCGGCGACGGCAGAGCTGCTGGTCGCGGCGCGTTCGTAGCGCGGCGTCGCCGCACGTGGACATGTCTTTTCGAGAGAGACTGGTGAGGTAATGTCCGATATCGAGAATCCGGCAGGCGACACGCGCCCGATTGGCGTGTTCGATTCTGGTTTGGGCGGTCTGACGGTTGCGCGCGCGATTGCGACGGCGTTGCCGCACGAGTCCGTCTACTACTTTGGCGACACCAAGCGCTGCCCCTACGGCACGCGCACCGAGGATGAGGTGCGCTCGTTTGCGCTGCAGGCGGGTCGTTGGCTTTCGAAGCACGACGTCAAGATTATGGTCATCGCCTGCAACACGGCGACCGCTGCGGCCTTGCGTTTGGCCCAGCAGGTGCTCGACGTTCCCGTGATCGGCGTGATTGCGCCGGGTGCCCGTGCAGCAATCAACAGCACGCGTACGCGTCGCGTGGGCGTGCTCGCCACCAACCTCACCATTCGCTCGGGCGCCTACACGCGCGCCATTCAGGATCTAGATGCCGGCGTCGATGTATACGGCTGTCCTGCCTCGAGCTTTGTCGAGGTTGTCGAACACGAGCTCGCCTCGGGTGCACATCTGCAGGAACAGTGGCTTGAGAACGAGGATATCTTCGATACGCCTGCCGTGCGCGCGCTGGTGGGTGCCACGGTTGAGCCGCTGCGCGACCACGGTATCGATACCGTGGTGCTCGGCTGTACGCATTTCCCGCTGTTGGTGGGACCTATCCGCCATGCGCTGGGGCCTGGGGTGCGCGTCGTGAGTTCCGCCGAGGAGACCACGCGCGAGCTGACCGATATCCTCACGCGCCGCGAGCAGCTGGCGGGCGACGCCGCCGAGCCGCAGCATCGTTTTGCCACGACGGCTGATAACATTGCCGAGTTTGCGGTGGCGGGCAGCTTTATCTTTGGTCAGCCGCTCAAGAGCATTGAGCATATCGATATCGACGAACTGAAATAGATATAGGGTCGCCGACCAAAGGCTCACGTTCACCTTTTGCCGAAAGGATTTTTCCATGGAGTATATGCAGGTCAACCGCGCCAACGGCCGCGCCGCCGATGAGCTGCGCCCCATCAAACTGACTCGCGGCGTCATGAAGCACGCCCACGGCTCGTGTTTGGCCGAGTTCGGTGACACGCGCGTGCTGTGCGCCGCCACTATCGAGGAGGGCGTGCCGGGCTGGCGAAAGGGAGCTAAGGCCGGCTGGGTGACCGCGGAATACGCCATGCTGCCGGCGTCGACCGGCAAGCGCTGCAAGCGCGAACACGCCAACCGCAAGGGTCGCTCCATGGAGATCGAGCGCCTCATTGGCCGCAGCCTGCGTACCGTCGTCAACATGAAGGCGCTCGGCGAGTACACCGTCACCGTCGACTGCGATGTGATTCAGGCCGATGGCGGCACGCGTACAGCGAGCATCACCGGCGCCTGGGTGGCGCTGCACGACGCCCTCGCCATGTGGGTCGAGGCGGGCAAGATCGAACGCATCCCGCTTATCGGCCAGGTGGCTGCCATCTCCATGGGCGTTGTCGACGGCAATACTCTGCTTGACCTCGATTATTCGGAGGACAGCCATGCCGAGGTCGACATGAACCTCGTCGCCACCGACACCGGCGAGATGATCGAGCTCCAGGGCACCGGCGAGCAGGCGCCCTTTGACCGCAAACGCCTTAACGCCCTGCTCGACCTGGGCGACAAGGGTATCGCCGAGCTCATCGAGCTTCAGCGCCAAGCCATCGCCTAACCTGCCAAAAGGGACGGGTTTATTTTGGTAGGTTTTATCTGCGGAGACGTCTAGACACAAGACTGCCGTTGATTGAGAGGGGAGAGGCAGAGGCCCTCGTCGCCCTCGGCGCGGCATTGCTATAGAGACAAGGAGGCCACTCATGGCACTTGAGAAGATCGACATTGACACTCTCGACCCGGCGGCGACCATCGTCGTGGCAACGGGCAACGCCCATAAGCTCACCGAGATCGAGGCCATTTTGGGCAAGGTCATGCCCGAGGTGCGCTTTGTGGCGCTCGGCCAGCTGGGCGATTTTGAGGACCCCGAGGAAAACGGCACGACGTTTTTGGAGAACGCCATCATCAAGGCGCAGGCTGCGGTTGAGGAGACGGGGCTTATGGCCATCGCCGACGATTCCGGCCTGGTCGTCGACGCGCTGGACGGCGAGCCCGGTGTGTATAGTGCGCGCTATGCGGGCGTGCACGGCGACGATGCCGCCAACAATGCAAAGCTGCTCGTTAACCTGGAAGGCGTGGCGGACGAGGATCGCACCGCGCGCTTTATGAGCGTCGTTGCGCTCATCGACACGGATGGTCTGGTTACCTATGGCGAGGGCGCCTGCGAGGGCGTTATCGCGCACGAGGGCCGCGGCGACCATGGTTTTGGCTACGACCCGCTGTTCCTGCCGGTCGACACGCCGGGCAAGACCATGGCCGAGCTGACGGCGGACGAGAAGAACGCCATCAGCCATCGTTTCCACGCGCTCGAGCATCTGTCCGCCAAGCTGACGGGCGAGGAGTAGACCGTGCGTGCGGTGGTGCAGCGCGTGCTCAACGCCGGCGTGACGGTCGACGGCGAGTGCGTGGGCCGCATTGGACGCGGCTACCTGGTGCTGCTGGGTGTGGGCCATGGCGATACGCGTGCCGAGGCCGACAAGCTGTGGGGCAAGCTCCGCGGGCTGCGTATCAACGAGGACGAGAACGGCAAGACCAACCTGGCACTTGCCGATGTCGACGGCGAGGTGCTTGTGGTGTCGCAGTTCACGCTGTTTGCCGACTGCCGCCACGGCCGCCGTCCGTCGTTTACGGATGCCGGCGCCCCCGATGTCGCCAACGAGCTCTACGAGTACTTCTTGACGCTTGTGCGCGAGGACGTCGAGCAAGTAGCACATGGCATCTTCGGCGCCGATATGAAAGTCGATCTTGTCAACGACGGTCCGTTCACCATCGTCTTGGACACCGATAGTCTGTAAGTAGTCAATTTGGGACCGGGCTTTTTAAGCTACTTGCGTATGACGGCAGCAGGGTGCTATAGTATTAGAGTTTTGTCTATCTTAGGGGTATTATCCCCTTTTTGAATTGCACCTTCTGGAGGCCCTGTTCATGGAAGAGATGGAAGTCAATCACGTCGACGACATCCACGAGAAGCTGACCGATATGGTGGGCGATCGCGTTAAGGTGAAGGCCAACATGGGCCGCACCCGCGTCGTCGAGCGCATGGGCACCATCAAGAGCGTGCACCCCGCCGTCTTTATCGTCGAGGTTGACGAGCGTCGTGGCCGCAAGTCGCGTCAGTCCTACCAGTACATCGATGTCCTCACCGGTCAGGTCGAGCTGTTCGACCCCGAGAGCGGCGAGCACATTTTTACCCCGCTCGGCAATCAGCTCGAGGAGCACTAGCGGTGACCGATTGGTCCCTGACCCTTTCCGCGCCGGCAAAGATTAACCTCTACCTGGGGGTTCATACCGAGCGCGATGACCGCGGCTACCACAGGGTCGATTCCCTGATGGCAGCCGTCAGTCTTTCCGATACCGTGACGGTCACGCCGGCGCAGGCGCTGACTGTCCAGACGGTTCCAGCATCAGATTTTCCCATGCAAAAGAATACGGCGTATCGGGCTGCGATTGCTATGGCCGAGCATTATGGTCGCGAGGCAAACATCTGCGTGACGATTGAGAAGCGCATTCCATTGTGCGCCGGCTTGGGCGGCCCCTCGACGGATGCGGCCGCGGTCATTGTCGCCTTGGCGGAGCTCTGGGGAATTGATCGCACCGACCCCGTGCTCGACGACATCGCGCGCGGCATTGGTGCTGACGTCCCGTTCTTTTTGCACGCGAGCCCTGCGTTCTACGTAGGTGGGGGAGACGTGCTGGCAACTGAGTACCCCGCGCTGCCCGCAACGCCCGTCGTGTTGGTCAAGCCGCGCGAGGCAAGTGTTTCGACAATTGAAGCCTATCGACGTTTTGACGAGGCCCCGGTGCCTGCGGACGAGCCCGGCGCGATAGCTTCTGCCTTGCGTGCTGGTGATGCCGAGACGGCATATGCACTCATCCATAACAACTTGGGTGTCATTTCCGCACAGATGGAGCCGCAGATTCAAACGGTTCTCGATTGGCTGCGTAAACAGGACGGCACCGTTGCTGTAGATGTGTGCGGATCGGGTGCCTGCTCGTTTGCCATTTGCGGCACCGCCGCCATGGCCGAAAGGCTTGCCGACGCTGCCCAGCAAAACGGCTGGTGGTCCTGCGCGACGCAGTTCATTCCCAACACGGTTCGCGTCGAAGTGCCAAAGAAGTAAAAATTTCTCTAGCACACGACGGAAATCTTTGTTACTATAGTCGAGCTAACGGGTTGTGGCTCAGTTTGGTAGAGCACTGCGTTCGGGACGCAGGGGTCGCTGGTTCAAATCCAGTCAACCCGACCAGAGCATGAGGAGGGACCGCTTCTTGCGGTCCCTT
>DBFWDM010000041.1:0-6024 GCA_048484635.1 Collinsella sp.
CGGCGCGGCAGCTCTCGAATCGTATCCACGGCGCCTGGGTTAATCAAAGCCTGATAGTCACGCGGACGCTTATGCGCCCACTCGTCCCAACGGGCCAACGCTTCCTCGCCAGTGAAGTGCCCCTTACCGGCGCGCTCAAACCAATCGACCAGCATATGCAGGAAGAACTGATGCGAGGTACCGACCTGCCCATTCAACTCCTCTTGAGTCAGATTAAGCCCAAGCTCCTTGGCAAACGCGGCAGTCTCGCCCAAGTAGTAATACTCGGTATCGACAATGACGCCGTCCATGTCAAAGATAACGGCGTCGAACGGAAATGCGGACACGGCACCCTCCCTAACAAAAGGACGCCCGCAAGCAGGCGCCCGAGCCATGCATTAATCGGCGATTCTAACCCAGCAGCTTATCCAGCGTCACCGCAATGCCATCTTCGTTGTTATCGGCGGTCACCATCTGGGCTACAGCCTTAACCTCTTCGACGGCGTTACCCATGGCAACACCGGTGCCGGCCCACTCAATCATGGACTTGTCGTTCTGGCCGTCGCCAAACGATACGACCTCACTGGCATCGATGCCGAGCTTGGGCAGGGCACCCTCGAGTGCGCGGGCCTTGTCGATACCGGGCGCCGTGTACTCAAAGTACCAGTCGGCCGTAAACATGCCCGAAAGCGTCTGCTTAAAGGGCGCATACATCTCCTCGTAATGCGCCTGCAGGTAGGCCGGATCGCCCGCCGTCAGCAGCTTGTCCACGGGATAAGCATCAGCGACCTCATGCAGGCTCTCCACCTCGCGAATCTTAAGATCGCACGCGTCGCGCTCATACTTGACGATATTCTTCTGCGAGCCGTCAGGCAGCGTGATCATGCAATGGTACGAGTCCTCGACGTGCAAATCGCGACCGAGCGAAATCATAGGGATCACGTCAAAATTACGCAGGTGATCAATCAGGCGATGCAATTCGTCGGCAGGCATAGCCTGATCGAACAGCACCTCGTCGGTCTGGGCATCGACGACGTGTGCGCCGTTAAAGGCCACCAGCAGACCGTCATGGTTTTGAAGGTCGAGCTCTTGCGCCAAGGCGTGCAGCCCCCATGCGGGACGGCCCGAAGCCAAAATGAGCTTAATGCCCGACTCCTGCGCCGCGAGCAGCTTCTCGCGCGTACGCGGGCTAATCACTTTCTGATCGTTGGTGAGCGTACCGTCGATATCCATCGCGATGGCTTTGATTGCCATATATGCCTCCCTGTCATTGAACAGCCTTGTCTGAGCCATCATACAGAACACCCATCGCGACTCCGTTTACAACGGGCAAAAAGTCATATTGTCTCGAACATGAACAGCGTGTGGTCGTGAAGCTTTATCGCTCAGGTCAAATACGTCTGCTAGCGACGCTCATCCGTCGGTGCGCCCTCGACGATCGCGATGCCCGCCGATGCACCTAACGCGCTGGCGCCGGCCTCGATGAATGCGCAGGCCTCTTCGTAATTATGGATACCGCCCGCCGCCTTGATTGCCACAGCATCGCCGAGCACCTCGTGCATCAGCCGCACGTCCTCGAGCTTAGCACCGCCAAAGCTTCTGCCGGTCGATGTCTTAAGGAATCCCGGCTTGGCCTCCAGCGCGATCTCGCATACACGGCGCTTGGCGGCGTCGTCGCCGTCCAGCTTGCACATCTCGACGATTACCTTGTCAGTGATGCCATGCGCGCGACAAAAATCAGCAATGGTAGTCATCTCGCGCTCGATGGCATCAAAATCGCGGTTCTCGATCGACCTCTGATTCAAAACGTAGTCAATCTCGGTAAAGCCACACGCAGCGTATTCCTCAAACCTCGCAAGCTTCTCCTCGAGCGCCATAGTGCCCTGGGGAAAGTCGATAGCGCCGGCAAGGATGATGTCAGAGTCCTCGAGCATGGCGCGGCCCGTCTCGTACTCCTGCAGGTTCGCAAATACGCAGCGAAAGTTGTACTTTAACGCCTTCTCGACATATTGCTCAAACGTGTCCTCGGGGGCATCGATATAGTCGATGTATTTGTTGATGGGTTTGGCAAGCGTCATGCTGGGCCTCCTTGTTCAGGACTGACAACCGATTCGTGGTTTCACGCGAAAAACCACGTTCAATGTACGCCCGGCATGCAAGGACAGCGTCCGCATTCCGACAAGTGGTATGAAATTAGCTTTAAACGTATATTTACAGACAGCGAATGGCACCGCACGCGGATGCCGACAGCAAGACATCCCCCTCCTCAATACACCCTCATGCCCCTTTACTGTTTGCGACCAGAAATGATGAGCTGCACAACGTCGTTAGCGGTCGAATTCGACCTCTGACGACGTCACGCGACCCATCGTATCTGGCCGACAACAGAAAAGGGGCCCGTATCCCAACGGATACGGGCCCCTTTCGGCCATGACCTATCTCAGCAGCAAAGACCACTTGCGGTGAGCGCGGTAGAACTCGATCGCACCATCTTATCCGAGCCGGGGCACGTTCGCATAGCGTGGCGCGTGACGGTTGCAAAACCACCCCATTTGAAACAAAGGCAAAAAAGTACTTGCAAAGACGCGTTCCGACATATAAGTTGATAAAAGACCGCCGTTGCGGTTTTAAGTAGATCGAGCATATGAAGTTTGAGTTTTAGCGTGTAAGAGAAGGAAGATCGGCAAAGTACAACCCCAAACGCAATGACAACTTAATGAGGTAACTGCCACATGTGAGGCACCCAGGGCATTGCTGTCTCGATTTTGAGCACGATGCCTTCCGCCTTGCATGGGCCGTTCCATCCCGCCCCTGCAGCAACTGCCTCACGGGCTCATTGAAAACCGCATAGCACCCCAACGTCAGCACATCACCCACGGCAAGCACATCACTCACGACAACCAACACATCAACAAACAGCACGAACATCAACCGATTGGAGAAGCTATGACAAACCACCATGCTGAAGACAGCGATAAGAAAAGCATTCTGGATGCCCGCATTGAGCGAGCATATGCAAACGAATATGACGCCGCCTTTGCCGCCGCGACCATCAAGAACTACGCGTCGCTACCGCTCGCGACGATCTTGGCCGACCACCCTCAACTGCTGAAGCGCTGCACAAAGATCACGGGCGACCCCGACATTCGCAAGCTGACAGACCCCTATGCCCCAAAACGCGACAACGATTCGTACGTTCTTACCGTAGGCTGCCTAGCCCATATGCTTACGGCGCTCGACACGAAACTCAAGCTCGAATGGGAACCCGACGAGCGTCATGAACTCGAAAGCAAGCGGAACACCCTGCGCACCGCACTGTTCCTTCCGTTGGACGGCCTCAAGCGCTGCAACGTCGAGCTCAATACACAGGCGCGGCAAAAGCCCGGGACCACGGGGCAGAAAACTCCAAGACCCCATGCGGCCATCGTCGACCGCAACCGATATAACCGCATGACCGCGCACTTTCCTGCCGAAGGAGCAGCCATAAGGACGCTGATCGACCTGCTGTGCCTCCTGAGCATCAACGAGCTATTTGAGGGCTATCTCGCCCTTGTTCCCGCGACGGCACCCAAGTCGGTAGCAAAGATCATCGAGACCTGCAGACGCCAGTTTGAGCGCCATCGCAATGGCAGCGAGATGAACGCCAGCATCGCGCAGTACTACGCGGCTCATTACAAAAATGACGGATGTGCCCCTGTCGAGCATCAGCTGCGGCTCGCCTACACCACGCCCGCCGCAACGCTCCATCGCTTTGGAGCCCTTGGCGCTTGCGAGCCGCACGAACAGGCAGCCTGCCCCACAACCGAGCTCGATCTCAGGCTCGGACGAACCCTGTAGCCCGCCAGCCCCTCCGCGGGCAACAATCCTATTCCACAACACAACCAACAGAAAGGAGTCCTCATGGACACCAATCATTCCCCCATCATCAGCCCCCTCACCATGCGTGAATCCGCCCGAGGTATCACGCTCACCAGCATTTACGATGAGATGCTCGCCCGTCGCGAGCTCTCCGTCATGGGAAACATCGAAACCCCGATGGCCCACGACCTATGCCAGCAGATCCGCCTGCTCGATGCCACCGACCCCAGCCGCCCCATCACCATATTTGTCGCCAGCGCCGGCGGAAGCGTGCGATCGGGTCTTGCGATCTATGACGCCATGCGCCTCGCATCGTGCCCCATCCGCACCGTCTGCCTGGAATTCGCCGCGTCCATGGGCGCCGTGATCTTTATGGGCGGCGACGATCGCCGTATGGCGCCCCATGCAGAGCTCATGATTCACGACCCACTGATCCCCCAGGGGGCAGGCGGCTCGGCACTTGCGCTGCAGGAAACCAGCCGGCGTCTCATGCAGACCCGCAAGACCCTCACGCAAATCCTCTCGGACCGCAGCGGCCTCACGCCCAAGCGCATCCAGTCCCTCACTGCAAAAGCCACCTACCTTTCGGCCGAGCGCGCCGTCGAGCTCGGCTTTGCCCACGAAATCCTCTCGACCACCAAGGAGGTCGCCCATGTCTAACCTCGCCAGCCGCCTCGCCGCATCTGAGTCCGCATCGTCCACCATCCTCGCCAAGGATCGAACGCTTTCCTGCGACACCCGCCAAACGGGACTCAACAACAACGCACTTGTGATCGGCCCCTCGGGAGCCGGCAAGACCCGAAACGTCCTTAAGCCCAACCTGCTTCAGATGAATGCGAGCTATATCGTGCTCGACACCAAAGAGACGCTCTGTCGCGAAGTGGGACCCGTGCTGACAGCCCACGGTTACCGCGTGCAATGTCTCAACTTCGCCGACCTCAACACCGTCCCGGCCCTTGCGCCCGGCATCGAACGCTGCGGCTACAACCCCTGAGGCACATTCACCGCAAGGCGGACGGCAGGCCCAACCAGCAGGACATCCTCTCGGTAGCAAAGGCCATCTGCCCCATCGAGGACAACAACCAGCCTTTTTGGGATCATGCGGCGGCAAACCTGCTGTCGTGTCTTATCGCCTACGTCACCGAACAGCTACCCGCCGACGAGCAGACGGTCAGCTCGGTCATCAAGCTGATCGAGCACCTGCAGGACGGTGCCACGGCCCGATTGTTTGACGATCTGATCACGACCGACCCCCAAAGCTATGCCCTCTCGCTATGGCGGCGCTACGCCATTACGCAAAATGCCGAGCGCATGCACGCGAGCATCGTCGGCATCCTTGCCGAAAAGGTCATGTGTCTGGGATTCGACGGTGCGGCACAGCTCTATCGTGAGTGCCATCAGGTGGACTTCGCTTCCATGGGACACACCCCCTGCGCCCTGTTTGTAACCGTAAGCGATATTGACCGCAATCTCGATCCGCTGACCGGCCTCTTTATTACGCAGGCGTTTATGGGCCTCATTCGCGAAGCCGATAGGCAGCCCGACGGCAGCCTGCCCGTGCCCGTGCGCTTTATGCTCGATGACTTCGCAAATCTACAGATCTCCCAGATCGACAACGTGCTCTCGATTATCCGAAGCCGCAACATCTGGGCAACGCTGCTATTGCAGTCGACCAATCAGCTCGATGCGCTCTATGGCGAGGCACGCGCACGCTCCATCATGGGCAACTGCGACACGCATCTGATGCTGGCGTTCCAGGATCCCGAGAGTGCCCGGGTGTTTTCCGACCGCGCCGACGCGCTGCCCAGCACGCTCATGGCGACGCCGATTGATCGCTCGTGGCTCTTTGTACGCGGTCGCACTCCCGAACAGGTCGAGCGCTTTAGGCTCGAAGACCATCCGCTCTACGGGGAACTGCCCGAGGCGCAGCGAGGCCATGCGGAGGCTGAGATCTAGGCGCAGGGTTCTCGCAGCGCGCGGCGCCCCGGCGAAGATCCTTAAAGGCCGTGCGCCCCGGGGCCACGGCAAAGCAAAGGAGCCCGCATCCGATGGGATACGGGCCCCTGGCTATAAGGCGCGATGCGTTAACAGCAGCGACTACTTGCGGTGAGCGCGGTAGAACTCGATGAGCGCCTGGGTCGAAGCGTCCTGCTCGGCCTTGGCGGCGTCGTCGTGGAAGGCCGGGGT
>DBFWDM010000042.1:0-8160 GCA_048484635.1 Collinsella sp.
ATAGACGAGTTCCGGCCGAATGGCGCGGTGCGGGCTCGACTCACATCGAGCCTTGGAGGTATGTGTGTTTGGTATTGGAGAGGGTGAGCTCGCGATCATCGTGGTCTTCGGCTTTTTGCTGTTTGGCCCGGATAAGCTCCCGCAGATGGGCCGCACAATCGGCCGTGCCATCCGTCAGTTCCGCGAGACGCAGGAAAAGATGACGGCCGTTGTTCAGTCCGAGATTATCGATCCGGTAAGCGAGGCCGCGTCGGCCCCGGTCAAGCCCAAGAAGGCTGCCGTCGATGACGATTCCGATGCGGACGAGGGTGCCGTCGAGACGGCTGCGCCCGCAAAGAAGGAGACTTTTGCCGAGCGTCGTGCCCGCCTTGCCGCCGAGAAGGCTGCGAGCGAGGGTGCCACCGAGGGCGAAGGCGCTGCTGATGAGGCCGAGAGCGCCGAGTCCGCCAAGGCCGAGCCTGCCGCTGCCGTCGCCGAGCCCGAGCCGGCAGAGCCCACGACGGCTGACCTCTACGCCCGTCGTCCCCGTAAGCGCAAGGCTGTCGTCGACCAGCTCGCTCGCGAGCTCGAGGCCGAGGACGACGCCGCTGCCGCCGACGCCCCGAAGGGAGGCGATGAGTAATGCCTATCGGACCTGCGCGTATGCCGCTCTTCGATCACCTGGGAGAGCTCCGTCGCCGTCTGACCATCGTAGTCGTGTCGGTGTTTGCCGCCGCTATCGTGCTGTATTTCGCCACACCCGTGGTGCTCGACATCCTGGAAGACCCCATCCGCTCCTTTGTACCGGACGGTAAGTTCTACATCACCACTACGCTCGGCGGCTTTGGCCTGCGCTTTTCGCTGGCCATCAAGATGGCCGTTGTCATGTGCACGCCCATGATCATCTGGCAGATTCTGGCATTTTTCCTGCCGGCGCTTCGCCCCAACGAGCGCAAGTGGGTCGTGCCCACGGTGCTCGCCTCGACGGTGCTGTTCTTCCTGGGCGCCATTTTCTGCTACTTCATCATCATTCCTGCGGGCTTTGAGTGGCTCATCGGCGAAACCTCGGCCGTCGCTACGGCGCTGCCCGATCTGGAGAACTACGTCAACATGGAGCTGCTCTTTATGATCGGCTTTGGTGTGGCGTTTGAGCTGCCGCTCATCATCTTCTACCTGTCCGTCTTCCACATCGTGTCCTACGCTGCTT
Source organism: Collinsella sp. (assembly GCA_048484635.1). Lineage (GTDB taxonomy): Bacteria > Actinomycetota > Coriobacteriia > Coriobacteriales > Coriobacteriaceae > Collinsella. Next base: position 1,187 of record DBFWDM010000042.1, read on the forward strand.
TCCGCGGTGCCTGGCGTTACGTATACGTTGGCCTGCTTGTGGGCTCGGCTGTGATTACGCCTGACGGCTCGCCCGTTACGCTCGGCCTCATGTATGGCGCCCTGCTCTCGCTTTACGAGATTTCGCTTGCCATCGCCCGTGTGGTCATTACCGCGCGCGAGGGCAAGGAGGGCTTGTTCGTGAGTCGTCTGGACCTGTTCTCGGACGACGAGGACGACGAGGAGTAAATCGGTATGCACGAGGTTGGCATTGTCAACGGCATACTCGATACAGTGATTCGCGCGGCGCGTGGGGCGGGGGCCTCGCGCGCCGTTTTGGTAACGCTGCGTATCGGGGATATGACCGAGGTCGTGCGCGAGGCACTCGACTTTGCATGGGAGACATTTCGCGACGAGGACCCGCTCACGCGCGGCTGCGAGCTTGCCGTAGAGGAAGTCCATCCACAAAGCGAGTGTCTGGACTGCGGCGAGGTCTTTGAGCACGACCGCTTCCATTGCCGTTGTCCCCAGTGCGGTGGCGCCAATGTGCGCCTACTGCACGGCCGCGAGCTCGACATCGCAAGTATCGAAATCGAAACCCCCGACGATTAGCCCGCCAGCCACCAAGGGACGGGGTATAAATGTTGGAAATTAAGGAGTGCCGAGTATGGCCGAGAAAACAATTGATATCGCGTCGCCGATCCTGTCGCGCAACGAGCGCCTGGCAGATCAGCTACGTCAGCGATTTCATGAGACAAACACCTACGTGATTAACGTGCTGTCGAGCCCCGGCTCGGGTAAGACAACCACGATTTTGGGCACCAACGAGCGCCTGCGCGATAAGGCCGGCCTGCGTTGTGCCGTCATCGAGGGCGATATCGCCTCGGATGTCGATGCCATCACCATGAAGGAAGCCGGCATGCCCGCCATCCAGATCAACACGGGCGGCCTGTGCCACCTCGAGGGCAACATGATCATGGAGGCCGTTGACGCCTTCGACCAGGCTGTGGGTCTGGAAAACATCGACGTTATCTTTATCGAAAACGTGGGTAACCTGGTCTGCCCAGTCGACTTTGACCTGGGCGAGAACCTGTCCATCATGATTCTTTCGGTGCCCGAGGGCGACGACAAGCCTATCAAGTACCCGGGCATCTTCCAACACGCCGGCGCGCAGCTGCTCAACAAGGTCGACGTGGCTCCGGCTTTCGATTTTGACATGGATAGGTATACTAAGACACTCGATGACCTCAATCCGCAGGCGCCGCGGTTTGCCGTGAGCGCGCGCAAGGGCGAGGGCATGGATGCCTGGTGTGATTGGCTCATCGGGCAGATTGAGCAAGCAAGGGCGTAAGTCGGCCGCCATACGGGCGGGCGTAGCCGCAGAGATACGAGATAGGAGCCTCTTTTGAAGCTCATCATCGCCGAGAAAAACGACGCCGCGCGTCAGATCGCCGAGCGGCTGTCCACGGGCAAGCCCAAAAAGGACAAGGTGTACAACACCGCCATCTACCGTTTTGAGTGGAAGGGCGAGGAGTGCGTGACGATCGGTCTTGCCGGTCACATCCTTGCGCCCGATTTTTGCGACAGCGTGCTGTTCGATAAAAAGCTGGGCTGGTATTCGGTCACCGAGGACGGCGAGATGCTGCCGGCCGACATACCCGATGGCCTGGCGCGTCCGCCCTACGACACCAAGCGCAAGCCGTTCCTTGCCGATGGCATTTCCATCAAGGGCTGGAAGCTCGAGAGCCTGCCTTACCTCACCTGGGCACCCGTCATTAAGCTGCCGGCCGAGAAGGAGCTCATTCGCTCGCTCAAGAACCTTGCCAAGAAGTCTGACAGCGTCATCATCGCCACGGACTTCGACCGCGAGGGCGAGCTGATTGGCTCGGATGCTCTCAACAAGGTGCGCGAGGTTGCGCCGGACTTGCCGGTCGCCCGCGCCCAGTATTCTTCGTTTACCAAGGCCGAGATCACGCAGGCCTTCGATAACCTTGTCTCGCTCGACCAGAACCTGGCTGACGCTGGCGAGAGCCGTCAGCACATCGACCTCATTTGGGGTGCGGTGCTCACGCGCTACCTGACGCTCGCCAAGTTTGGCGGTTTTGGCAACGTACGTTCCGCCGGCCGTGTGCAGACCCCGACGCTTGCCCTGGTGGTCGAGCGCGAACGCGAGCGCATGGCGTTTGTGCCCGAGGACTATTGGCAGATCCGCGGCATGGGCGCCGCGCAGGGTGCTGCCGAGGACGACCGCTTTAAGATTGCGCACAAGACGGCACGCTTTACCGACAAGGATGCTGCCGAGACGGCATACGGCCATGTCGACGGCGTTACGACGGCAACCGTCGCCGCGGTGACCAAGCGCTCACGCAAGCAGCAGCCACCCACGCCGTTTGCGACCACCTCGCTGCAGGCTGCCGCCGCAGCCGAGGGCATCTCGCCTGCGCGTACCATGCGCATCGCCGAGTCCCTCTACATGGCGGGCCTCATCAGCTACCCGCGTGTCGACAACACCGTGTACCCCGCGACGCTCGATCTGGGCGCCGTGGTGAGCGACCTGGCAAAGATCAACCCGGCGCTGGCGCCCGTGTGCAAAAAGGTGCTCGCCGGCCCCATGAAGCCCACGCGCGGCAAAGTCGAGACCACCGACCACCCGCCTATCTACCCCACGGGCGAGGGCGATCCGTCCACGCTCGACGGCGGCCAGCGCAAGCTCTACGACCTCATCGCCCGCCGCTTCCTGGCGACGCTTATGGGTCCCGCGACCATCGAGAACACCAAGCTCGAGCTCGACGTGAACGGTGAGCCGTTCGTGGCTTCGGGCGATGTGCTCGTGACCCCGGGTTTCCGCGAGGCATATCCGTACGGACTCAAGCGCGACGAGCAGATGCCGCCGCTGGAGCAGGGCGATACGGTTGATGTGTTCGACATTAAGCTCGAGGCCAAGCAGACCGAGCCGCCCGCGCGCTATAGCCAGGGCAAGCTCGTGCAGGAGATGGAAAAGCGCGGCCTGGGCACCAAGTCCACGCGCGCGAGCATCATCGAGCGCCTGTATGCCGTGCGTTATCTCAAAAATGATCCCGTTGAGCCGAGCCAGCTGGGCATCGCCATCATCGACGCACTGACGCAGTTTGCCCCGCGCATCACGAGCCCCGATATGACCAGCGAGCTCGATGGCGACATGACCCGTGTGGAGCGCGGCGAGGATACCGAAGAGCATGTCGTGACGCACTCGCGCGCGCTGCTGGCTGGCGTGCTCGACGAGCTGCTCAAGCATACGCAGGAGCTGGGCGACGCCATCAGCGACGCCGTCACGGCCGATGCGCGCGTGGGCGCCTGCCCCAAGTGCGGCAAGGACCTGGTTATGAAGACGAGCGCCAAGATCCGTGGCAGCTTCATTGGCTGCATGGGCTGGCCCGACTGCGACGTGACCTATCCGGTGCCGAGCGGCGTCAAGGTAAGCCCGCTCGAGGGCGAAGCAGCCGTGTGCCCCGAGTGCGGCGCGCCGCGCATTAAGTGCCAGCCGTTCCGCCAGAAGGCCTTCGAGATTTGCGTGAACCCCACGTGCCCCACCAACTACGAGCCTGACCTTAAGGTGGGCGAGTGCAAGGTGTGCGCCGAGGCCGGACGCCATGGCGACCTGATCGCGCACAAGAGCGAGAAGAGCGGCAAGCGCTTTATCCGCTGCACCAACTACGATGACTGCGGCGTGAGCTATCCTCTGCCGGCGCGCGGTAAGCTCGAGGCGACGGGTGAGACCTGCCCCGAGTGCGGCGCCCCCATCGTGGTGGTCAACACGGCGCGCGGTCCGTGGCGCATCTGCGTGAACATGGACTGCCCGACCAAGGAGAAGAAGCCCGCCCGCGGTCGCAAGACCACGACTAAGGCGAGCACGGCTAAGAAGACGACGGCGGCAAAGAAGACTGCTGCCAAGAAGACGACCGCCAAAAAGACGACGGCCAAGAAGTCGACTACCAAAAAGACCGCTGCCGACAAGTAGCCGCACGGTCGAGACATCACCTAAAACAAAAACGAGCGAGGACCTCAAAATCCTCGCTCGTTTTTTTATCTGGCAGTTAGGGACGTTCCTTTTCTGCCGGCAGTTTAGGAACGTCCCTAACTGCCGGCTCGGGAACGACAAAGCGCTAGTTCACTTCGACGGGTTTGGCGCCGGGGTAGCGCTCCTCAAAGTCTAGGCGGTACTTATTGTCATTGGTGCCCGCCACGTTGTCGCGCGACAGCGGCGCCACGATCTCATTCTTGTGATCCGCAGGCTTGGTGTATTTCAGGCTGATCTCCCAGGCATCACAGATTGCGTCAATGCGGTGATCCAGGTCGTCATACAGGGCAACGATGTCTTTCCAGGAACTGTAGTTCTTAGAGCTCGTCGGGACGTCCAGGTCCTCGACGATGTCGTAATACTGCTCGATGGTGTCCTCTGTGCGCTCGGCGACGTCGGCGAGATTTTGACGGGTGGTGCGATCTTCTTCCAGATAGCTGCCGTTGAAGTTCTGCGCGCAGCCACGGACGTAGTTGTCGAGGTCTTCGAGCAAGTCGTAGTATTCGCTCAGTCGGCGGTAGAGGTTCTGCTCGGAGAGTGTTGCTTCGCCGCCATCCTCGTCGTCATCGTCATCATCGTCATCCTCGTCGTACAGGCTGTTGGGATCGCCGAGAGGCTTTAGGTCATCGTCGTCGACGTCATGGTGCAGCTTAGCTACCTCGGCAGTCGTCTGCGTGGCGGCGTTGCCGAAAGGCTTGATCACAAAGAAGATGACCAGGGCGATGATAATCGCCACCAGCACAACGATAACGGCGATAAGCGGCCCGGTGCCGCTCTTTTTGGGAGCGGGGGTCTGTGGCGAAGCGGGCGCGTATGCGGGAGCCGGCTGCTGTTGGGGCGAGCCGCTCGCGACGGGTATGCGCTGCGTGGTCTCGACGGCCGCGGGGCCTGCGGCGGGGTCGGGGCGATAGACGAGGGGGTCGTCCGCCTTGGCTTGCGGCGTATCGAGGGAACCGGTCTGCTCAAAAGCGGGCTGGCTATCGCTCGCGGTTGTTTGCTCAACGGGTGCACCGCACGAGGTGCAGAACTTGGCATCATCTGCAAGAAGCTTGCCGCACGAGGCGCAATACCGAGACATTGCCACTCCTTTCGCCACATTTCAATGCAATATGACGATTATACCCAGCGTCCAAAATTCCCCATCATAAGTTGCGGTGAAATAGGGACTGTTTGGCGGTCTCAGAGCTTCAATCAGTCCCTATTTCACCGCAACTTCGGGGATGCCTCGATGGCTAGGTTGGATTTGGGACGCGCCGAGCACTGGGGTATCATGGCTTGGTTGATATATCTGCATTTACGCGCCTTGTAGGAAGGGGCTGCGCCCATGGCTTTTGAGCCCGCTCAACATAGCTTCATTACGCTCGAGGGTGTCGATGGCGCCGGTAAATCTACGCAGGCGCGCCTGCTTGCCCGTGCGCTCGACCTTGCCGGCTACCAGGTTGTGAGCCTGCGCGAGCCGGGCGGCACCGCCATCAGCGAAAAGATCCGCGCCCTGCTGCTCGACCCCGCCAATACGGCGATGGGCGACACCTGCGAGCTGCTGCTCTACGAGGCGGCGCGCGCCCAGTTGGTGCACGAGGTCATCGCCCCCGCCCTCGCGGCCGGCAAGGTGGTTCTGTGCGACCGCTTCTACGATTCCACGACTTGCTACCAGGCGTTTGCCGATGGCCTCGATCGCCAGATAGTACGCGATGCCAACAACCTGGCCGTCGCGGGGACGCACCCGGCGCTCACGCTCGTCTATCACATCACGCCCGAGCAGGCGGCGCTGCGCATGGCAGCCCGTGGCGCGGCAGATCGCATGGAGGCTAAGGGCATGGCCTTCCAAGAGCGTGTCTACCAGGGATTTTGCGCCATCGCCGCCGAGGAACCAAACCGCGTAAAGCTCATCGACGCGACCGCGTCCATCGAGGACGTCTTCGCGCGGACGGTCGAGCAGGTTCACGTCTACGGCCTCGACATTTCCCAGGACGCCGTCACCGCCGCGCTTGCCCAGGAGGCCGAGTAACATGGCCCCCGCTCAGACAAGCCTGCTGGCCAAGCTTGACACCCAAGAGCGCGTGCGCGACTTTTTGACCAATGCCGTCGCCAGCGGTCGCGCATCGCACGCCTACCTGTTTTTGGGCGCGCCCGGCGCGGGCAAGCTCGACGCCGCGTGGGCGCTCGCCCAAGCCTTCCTGTGCGAGCAGGATGGCTGCGGCTCATGCGATAGCTGCGTGCGCGTCGCCCGCCATACGCACCCCGACGTGCACTATTACACGCCCGAGAGCGCCACGGGCTACCTCATCGCCCAGACGCGCGAGCTACTCGACGACGTACCCCTGGCGCCCATCCGCGCCAAGGCCAAGGTCTACATCATTGACCGTGCCGAGCAGCTGCGCGCCAACACCGCCAACGCACTGCTCAAAACACTCGAGGAGCCGCCCGAGGGCGTTATGTTTATCTTGCTGGGCACCTCGGCAGACGTGATGTTGCCCACCATCGTGAGCCGCTGCCAGTGCGTGCCGTTTCGGCTGGTGTCGCCCGCCGTCGCCGCTCAGGCCGTGAGCCGCGCCACCGGTCAGGACCCTGCGCGTTGCCGCATGGCCGTCGCCGTAGCGGGAAGCCCCACGCGTGGCATCGAGTTCCTCAAGAGCGCCGAGCGCCAGGACGCCCGCCGTCAGATGGTTCGTGCCATCGATTCGCTCATTGCCGCCGACGAGGCCGACGTGCTCAGCCGTGCCAAGTCACTCATCGTCGCCGTTAAGGCGCCGTTAGCCGAGGTCAAGTCCACGCAGGAAAAGGTGATCGAGCAAAACGCCGACTACCTGTCGCGTGGAGCATTGAAGCAGCTTGAGGACCGCAACAAGCGCGAACTCAACGCGCGCGAGCGTTCGGGTATCATGGAAGCGCTGGCGAGCGCGCGGACGCTCATGCGCGACGTGCTGCTGACGCTTCAG
>DBFWDM010000043.1:0-2540 GCA_048484635.1 Collinsella sp.
GGGAATGACCATGGTGGGGTGCGTGTCGTTGATCTGGACCACGGCGTAGTCGACCAAGTCGTGCAGGTTACTGCCGCGCTCGACGGCCTCGTCGATCAGGAGCTGGGCGGCGTTGCTCACCATGAAGTACTCCTGGAAGATGCGAAGCAGGCGGCCCTGCTCATCGGAATCATCCGGATAGAGGAACAAGGTGAGGTTCTTGGCGATCTCGGTCTTGTCGAAGTCGATGGAGCTGCCGGGGACCAGGCCGTCGTCGACACTTGCCAGGTCAAACAGACGCAGGCGGTTCTTGGTGGGCTGGCCGTAACCGGGCACATCGATGTTGACGAGCTTGGAGGTGACGGCAAAATCGCCAAACTCGACGGTGTAGGAGCGGTCGTCATCGATCAGGATGTCCTGCTCGCCAAGCCACTCGTCGGGGACGGCCTTTTGCTGGTTGTCGGCAAAGCGCTGGCGGAACAGGCCGTAATGGTAATTGAGACCCACACCGTCACCGGTAAGGCCCAGCGTGGCAATGGAATCCAGGAAGCACGCGGCCAGACGGCCCAGGCCGCCGTTGCCCAGCGAGGGCTCGACCTCAAACTCCTCGATCTTGTTGAGGTCGTGGCCTGCGGCGGTGAGCTGGTCCTTAACCTTGTCGTAGATGCCGAGGTCGATCATGTTGTTGATGAGCAGCTTGCCAATCAAAAACTCAGCAGAGATGTAATAGAGCTTTTTCTTGCCATTGTTGAGCGGGCAGGCGGCGGAGCGCTCCTGTACGAGCTTGACCAGCAGTTTGTAAATGCGGCGGTCATCGAGTTGCTCGAGCGAAGTTCCAAAGGATTGCTCGGCAAGATCCGCAAGATCGATACGGGGCATGTTTCCTCCTGTGGTGAGTTGACGACATGTCAGAAATTCAAAAGAAGCCCGCGCGAGGGGATTGGGGTGGCCTCGCGCGGGAAAAGCGGTCGCGTCCGCACGGTGGGGTGGGGTCGGGTCGGGCGCGGTAGCTCCTATTGAGGAAGCTCGATTTCGGCTTCCGACGGGATGCGGAAGTAGGTCTCGGTCCAGTCGGTGAGTTTGTGCTCGAGCTCGCGGGTGATGGCGCCGTCGAGCATGCGCCAGGTCCAGTTGCCGCCCAACGTGGCAGGGGTGTTGATGCGTGCCTCGTTGCCCAAGTTGAGCAGGTCCTGCATGGTGTAGATGCACGTGTCGCTCACGCTGGCGGCGATGGTGCGATTGAGTGCGTCGGCCATGGACTCGCCGGCCTGCTGATGGGTGTACAGGGCTGCCTGCTCGCGCTGACGCGGGGTAGCCGTTCCTTCAAACCAGCCGCGTGCCGTCTCGTTGTCGTGGGTGCCCACGTAGGCGACGGTGTTGGCAATGTAGTTGTGCGGCAGGTAGTACGAGTTGGCGCCCTCAAAGGCAAACTGCAGGATCTTCATGCCGGGGAAGCCCGAGTTGTCGCGCATATCGATGACGCCGGGGGTGAGGAAGCCCAGGTCCTCGGCGATGATGGGCAGCGTGCCGAGCTTTTCCGCGAGCGTCTTGAAGAACTTGAGGCCGGGCCCCTGCGTCCACGAACCGTAGGACGAATCGGGCGAGGAGAACGGCACCTCCCAAAATGCCTCGAAGCCGCGGAAGTGATCCAGGCGGATGACGTCGTACATGTCGAGGGCGGCGCGAATGCGGCCCTCCCACCAGGAGAAGCTGTCTGCTTCCATGGCGTCCCAGTCGTAGATGGGATTGCCCCAGTACTGGCCGGTGGCCGAGAACTGGTCGGGCGGCGTGCCGGCAACGCTCACGGGATTGCCGGCGGCGTCGATCTTAAAGAGCTCAGGTGTCGCCCACATCTCGACGGAGTCACGCGAGACATAGATGGGCAAATCCCCGATGATCAGGATGTCGCGCTCATTGGCATAGGCCTTGAGGCGGCTCCACTGGCGATCGAAGAAGTACTGCGTCATCTGGTGGTAGAGCATACGCGCCGGATGGTCGGCGCAGACCTTGGCGGAAGCCTCGCCGCGGCGGCGGAGCTCCGCGGGCCACTCCCAAAACGCCTTGAGACCGCACTCCTCTTTGACGGTCATGAACTCACAGTAGGGGATGAGCCAGTCCTCGTTGGCCTGGATAAAGTTATCAAAATCGGCCGGCTTGTCGGCAGCAAAGCGCTCAGCGGCACGGTCGAGAATCTGACGGCGACCGCCAAAGATAGCGCCGTAGTCGACATTGCTGGGGTCGGATCCCAGATACACGCCATCGATATCGCGCTGCTCCAGATACCCTGCCTCGATAAGCTCGGCAAAGTCGATAAAGTTGGGGTTGCCTGCGCGGGCCGAGAACGACTGATAGGGCGAATCGCCATAGCTGGTCGTCGTAAGGGGCAGAATCTGCCAGTAATGTTGTTTGCACGAGGCGAGAAAATCGACGAAGTCGTAGGCATTCCAGCCAAAGCCGCCGATTCCGTATGGTCCGGGCAGAGATGAGACGGGCATGAGGACGCCGCTTGCACGCTCCATGAATGCGCTCACCAACCTTCTTGTTGTGGGGTCGGCCTGCCG
>DBFWDM010000044.1:0-2744 GCA_048484635.1 Collinsella sp.
GGGTCGTCGTGCTCGGCCTTGGCAACCTCGTCGAGCTTGACGATGATGTCGGCGATGGCGGGCGAGACCTTCTGCAGGCTGGCGAGCGGCCACTTCTCGAGCGCCTCGGCAAGGATCGTGTGGTTGGTGTAGGCGACCATGGAGCGCACGATGGTAACGGCCTCGTCAAACTCGATGTCGTGCTCGGTGGTGAGCAGGCGGATGAGCTCGGGAATGACCATGGTGGGGTGCGTGTCGTTGATCTGGACCACGGCGTAGTCGGCCAGATCGTGCAGGTTGCTGCCGCGCTCGACGGCCTCGTCGATCAGGAGCTGGGCGGCGTTGCTCACCATGAAGTACTCCTGGTAGATGCGAAGCAGGCGGCCCTGCTCATCGGAATCATCCGGATAGAGGAACAAGGTGAGGTTCTTGGCGATCTTCGTCTTGTCGAAGTCGATGGAGCTGCCGGGGACCAGGCCGTCGTCGACACTTGCCAGGTCGAACAGACGCAGGCGGTTCTTGGTGGGCTGGCCGTAACCGGGCACATCGATGTTGACGAGCTTGGAGGTGACGGCAAAATCGCCAAACTCGACGGTGTAGGAACGGTCGTCATCGATCAGGATGTCCTGCTCGCCAAGCCACTCGTCGGGGACGGCCTTCTGCTGATTGTCGACAAAGCGCTGACGGAACAGGCCGTAATGGTAATTGAGGCCCACACCGTCGCCGGTAAGGCCCAGCGTGGCAATGGAGTCCAGGAAGCACGCGGCCAGACGGCCCAGGCCGCCGTTGCCCAGCGACGGTTCGACCTCAAACTCCTCAATCTTGTTGAGGTCGTGGCCGGCAGCGGTGAGCTGGTCTTTAACCTCGGCATAGATGCCAAGGTCGATCATGTTGTTGATCAGCAGTTTGCCAATCAAAAACTCAGCAGAGATGTAATAGAGCTTTTTCTTGCCATTGTTGAGCGGGCAGGCGGCAGAGCGCTCCTGCACGAGTTTGACCAGCAGTTTGTAAATGCGGCGGTCATCGAGTTGCTCGAGCGAAGTTCCAAAGGACTGCTCGGCAAGATCCGCAAGATCGATACGGGGCATGTTTCCTCCTGTGGTGAGTTGTCTACATGTCAATAATTCAAAAGAAGCCCGCGCGAGGGGATTGGTGTGGCCTCGCGCGGGAAAAACGGTCGCGTCCACACGGTGGGGTGGAATCGGGCGCGGTAGCTCCTATTGGGGAAGCTCGATTTCGGCTTCTGACGGGATGCGGAAGTAGGTCTCGGTCCAGTCGGTGAGTTTGTGCTCGAGCTCGCGGGTGATGGCGCCATCGAGCATACGCCAGGTCCAGTTTCCGCCCAGGGTGGCGGGAGTGTTGATGCGCGCCTCGTTGCCCAGATTGAGCAGGTCCTGCATGGTGTAGATGCAGGTATCGCTCACGCTGGCGGCGATGGTGCGGTTGAGCGCGTCGGCCATGGACTCGCCTGCCTGCTGGTGGGTATACAGGGCCGCCTGCTCGCGCTGACGCGGGGTGGCCGTTCCCTCAAACCAGCCGCGTGCCGTCTCGTTGTCGTGGGTGCCCACGTAGGCGACGGTGTTGGCAATGTAGTTGTGTGGCAGGTAGTACGAGTTGGTGCCCTCAAAGGCAAACTGCAGGATCTTCATGCCAGGGAAGCCCGTGGTGTCGCGCATGTCGATGACGCCGGGGGTAAGAAAGCCCAGGTCTTCGGCAATGATGGGAAGCGTGCCGAGCTTTTCCTCGAGCGCCTTGAAGAACTTGAGGCCGGGTCCCTGCGTCCATGAACCATATGACGAATCGGGAGAGGAGAACGGCACCTCCCAAAATGCCTCGAAACCGCGGAAGTGGTCCAGACGGATGATGTCGTACATGTCGAGGGCGGCTCGGATGCGGCCTTCCCACCAGGAGAAACCGTCTGCTTCCATGGCATCCCAGTCATAGATGGGGTTGCCCCAGTACTGGCCGGTGGCCGAGAACTGATCGGGCGGCGTTCCCGCGACGCTGACGGGATTGCCGGCGGCGTCGATCTTAAAGAGCTCGGGCGTGGCCCACATCTCGACGGAGTCGCGCGAGACGTAGATGGGCAGGTCGCCGATAATCAGGATGTCGCGCTCGTTGGCATAGGCCTTGAGGCGGCTCCACTGGCGATCGAAGAAGTACTGCGTCATCTGGTGGTAGAGCATGCGCTCGGGATGGGCGGCGCAGACCTTGCTGGATGCCTCGCCGCGGCGGCGGAGCTCCTCGGGCCACTCCCAAAAGGCCTTGAGCCCGCACTCCTCCTTCACGGTCATGAACTCACAATAGGGAATGAGCCAGTCCTCGTTTGCCTGGATAAAGTCGTCGAAATCGGCCGGCTTGTCGGCAGCAAAGCGCTCAGCGGCGCGGTCGAGAATCTGACGGCGGCCGCCAAAGATAGCGCCGTAGTCGACATTGCTGGGGTCGGATCCCAGATACACGCCATCGATATCGCGCTGCTCCAGATACCCTGCCTCGATAAGCTCGGCAAAGTCGATAAAGTTGGGGTTGCCCGCGCGGGCCGAGAACGACTGATAGGGCGAATCGCCATAGCTGGTCGTCGTAAGGGGCAGAATCTGCCAGTAATGTTGTTTGCACGAGGCGATAAAATCGACGAAGTCGTAGGCATTCCAGCCAAAGCCGCCGATTCCGTATGGTCCGGGCAGAGATGAGACGGGCATGAGGACGCCGCTTGCACGCTCCATGAATGCGCTCACCAACCTTCTTGTTGTGGGGTCGGCCTGCCG
>DBFWDM010000045.1:0-3012 GCA_048484635.1 Collinsella sp.
ACTGGTTGCTTAGGTTCTCAGCCACGTTTCCTCCCATTCCTCCTTCTATGCACGTAACATGCGGTATTCATTATAGGCGCTTGAGAAATACTTTCGACACTGATTGCGCTTTACCACACAAAAGTATTTTCTGCATTGCAAGGGTTTTTGCCCCAAATGGTCGTATTTCTCGGTGGGCAGCATATGCAAGCGAGGGCATTCCGCATAAATGCGAAACACCCCCGTAACAATAGCTCGTCGCGAGCGGGACATGTTAGCGGGTCCGCAGCTCAAAAATCATGCGCTACAGACGCTCGCGAACCGCCTCGACGACGTTGGCCAGATCGACGAGAACCTCGTCATGGCTCTGCATGTCGCGCACCTTGACCTTGCCGGCGGCAAGCTCGTCGCCGCCCAGGACCAGGATGAGCTTGGCGCCTACCTTATCGGCCTGCTTAAACTGGGCCTTGAGCGAACGGCCCTGATAGTCGGCCTCGGTCACAATCCCTGCGGCGCGAAGCTGCTGCGTAATGGTAAAGACGTTCTGACGCAGCTCCTTGCCGGCATTGGCGACGTAGACGCACGGGACCTCCTCGGCACCCAGGTCGCTGCCAAAGGCCTGCAGGGCCAGCAGGGCGCGCTCAAAACCGACGGCGAAGCCGACGCCTGCCGTGGGCTTGCCGCCCTCGAGCTCGACGAGGCCATCGTAGCGGCCGCCGCCGCCGATGGAGCCGACGCCGGCGCCAGGGGCCTCGACCTCAAAGACAGTACGGGTGTAGTAGTCCAGGCCGCGCACCAAGGTGGGATCCTCGACATACTCGATACCGGCGGCGTCCAGATAGCGCTTGACTTGCTCGTAGTGCTCGCGGCACTCATCGCACAGGTTGTCACCCATCAGCGGAGCCTCGGCCATGATCTCGCGGCAGTGGTCGTTCTTGCAGTCAAAGGCACGCAGCGGGTTGAGCTCGGCGCGCTCGCGGCACTCATCGCACATCTCGTCTGCGTGATCGAGGATAAACTGCTTGACTTGCTCGCGGTAAGCCGGACGGCACTGAGCGTCGCCCATCGAGTTAATGAGCAGACGAAGCTTGGAAAGATCGAAGCCCAGGCGCTTGTAAAACTCCATGAGCATGATGATGCACTCGGCGTCTGCCGCCGGATCGGGAGCGCCGAGCCACTCGATGCCCACCTGGTGGAACTGGCGCAGGCGGCCCTTCTGGGGACGCTCGCCGCGGAACATGGCCTCGGCGTAGTACGCCTTAAACGGCGTGGAGCCCTGGGGCACCAGATTGTTCTCGACGACAGCGCGCACCACGCCGGCCGTGCCCTCGGGGCGAAGCGCCAGGCGCTGCTTGGGCTTGAGTTTGGTGTCGGTGCCCTCGGTAAAGACGCGCTCCAGGTTGGCACCACTGAACACGCGGAACATTTCCTTGCGCACGACGTCGGTCGACTGGCCGATACCGTGGACAAACACGTCCACCTGCTCGATCGCGGGCGTCTCGATGGGTTTAAAACCAAACGGCTCGAACACGCCGGCCGCAATCTGCTGCATCTTTTGCCAGGCGCGCATCTCGGCGCCGATAAGGTCGCGGGTTCCCTCCGCCTTCTGTGCCTGCATGGGCAAACACCTTTCTTTTGTATCGCGTCATAGGTAACGGTCATTATACGGCACAAACACAAACCGCGGCGGTGCGTCAGGCCGAACGAGGGTATGGGGACTCGTTCGGCCTGACGCACCGCCGCTGTTTGCGATCCGCTTTCCTCCGTCCCCTTCGGATCACGTGATCTGTTGGGGACGGAGGAAAACGGATCATTTCGTAGGCCCGTGGCCGCCTTGGAAACCGAATGATGGCACGAGCATCCATTCGGCTTCCAAGGCGGCCACGGACAGAACGGGGCGAACAGAAAAGAGCGACGGACGCCTACTCCCCCGCCACGCTTGCGCGCAGCTTGGCGGCGATGGGCTCCGAGGCCAGCAGGAATACGAGCATGACAACAGAACACACCAGGCACACGATCCAGGCGCTCGCAAAGGAGCCCGAGACGGCAAAGAGCACATAGACCTGCCACAGCTCACCCACAAAGCTCATGCCCGCGAGCACCGCCGAGGTGGCGATAACGGTGAGCGAGCCCAATACGCGGCCACTCACCTTATCGGCAACATGGCCGATAACGAGCGAACCCACGACGCTCACCACGGTGGAGATAGCGTTGGAGATGTTGTACTGCGCAAGGGAAATGCCCAGGTCGCTGACGATCAGCGGCTGGAACAGGCTCATGCAGTTGACGAAAATCGTGTAGCACGTGGCCATAATCACGAAGCCGGAGGTCACCACGAGCCAGCCGGGGAAGAACTTACGCTGCTGGGGCATACTGCTCCTTATTTAACAAACGAATGGCCGGCGCCGGGCGCCGGTAGTGCCCAAGATTGCCTTGAAAGACAAGGGCATAGGCCTTATGGCCATGCCCGCAGGCTTGAAAGGCAAGGTTGGGTACTACCGGTGGTCGGCGATATAGCCCAAAGCGACCGCCGTGTAAGCCGCGGCACCAAGTGGCAGCTCGGCATCGCTAAAGCGCGCCTTGGGATGATGCTGGGCAAAGTGTTCGTCCGTATCGGTCACAGCCGCGCCGATCGTAAAGTATGCGCTCGGTATCTCACTCGAGATAAGCGCAAAGTCCTCGCTCGCCATGGCATGGAACAGCGGCAGGAAGGTGGCCTTGGGCAGCGTCGCACCCACGTAGCCAAGCGAAGCCTGGGTCACGTCGTCATCGAGCACGAGCGGGGGAACATCCGAGAGCGTCTCGATGGTGGCCGACGTGCGATACGTTGCGGCCACGCCGTTGACGACCTCGGCGATACGCTCCTTGAGGTGCTCCATGAGCTCAACGTCAAAGCCGCGCAGCGTGCCTTCGAGCACGCAGGTATCTGGGATGACGTTGGCCGCTTGACCACCGGCAAACTTACCCACGGTCAGTGCGACCTCCTTGGCCGCCGGCACTTCGCGAGCGATAAGCTCCTGAAGCGCCAGGTGC
>DBFWDM010000046.1:0-9652 GCA_048484635.1 Collinsella sp.
TTTGATATAGTGTTGAGAACTCTTTACGTTGGAGGATGTAACCGGCATGTCCGATTCGAGCGACAGTTCTAAGCCGCGACCCAAGACCGCGGCCGTTCCACACTACACGGTGGGCGAGGAGATCATGAACTCCGTCACCCATGGTGTCGGCTGCCTGCTGGGTATCGCGGGCCTGGTGCTCCTGATCGTATTCGCTGCCCTGCGCGGCGGAGGCCCGGCCCACATGGCCGCGGCGATTGTCTATGGTGTCAGCATTATCCTCGAATACCTAGCCTCCACGCTCTACCACGCGATTCAGCCCGCGCGCGCCAAGCGCGTGTTTCGCATCATCGACCACAGCTGCATCTACCTGCTCATTGCGGGCAGCTATACGCCGTTTTGCCTTATCACGCTCGCAAACGACGGCGGCCCTGCGCTGTTCTTTGCCGTATGGGCCATCGCCATTATCGGCATCGCCCTCGAGTGCTTTATGCGCGAGCGTCAACCGCACTGGGTAAGCGGCCTGGTTTACCTGCTGATGGGCTGGCTCGTTGTCTTTAAGCTGCCCGAACTTGTGGCGCTGCTCAACCCCGTGGCACTTGCCCTGCTCGCCGTCGGCGGCGTGTGCTACACCGCGGGCGTGCCGTTCTATATCGCCAAAAACGTGCGCTACCTGCACAGTGTGTTTCACTTGTGGGTGCTCGCCGGCAGTATCTTCCAGTTCATGGCGGTGATCCTCTTCGTAATCTAGCGATCGCGCCTGCGCCCGCGGGCCCGTCCGGGCGCCCGCCGGGTGCAACTGCCCTATCCGCCATCAACGTTTTGACCTGACGTCCCGAATCTTGGAGGTTCGAGAAACTCCCGATGGACATAACCATCTCCCTTATCACCACCCTCGTTTTGACCTTCATCAACGGCTACTTCTCTATGTCCGAGATGGCGCTCACCACGGCCAAGCGCGCCGTGCTGGAGCACGAGGCCGAGGAAGGCGACAAGCGCGCCGAGCGTGCAATTAAGCTGGCTGCCGACTCCGACCAGCTGCTCGCCACCATCCAGGTTGCCATTACGCTCGTGGGCTTCGCCTCGTCCGCCGTCGCCTCGACGAGTCTGTCCGACCCGCTCGCCACGTGGCTCATGAGCTTTGGCATCGCGCCGCTCTCCGCCATCGCGCGCGGCCTGGCGCCGGTCATCATCACCGTCGCGGTCGCCTTCGTGTCCATCGTGATTGGCGAGCTTGTGCCCAAGCGCATTGGTCTGGCCAATGCCGAGGGCGTATCCAAGCAGGTCGTGGGACCGTTGTCGTTTTTCCAAAAGATCGCCCGTCCGCTCGTGTGGCTGACTGGTGCTTGCTCCGATGGCCTGGCCCGCATCCTGCGCATCAAGAGCGCCGACGACCGCCAGAACGTCTCGGAGGAAGAGATCAAGTACATGGTCTCGGAGCAGGACGACCTGCTCGACGAGGAAAAGCGCATGATCCACGAGATCTTCGACCTAGGCGACACCGTTGCCCGCGAGGTCATGGTGCCGCGCGTGGACACCACCATGTGCGAGGACGACGAGACGGTCGCCGACGTGTTGTCCACCATGCGCCAGACCGGCTTCAGCCGCATCCCCGTCTATCACGAGGATCCCGACAACGTCGCGGGCATCGCGCACATCAAGGACCTGATTCAGCCCGCGCTCGACGGCAAGGGCGACCAGCCCATCGCCGGTTTTTTGCGCGACGCCACCTTTGTGCCCGACACCAAGGACATCCTGCCGCTGCTGTCCGAGATGCAGACCTCTCACGACCAGATCGTGGTGGTCGTGGACGAGTACGGCGGTACGGCCGGCATTATCACCATCGAGGACATCGTCGAGGAGATCGTCGGCGAGATCGAGGACGAGTTCGACCCCGACAACAAATATCTCACGCGCCTTTCGCGCCGCGAGTGGCTCGTTGATGGGCGTTTTTCGTGCGATGACGCGATTGAGCTTGGTTGGCCGCTCGAGGAAAGCGATGATTATGAGACCATCGCCGGCTGGATCTTGGAGCTTTGTGACTCGGTGCCCGACATCGGAGAGGTGTTTGAGGTCGCGGGGTACAAGTTTAAAGTGCAGTCGATGCGTGGCCAGCGCATCTCGCTCATTCGCGTGATCGCTCCGGCCGAAACCGATAAGAAGGATTCCGAGTCTTCGGCAGAGAAGCCGGCGGCGTCGGGTGCGGGCTCTGTGGATCCGCACGATGGCGACGAGTAGGGCAAGGAAGAGTAGGGGAGAGTTATGGCAGGCCTGTTCAACATCCTTAAGGTCACCGTCAGCGAGGACAAGATCTGCGCGCATGTGCTGGTGAACCCCGGCATGCCGCTCATGACCTCGGAGGATATCGAGGCCACGGCGCGCGTGTATTACCTGGTGCCGGCGATTGCCAAGCACCTGTGCCTGGGTGATTCCGGTCGCGAGTTCCAGGACTGCATGGGCCAGACCGAGCTCTGCCACCTGCTGGAGCACGTGACGGTTGAGCTCATGAACGAGACCGGGCTTGCCGGCAGCATCTCGTGCGGCCGCACGCGCGTAAGCGAGCACGACGAGCGCGTTTTTGAGGTTGAGCTTTCGTGCCCCGACGACGCACTGGCCATTGGTGCGCTGTCGTCGGCCACCTTTATGATGGACTGGGCGTACCTGCACGCCGACCAGCCTGCTCCCGACGTGGAAGGCACGGTCGCGGGTCTGCGCAACCTGGTGCTGGGCATGCGCGCCGAGGCCGAGGGCAAGGATCCTCACGAGGCCGTCGCCGCTGCGAACGGCGAAGATGCTGCCGAGGACGAGGGTGCTGACGAGGGCGATGTGCCGGTCGACGCCGAGCCCGTTGTCGATGCGACCGCCGAGCCCGTTCCCGCCGAGCCCCAGGGCGTCCCCAACTTTGACGACGAGCCCCAGGTGGCGATTGATACCGAGGGCGCGGTTGCCGAGAACCACGAGGCCTCCGCTGCCGTCTTTGGCGGTGCTGCGACGGTTCCGGCAGGACCTGCGCATGAGGGCGGCCTGCCGCTCGTGGACGGCGCCGGCGAGGACCCGGGTGCCACGGTGGCCATGCCGGCTATGCCCCAGGAGTAGGTCTACGCGTTTATCACCATCACGTACCTGCGCCTTTGCCGTACGCAGATGAGCAGAGCGGCAAGTGATGCGCTGCGGGTATAATGGACAGCATTCAAACGGTGGGCACCGACGTGCCCGCAGGAGAGGAATGATCATGGGTAAGACTTTCAGCTTTGTCTCCGGCGCACTTTTTGGTGCCGCTGCCGGCGCTATTGTCGGCGTTGCTCTGGCCCCGCGCTCGGGCGCCGAGACCCGCGCCATGGCTGCCGATATCGCCAACGACGCCTGGGACAATATGCGCGACACCTACGAGCACAGCGCCGAGGAGGCCCGTGCTGCGGTGAATGACTTTGGCCCGATGGTCGACGCCAAGACCGACGACCTGCGCGCCAAGGTCGACCTGGCCCGCGAGCGCATGGACCAGCTGCGCGAGCAGCTCAACGACGCCATTTCGGGCGGCAACGTGACGCCTGCCGCCGACGTCGTGGTCGAGAACGCCGTCGAGGCTGATACCGAGGCTGCGGAGCCCTCGACCGAGGCATAATGCGCGCCGGGGATTTTGTCGGCGCCAAGATCTATCGCAAGCCTACCGAGGACAAGCGCATCAAAAAGGACGGCACGCCGCGCAGCCCTAAAAAGCTCGGAAAGATTCACTTTCCGGTCTTTACCCCGGGCGGTACGCGCGTGGTCGGCTTTATGGTCCGCCAGTCCGATATCGCGGGCATGATCGAGCGTCCCGACCGATTCGTAGCGCTCGACGCCATTGGTGTCTACGAGGGCGCCATTGCGGTCGATGACGTCAAGGACACGTACGATGCCGCCGCTGCCAAGCGCCTCAACATCAACCTGGACGATTGCATCATCTGGGTCGGTATGGATGTGCGCACGGAATCGGGCGACGTCGTGGGCTATTGCTCGGACGTTGAGTTCAAGCCACGCTCGGGCATCGTGCAGGCATTCTATGTGACCGCCGGTGCTGCTTCGAGTGTTTTGGTTGGTGACACGCAGGTGCCGCCGACGATGCTGCGCGGCTATGCGGACGGCGCGATGATTGTTTCGGACGAGGTCAAGTCGCTCGGGTATTCGGGCGGTGCGGCTGCCAAGGCCGCCGAGGCCAGCGTCGTGGTGGGCGACAAGGTCAAAAAGGGTGCCAAGGTGCTCGACGACAAGGGATCGGTTGCCGTGGACAAGGGCAGTCGCGCACTGGGCAAGCAGCTCGGCAAGACGCGCGGCATGTTCAAGGCCTTTAAGGACGAATACCAAAAGGCGAGTGGAGGCTCGTCAAAAGCTACAAAATAGCGACGTACCAAATGATGGGAGGCAAGCCGGAGACCTGTTGCTCCGGCTTGCTGTGTTTATGGGGGAGGGCACATGCGCCAAAACGGATCCAATTTAAACGGGCGTTCGGGTGCGCGTCCGACGGCGCGCCGCGATCTGGGGCAGCTACCCAGCGGTCAGCGCAAGCGTCACCGTAAGCCCGGCGCGATGTATCTCAACCATAGCCGCGGCTTTAGCGACCGCAGTGCGCGCATCGGCAACAGCCGTACGCCCCGTCGTTCGTCTCGCCTGCCCTATGCGCTCATTGCCGTGGGCTGTGCGCTCGTGCTGTTTATCGCTGCCGTCGTGGGCTATGTCAACCGCAGTGTGGACGTGGAGCTCAACGGCCAGAAGACCGCGGTGCGTGTGGGCTCTACGCTGCAGAATCTCATCGACGACCAGGAGTTGACTGACACCTACGACGCAGGCGACCTGCTGGCCGTCGATGACAGCGTGCTCAAGCGCCATGGGGGCGAAAAGCTGTCGGTGAAGGTCGACGGCAAGCGCGTGAAACAGGGCAAATGGGGTAGCCGCGAACTTGAGGGCGGCGAGAAGGTGACGGTCAAGGATGGCCGTAACACCTACGAGAAGCACGAGGTTCAGGCTACGGTTATCGAGCCCAAGCTCAAGGTCGAGGGTACGGGCGCTATCGAGTATGTGCAGACGTGGGGTGTCCAGGGCCGCTCCGAGGTGTGGGTTGGTGAGCAGTCGGGCAAGACGCAAGACCGCGGCGAGGTTGTGCCCGCCACCGATTGCGTTGTTGCGTGCGCCAGCGTGGCGCCCAAGGGCAACAAAAAGTACGTGGCGCTGACGTTTGACGAGGGTCCGAGCGGCGCCACCAAACAGATCTTGCAGGTGCTCAAGGAAAAGGGCGTCACCGCGACGTTCTTCCTTTCGGGCGATGCGGCCGAGGCCTCGCCTGCCACGGCCAAGGCGATTGTCGATGCCGGGTGCGAGATCGGATCCAACAGCTACAGCGACGATTCGCTCAAGGGTCAGGACCGTGAGGCGGTACGCGAACAGATCCCGAAAGGCACCGATGCGATTAAGTCGGCGACCGGCGTGAAGACGATGCTACTGCGTGCTCCCTACGCTGCCTTTGACGAGCAAAACTGGATTGATGCGATGGACCTGGTCTCCGCCGTGGTCTCGTGGAATATCGACTCGGGCGACTGGCTGCTCAACGGTGCCGACGAGCAGGTCTCGACGGTGCTCGATTCGGTGACGCCGGGCAATATCGTGCTGCTCACCGATAGAGACGAATGCGCCGAGCAGACGCTCGAGGCGCTGCCGCAGATTATCGACGGCCTCATTGCCGACGGCTACAAGATCGTGACGCTCAGCGACCTGGTCAAGACGGACACGTCGCTGAGCAAAAAGCTCACCTCGCTGACGAAGGTCACCATGCCCAAGGACGCCGTGTTCCCCCAACTTGCCGAGGACGACGACACCACAGAGTAGTCATTGGGTAGTCGTTTAAGAACGTCCCCAATGGCTATGTCACGGATGCGTCAGCGTTTGGTATGCCTGCAATGTGCAGCGCATAAATTCGATGCCGCAGGGCGATGCTGATGCTATAGTTACTGCGGATAACAAGGGTCAAGAGAAAGGTTGCAGGTGAAATCCAAACCTCGACCATACAGTCGATGACCCCATGCAGGTGCTTTTTGCGCATGCACGGGGTGTAAGCGTCGAGCGGCGTGCCGCCCGTGCATGCGTATACATATCCAGAAGCCCCCGGACGCCGCACATGCGGCCGCGTCCGGAGGAATAATGATGGGGAGCACCATTGAATTATCTGAGTGAGATGCTCAAATTGCCGGTCTTGGACGTCGACGGCGAAAAGCTCGGCGTGGTCAACGATTTTGGTATTGCTACCGGCGAAGTTTTTCCGCACGTGACGTCGCTCGCGTTCCGCGGACCCGGCAAGACGCCGTTTATGATCAGCTGGCGCAAATGGGTCGACCGTATCGACGAGACGGGTGTACACCTTAAGACGTCGGCCACCGAAATCCGTTTTTCGTACCTGCAGCCGACCGAACTCTTGCTTGCCCGCGACGTGCTCAACAAGCAGATCGTCGACACGCAGGGCATGAAGGTCGTGCGTGTAAACGACATCAAGTTTTCCATGTCGGGCGAAAATCAGCTGCGTCTGCTGGGCGCCGAGGTCGGTGCCCGCGGTCTGCTACGCGCCATCAGCCCCGCGCTCGAGCATATCGTCGAAGGCTTTATGAAGCACCTGGGCAAGCCGCTCAGTGAGGACATCATCGCTTGGTCCTACATGGACCTGCTCGACCGCTCGACCAAGAACATTCAACTCTCGGTGTCGCACAAGACGCTTGGCGAGCTGCATCCTGCCGACATCGCCGACATTATCGAGCAGCTCGACCCGCGCCTACGTGCGCAGGTGTTTGCGCAGCTCGATACTGCCCAGGCCGCCGAGGCCATCTCGGAGTTCGATGACGACGAGCTTATGACCGAGATGCTCGAGGGCCTGTCCGACACGGACGCATCGTCGATGCTGGCCATGATGGACCCGGACGACGCCGCCGACCTGATCGACGAGCTCGATTACGAGAAGGCCGAGAAGCTCCTGCGCCTGATGGGCGTCAAGGAGGAGAAGGCGATTCGTAACCTGCTGGGGTATGAGGACAACACCGCCGGCCGCATCATGACCTCGGAGTTTGTCTCCCTGCCCGCCACGGCAACGGTCGGTGACGCCATCGAGGCGATTCGCGAGCTCGACGAGGACTTCGAGAGCGTCTACTACGTCTATACCGAGGATCCGAGCGGCATGCTGACCGGCGTGCTTTCGCTGCGCACGCTGATCGTAGCCGACCGCGACGCCACGCTGGGTCAGCTGGCCTATCGCGACCTGGTCTATGTGTCGCCCGACGAGGACCAGGAAGACGTGACGGACGAGATGACCAAGTACGACCTGGTTGCCATCCCTGTCTGCGACGAGAACCGTCATATCCTGGGTATCGTAACCTTCGACGACGCCATGGACGTTATCGCTGAGGAGCATCAGGAGGACCTGCAGATCGCCGGTGTCGGCTCGGGCGATAGCGCGTCGGACGACTCGACGAACGTGCTCAGCTGGTTCGTGCATCGCCAGTACTGGGTTGTTGTATGGGGCATCGCGTCGTGCATCATGGCGACCGTGCTGGGAACGGCGCTCGGCTCCGCGCATCTGGTGGTGTTCCCCATGTGCGCCATGCCGCTCGTACTGCTGGCGGCCTCGCGCATGGTGTCGTTCGTCAAGAACTACTTCCTGGAGTATGACGGTCACGACGACGAGCCCAAGCCGTATCTGGGGTTCTTCTTCCAGAGCACGGGCATGGGCCTGATTCTGTCACTCGTGACCTACCTGTGCGCCCAGCTGGTGCGCACCGCTGCGTTCCCCGATGCGCCCATGTTTGAGGAGCAACTCTTTACCGGGTGCTTTAATATCGCTGCCATCATTTGCCTAGTTGGCAACATGAGCGCCGTGATTTACCTGATGGTGCTGTTCTGGCGTGACGAGCATGACCTCAACACGTCGGGCACCGCCATGAACGTTGTTGCCGTCATGATCTCGTGCGTGGCGTACTGCGCCGCTGCGGTGCTGCTCGCCATGTCGGTCATGGGCTAGGTGGTCGCGTGCAAAATACCAAGCAAAAGTCGGGCACCAAGCAAAAGTTGACCATCGCGGCCATCTTTGGCGCTATGGGTCCCGGTCTGTTGGCGGCGCTTTCGGGCAATGACGCCGGCGGCATTGCAACGTATTCCAGCGCGGGCGCCAGCTATGGCTACAAGATGCTCTGGATGCTTCCCGTCATGACTGTGCTGCTCATCGTGACGCAGGAGACCGCGGCGCGCTGCGGCTGCGTCACGGGCAAGGGCCTGGCATCGCTCATTCGCGAGCGCTTTGGCGTGCGCAAGAGTGTACTTGCTATGGCGGCGCTGTTGATCGCCAACACGGCTGTGACCATTTCGGAGTTCGCGGGCATCGCCAGCGGCCTTGCTCTCTTTGGCGTGCCGGCGAGCATCTCGGTGCCGTTGGTAGCGCTGCTGGTGTGGATGCTTACCATGTCGGGTAGTTTCCAGCGCATCGAGAAGATTCTGCTGCTGGTGAGCTGCGTGTTCGTGACCTATATTGTCGCCGCGTTTATGGCTGGCCCCAACTGGGGTGAGGTCGCGGTCGACCTGGTCGTGCCTAACATTCAAAATGACCCCAGCTACGTGTCGCTCGTGGTCGCAACGATCGGTACCACCATCGCGCCGTGGATGATTTTCTTGGCGCAGAACAACGTGGTCGACAAGAACGCGGGCGAGGACGATATCGTGCTGCAGCGCATCGATACCGTGAGCGGCTCGCTTGCCGCCGATGTCATTGCCGGCTTTATTATCATCACGACCGGTACGGTGTTGTTCCCGGCGGGCATTCAGATTAGCGATGCTGCCGATGCTGCCCGTGCGCTGGAGCCTATTGCGGGTCAGTGGTCCACGGTACTGTTTGCCTCGGGCCTGGTCGCGGCGAGCTTCTTGGCTGCCTGCGTGCTGCCGGGCGTTACGTCGAGCGCTATCTGCGAGGCATTTGGCTGGGAGCGCGGTGCCGACCGCAGCTGGGACGAGGCCCCGGTCTATCGCGGCATCATTACGGCCATCATCGGTATCTCTGCCGTGCTGGTGCTTATGCCCGGCGTCGATCTGTTCCAGATTATGATGACCTCGCAGGTCATCAATGGCGTGCTACTGCCCGTGGTTCTGGTGTTCCAGGTGGTTATTGCCGCTGACCGTCACATTATGGGCACTAACCGCAACGGCCGCGTGTGGAATGTGCTCACTTGGGCGACTATCGGTGTGATTACGGTGCTCACGGTCGTCATGTTTGTTCTGCAGGCGATGGGTTACAGCGCTTAGCGCCTCTTTTGGACTCCAAACAGGCCGCAGCGATGGGCTACGGCCTGTTTTTGTCTGCTATAGGGTGTTAGTTATATGGCAGTGGGCAATAAATGCCAAATATGAGTACTGTTGCTAAGTGAATAGCATTTACATTCAAGAAGATAATAAACATAACCTATAGTATGTTCATTAAAATTGGCTCCAATACGCCTTAAACCAGTCAGGTTGGCTGTCTTAGGGGGTTGTAGGGGGTAGCGCGCAGAGATGTGGTGTAAGAGGCGGGGCATGCCCCGCCTCTTCCCTTTCTTGAAAGGGAGGGGACACCGCCTAGAATTCGTCGTTGGAGTAATGAAGGTGACGAATGGAAGGAAAGGCGATGCCCCAAGAAGAG
>DBFWDM010000047.1:0-2742 GCA_048484635.1 Collinsella sp.
CACGCTGCCGACCGAGACCGACATCGCCAAGATCGAGGCCGACCCGCTGGCGGCCGGTTCCTGCACCTACGACTTTGTCATGGACGGCTTTGAGGCCGGCGGCGGCGGTATGCGTATCCACAACGCCGAGATGCAGATGTCCATGCTCAAGCTCCTGGGCTTCACCGAGGAGCGAGCCGAGTCGCAGTTCGGCTTCCTCATGGAGGCGCTCAAGTTTGGTGCGCCCCCGATGGGTGGTTTTGCTCTGGGCCTGGACCGCGTGTGCATGCTGCTCACCGGTTCCGACTCCATCCGCGACGTCATGGCGTTCCCCAAGACGGCCAGCGGCTCCGACCTTATGTCGGGTGCTCCGAGTGCCGTTAGTGGCGCCCAGCTCAAGGACGTCAGCCTGCGCCTGATGTAGGCGAGCGGCTACATATTGCCCGTAACGAGGGAAGGACGCGTGCCTTCCCTCGTTTTTTATGCGCGGGCGTTGCGAGGGCATAGGTTGACTGGGCGTCGCGGAAACTGCGTCTCGGAATTTGCGTCCAGAACGGGTCGCAGTTTCCCAAACAGGCCCCTTTGGGAAACTGCGTCCCAGAATCCAGCCAAATAACGGGTCGCACTTTCCGGTTGAGCCTTCTGGCGGGCTTCAACAAGCATCTAACGCTACAATAACTACCACGTGGCTGGGTTTGCCGGCCGAATGTGCGATGTCGTGGGAGGGGACATGGTCGAGTTTACAAAGACGATTAAAGATCCGTTGGGATTACATGCCCGCCCGGTTGCGCTGCTCTATGACATCATTGCCAAGCATCGTAGCGACGTGTCAGTCAGCATCGGCGATCGCCACACGGATGGCCGCGATGTCATGGGACTCATGGCTCTCTACGGCGAGTGCGGCGAGGACATCATCTTCCGCGTTTCGGGCGTAGATGAGGCCTCCTGTGTCACATCGATCAGAAATCTCTCGCTTTAAGCATGACAGGGCGTGGTAAAGGATGGTCCTTTGCCGCGCCCTTTTGTTTCGTATAGGAAACTTTTTCGAAAACTGAATGGAGACCCTTTCCAAAAAGTTAACCACGTGTTAGTTTACTAAAGCGAACATAGACGTGGTTAACTTTTACCGCGTCGATGTTGAGGACGAACCGACGTTAGGAGCTCACTCATGTCTTGCGGACCGCAGATGCCGGCCATGCCGCTTTCGATGGTAAAAGCGGGCGAAACCGTGCACGTGTCTCGTGTAAAGGGCAATGAGGACATGAAGCACCACCTTAAGGACCTCGGCTTTGTCGAGGGCAGCGAGATCCACGTGGTGAGCTCGAGTGGCGCCAATATCATCGTCACGGTGCTGGGCGCACGCTTTGGTATCGATTCCAAGGTTGCCATGCACATCATGACCGTCGGTTAGTCCGCAACATTTCATAAAAACCGAAAGGGGGACAAGAGGATGAAGACGTTGGGTGACGTTAAGGTGGGCGAGAGCTCCACCATCGTCAAGCTTCACGGTGAGGGTGCGCTTCGCCGCCACCTTATGGACCTGGGGCTCATCAAGGGCACTTCGTTCAAGGTCGTGAAGGTTGCACCGCTCGGTGATCCGGTCGAGATCAACGTGCGCGGCTACGAGCTTTCCATCCGCAAGGAGGAGGCCGCCGTCGTCGAGGTCCAGTAAGGACTCGGGGCGCATATTTCTGCAGATAAAGTTAGGTTTTTCTAACTTAATGCAGCATCTTTGAAGTACATTATCCAGCCTGCGCGGAGAAAGCAGCGCAGGCACACAAGGAAGAAGGATTGAATGGCGGATTCTCAGATCCATGTCGCGCTGGCGGGTAACCCCAACTGCGGCAAGACCACGCTTTTCAACCTGATCACCGGCGCCAACGGCTACGTTGGCAACTGGCCCGGCGTCACGGTTGAGAAAAAGGAGGCCAAGCTCCTAAGCGACAAGAACGTTACCATCACGGACCTCCCCGGCATCTACTCGCTTTCCTCCTACAGCCCCGAGGAGCAATGCTCGCGCGATTACCTCATGAGCGGCGAGCCCGATGTGGTCGTCCAGGTTGTCGATGCCACCAACCTCGAGCGTAACCTGTACCTGGCGCTTCAGGTTATCGAGACCGGCCTGCCCGTGGTCGTTGCCCTCAACATGGCCGACTTGGTCGAAAAGAACGGCGATAAGATCGACACGGACAAGCTCTCCAAGAAGCTCGGCTGCCCGGTTATGATGATCTCGGCCCTTAAGAACAAGGGCATCAAGGAGCTGTTCGAGCAGGTCAAGAAGTCCGCTGCTTCCAAGGGCCAGGTGCCGGAGCACAAGTTCGATTCCTCCATCGAGGACGTTCTGGACCACATCGAGAACAATCTGCCGGCGAGCGTTCCCGCCAACAAGCGCCGCTACTACGCTGTCAAGCTGTTCGAGCGCGATGCGGACGCCTGCAAGCTCATCAACCTCACCAAGGAGAAGGCCGCTCGCGTCGAAGGTCTGGTCGCTCAGTGCGAGCAGGACTGCGACGATGACGCCGAGTCCATCATCACCGGCGAGCGTTACGGCGTGATTGCCCACATCATTGACGAGTGCCTCACCAAGGCTCCGGCAAAGATGAGCACCTCCGAGAAGATCGACCGCGTGGTTACCAACCGTATCCTGGGCCTGCCGATCTTTGTGGTCATCATGTTCTGCGTGTACTACATCGCCGTTTCTACCTTGGGCGGCACGGTGACCGACTTCACCAACGACCAGCTCTTCGGTACCGACGGTTGGTA
>DBFWDM010000048.1:0-3952 GCA_048484635.1 Collinsella sp.
GGCCTTTGACCGTCATTTCCCCGGACAGGACCACCTTTGCCGCCGAGACCTTGAACTGCCTGTCGTATCGCTTTCTTCTTTGGGTCATCTTGAACACCTTTCGCTCTTAACTAGGTGTCCAATTCATCATACCCACTCCAGAAAGCGTGGTCAAAAAGTCCGATTTCCCGTCATCGATTGCTTGGACCGTCTTATCCGTCCAAATTCGGCCGACGTTTTGCGTCGTGACCTTACTGCCGTCATAGCCGCCCGCCCAGAACTTCCAATGGTTACTGGTGTCGTGGTCGACTACCTTTGTCGCTTCCGGTCCGTCCATTCCGGTGCTGGACCTGGCGTTGGCCTCGGGCAGCATGGCAAATGCTGCAGCCGGCAACACCAGCACTACGGCCAGCATCACCGCCAAGAGACCCCTCGTGTACTTACTCATCGCGTCTCCCTTCTCGCAGGCTCAGACCTTGCATCAGCCTAAAGTTACGAAATGAGACACAATTAGGGCAGGTGACACATGTTCCAGATTCGGTTTTGGGCGTGAGACAAATGTCTCACCAAAGTTGAGACACGGCGTTTTCGCAGGAAAACGGGTGCGACTCGGAGCCATCAGGCAAAAATGACCCACTTTCCTCCGTCCTTGGGGGATCAGGAGCTGTTACGGATATGGTGTCATTTCAAAACTATGCCGGATTACGGGGCTAAAGTCGAGGCCCTCATCCATACCTTCATTTTTTGAAAAACGGCAAGCAATCTACCTGCTGGTTTGTTTTTGCGATTTTCTGTATGGTCGGAGGTTCGCTATCCAGCCCCGTAATCCGGCATAGTTTTGTTCGTGGCGGCCCAACCGCGCGTTTAAGCGCGGGGCCGGTGGGGCATTTCCCCCACCGGCCCCTATTCCAGCTCTATACCAATGCTACTCCGACTTAGTTTCTACCGTGGGAGTCTTGTCCGCCGCAACTGGAGTACGAGCGGTGTCCATAGTCAGGCAGTGCTTGGGGCAGCTCTCGATGCACTCACCACACACCACGCAGGCATACGGGTCGATCGACCACGTTCCACCCTTGCGATCGACCGCGAGCGCGCCCGCCGGACAGCGACGCGCACACATGCCGCAGCAGATACACACGTCCATGTCGTTGACGATATGCCCGCGCAAGCGCTCGGGTGCCGCGAGCTTCTCCTGCGGATAGCACACCGTTACCGACTGCTTGACCATAGAGCCCAAGGCCGTCTTGGCAAATGTCAGTAAACTCATGCCGCGCCTACCTTTCCGTGCAGCTAATGCAGGGGTCGATGGTCAGGATAATCATGGGCACGTTGGCAAGGAGCACGCCCTGCAGCGCATGCGTCAGACCCGCTAGGTTCTGCGACGTCGGCGTGCGCACGCGGAAACGGTCCAGGTTCTTGGTGCCGTTGCCGCGCACATAGTAATACGCCTCGCCACGCGGCTGCTCAATCACAACCTCGCCGCGCGCGCCGTCGGCCGGCGTGAGCTTGGTGCGCCCACCGATGCCGTCGTGCGGAATCTTGCCCACAAGCTCCTTGATAATGTCCATAGCCTGCGTGACCTCGGCACAACGCACCTGGCAGCGGGCATAGCAGTCGCCATCGATGGCAACGATGGGCTCAAACGTGGCCAAATCCGCATAGGCGCCGTCGCCAAACATGCGCACGTCATAGTCCACGCCCGAGGCGCGCCCAAACGGGCCGACCATCGACAGATCCAGCGCGTCCTTTTTGCTGATCACGCCCACGCCATGCAGGCGCTCGCCGCAGCTGGCATCGTCCAAAAACGTATGCACCAGGGCCTCGTAGTCGGGGCGCATGGCATCGAGCGTCTGGACGATTCCCGCCAACTCGGAGTCCTCGATATCGTGCTTAAGGCCGCCGATCTCGTTGATCGACAGAATCACGCGACCGCCGCAGGTGCTCTCGAAGATCTTAAGAATCTGCTCGCGCAAGGTCCACGAACGATAGAACAGCGCCTCAAAACCAAAGGCATCGGCGAGCAGTCCCAGCCACAGCAGGTGCGAGTGAATGCGCGAAAGCTCGTGCAAAATAGTGCGGATATACTGCACGCGGCCGGGCACCTCGATGTCGAGCATGCGCTCGCAGGCTGTGGCATAGCCGCAGCTGTGGCCCACGGCGCAAATGCCGCAGATGCGCTCGGCGATGTAGCCAAACTGGTGCATGTCACGCTTTTCGGTGAGCTTCTCGAGGCCGCGGTGCACAAAACCGATCTGCGGAATTGCCTCGATGACGCGGTCGTCCTCGATCACCAGGTCCAGATGAAGCGGCTCGGGCAGCACCGGGTGCTGCGGGCCAAACGGAATGACGGAGCGATGAGCCATGGACCTTACGCCTCCTTTTTCTGCTTGTCGCGGGCGGCCTTGGCGGCAAGCGCCGCGCGGACCTTGGCCGCTTTCTCGGGATCCATGGCAGCGAGCTTTGCCTCCATCTCGGCAGCCTTGAGCGCGGCCTTCGCAGCAGCCTCATCGTGCTGAGCATCGGAGCCGGCAGCCGCAGCGGGCTGGGCGGCAGCAGCACTCGCAGCGCCCTCCCCCGCAGCGGCCGTGGCAGCAGCAGCCCTCTCGGCCGCGGCCTTGCGCGCCTTGGCCTCGGCGGCGGCACGGACCTTCATGGCTTTCTCGCGCGCGGCCTTCACCTCGGGCGTGATAACGCTCATGGGTCCTGCAGTCGAGACCTGGTAGAAAAAGCCGTTAAAGTCGACCTGCATGTCAGTGATGGCAAGACCAAACAGGTCGTGAGCCTCATTTTCAAACGGGAACACCGCCGGATAATATGAGCTGATGGACGGAATCTCCTGGTACTGGTCGATGCCCTCAACCACCAGGTTCTCGATCGCATAGCTCCCGTCCTGCGCAATATGCTCCTGAGCAGCACGAACGTTGATAAACGTATAGACCAAGCGGTACGAGCCGTCATCTACGTTGCGCTCAGCGTGCATTTGCACAAAGCGCGCGCCGACGCCCTTGAGCGCCTGGACATGCGACAGGAGCTCGTCGATCCCGACGGTGGTATAGATAGCCTTTTGCATTACTCGGCCTCCTTTGCAGCGGCGGGTGCAGCGGACTTCCCGTCAGGCGCGTCACCGGCGGCCCCAGCCCCGGCCCCCGCAGCCACAAACCCGTCCTCGCCCAGCTCAACGCCACCGTCCCAGGTAGCGGCACCGCCCACGGTGAGCGGGTCGCCGCCGGCGCGCATCACGGCCTCCTTCTGGTCCAGGATGTCGCACGCCTCCACGATGGCATCGATCACGGTCTCGGGACGAATGGCGCACCCGGGCGCGTACACATCCACGGGAATCGCGCGGTCCACGCCGCCGATTACGTTGTAGGCATCGCGGAATACGCCGCCCGAGCACGCGCAGATGCCGCACGCCACCACGCACTTGGGCTCGAGCATCTGGTTGTAGATCTGGCGCACGACGGGCAGGTTCTGGGCATTGACCGACCCCGTCACCAAAAAGATGTCCGCATGCTTGGGGTTGCCGGTGTTGACCACGCCAAAGCGCTCCGCATCGAACAGTGGCGTGAGCGAGGCCAGCACCTCGATATCGCATCCGTTGCAGCTCGAGCCGTCGTAATGAATAACCCACGGCGAGCGCGACATTTTATGATCCATGGATGCCGCCTCCTAAATAAACACGTCGACGAGGATGGGCATAAGGTTGAGCAGGCCAAACACCAGCGCCACGCCCCATCCGAGCTTAAAGCAGCTGCGCCAGGTGCTGCGCGCGAAGGTGTTGTCGATCAGCACCTCGACAAAGTACGTCGCAGCCATCACGACCAGGGCGACCACCCAGCTCACCGGGTTGTCCCAGACAAAGAACATGCCCACCCACATCAAAAACAGCACGGTCTCGCACCAGTGCATAAGGGTCATCTTGGCCAGCGTGCCGCCGCTCATCTCGGTGGCGACGCCCTGGACGATCTCCTGA
>DBFWDM010000049.1:0-2757 GCA_048484635.1 Collinsella sp.
AGGTCATAGTACTTGTCGCCCTCCAGGCCCGGATAGCTCACGAAGCGCACCTTGGGATGGCTCTGCAGGAACTTGGCAACGGCCAGGCCGTTCTCGCAATGACGCGGCATGCGCACATGCAGGCTCTCGAGCGAGCTGTTCAAGAAGAACGCCGCCTGCGGGTTCTGCATGGGGCCAAGATCGCGCATGAGCTGCGCGGTGGCCTTGGTAATGAAGGCGCCCTCGCGACCGAACTTCTCGGCATAGGTCACGCCATGGTAGCTCTCGTCAGGCGTGGTGAGACCCGGGAACTTGTCCGCATGGGCCATCCAGTCAAACTGGCCGTGGTCGACGATCACGCCGCCCAGGTAGGCAGCATGTCCATCCATGTACTTGGTGGTGGAGTGCGTAACGATGTCGGCGCCCCACTCAAAGGGACGGCACATCACGGGCGTCGGGAAGGTGTTGTCGACCATCAGCGGCACGCCGTGGTCATGTGCGGCCTTGGCAAAGCGCTCAATATCGAGCACGGCAAGGGCGGGATTTGCGATCGTCTCGCCAAAGACGAGCTTTGTGTTGGGCTGAAAGGCAGCCTCCAGCTCCTCATCGGTGCAGTCGGGAGCGACGAACGTGCAGGTCACGCCCATGCGGCCCATGGTGTGGGCGAGCAGGTTATACGTACCGCCGTAAATGGCAGAGCTTGCGACCACGTGATCGCCGGCACCGGCAACGTTAAAGATCGCGAGGAAGTTCGCAGCCATGCCCGAACTCGTGAGCATCGCTGCGGTGCCGCCCTCCATCTCGCAGATCTTGGCGGCAACCAAATCGCACGTGGGGTTCTGCAGACGGCTGTAGAAGTAGCCAGACTCCTCCAGGTCAAACAGCTTGCCCATGTGCTCCGACGTGTCGTACTTCCACGTGGTGGACTGGTAGATGGGCACCTGGCGCGGCTCAGCATCTCCCGGGTGATAGCCGCCCTGAACACATGTAGTACCGATAGTCTGCTCGCTCATATCTAGCTCCCTTGCCTGGGTTTTAGTTTTATTCGGTTCACGATACCGCTACCCTGCACCCCTCTCAACCCATCCCCAAGGTAGGTTATGGGACAAATTGATTAGGGGTATTTATCTCAAGCCTTGGGCATTTGCTCGATAGATAAAAATGAGGCATACATGAAGCTCTCGATGATTACATGCCCCGTCACGGATACCATAGGCGGGTACACCGTGACCAAGGAGACAACGATGAAGCAGATCGATACCACCCAGCTCGACACCGCCGCCTGCCAGGCTCAGGCTGCCGAATACCACGCCCGTGGCTTTAACTGCGCACAGGCCGTTGCCTGCACGCTCGCACCTGCCGTCGGGCTCGACCCCCAGACCGCCTTTACCCTCACCGAGGGCTTTGGCGCCGGCATGGGTGGCATGACCGAGACCTGCGGCGCCATCTCGGGCGCTGTTGCCATCATGGGCTTTGTAATGAGCGACGGCATGGAGAACCCCAAGACCAAAGGCCAGACCTACAAGCTGTCGCGCGAGATTGCCAAGCGTTTTGGCGAGAAGAACACGACGACCGTCTGCGGCACGCTCAAGGGCATCGGATCGGATAAGGGTCCGCTCCGCAGCTGCCCCGGCTGCATCGACGATGCCGTCGAAATCGCCTGTGATGTGCTAAAGCAGCTCGCCGAGTAAACAGCTGCGACATAAAACGGCGGCCGGCGCGCTTGGGATCTATCCAAAGCGCGCCGGCCGCCGTCGTTAGAACTCAGCAAATACGGGAGCGCTGACCTCAATCGCCTCGCGCCCCGCCATAAGCTCGCGCATCTTAGCGCAAAACGGCTCCTGCTCCCCCGTCTTAAACACTAAATGAACCGTCACGGCATCCGCGTAATCGGTATCCGAAACCTTGGCGCCCGAATCCTGCGCCAAGCGAAGCACCTGCTCATACTGCGGATAGGCCACGTGCACGTCAACCGGCACAACACTCGTCATCTCGACGATCTGCCCAGCCTCCCGAGCAGCTGCCACCGCCGCCTGCGTCGCCGCAGTATAGGCTCGCACCAAACCACCGGGCCCCAACAGCGTGCCACCAAAATAGCGCGTCACCACGCAGCAAACATTTTTGAGCCCTGCGCCGCGCAGCACCTCGAGTGTCGGCATGCCGCTGGTCCGACTCGGTTCACCATCATCGCTCTGGCGCTCGCGTCCATCGACCAAAATCCACGCGGGAACATTGTGTCGAGCGTCGTAATGACGCTTGCGAACGGTCTCGATAAAGGCATTCGCCTCATCCTCGGACTCAATATGGACTAGCTGGGCAATAAACCGGCTCTTGCGGTCCACAAACTCGCCCGAAGCCTCAGTATTCGATTGCAGAGTAAAATAGCTGTCCAACAAAGCCCCTCAACAACAAGCAAAGCAACAAACAGCCTCAATAATACGGCAAACACCATATCGATTGTCAGGGTAACAAAAATGCCAAGTGGGCCTATAAGCCGGGTTCTGTCGTGAACGGTCATTTATCTTGTCTGCACGTTACCGTGCAGTTCCACGCACGCTACCCGAACGCGGACCGGGCCGGCCCATAGCGTTCCTATTCGCGCTTGCTCCGGATGGGGCTTGCCAAGCCGCCGTGTTACCACGACGCTGGTGGTCTCTTACACCACCGTTTCAGCTTTTCCCTTTACGCCTTGCGGCGCAGGTGGGAGTCTTCTTTTCTGCGGCGCTTTCCGTCGGATCACTCCGCCCGGCCGTTAGCCGGCATCCCGCCCTCTGGAGC
>DBFWDM010000050.1:0-11831 GCA_048484635.1 Collinsella sp.
GACGGCCGAAGAGGCGTCAGCAGGTCAGTGGGTCATCGTCCCGGCATTCAGCATCAGGGTAGCGCTGCGACGCGGAAATCGCGCGCCGTTGCCGCGCCCCGCAGTGCCCGCTTCCCCCGAGAACAATTATCAGTGCAGGTAAACGGCTTGCCGATTTTCAGAAAACCCAGGTATGGTCAGCCCCTACGGGTAAAACGTAGTAGATAGGCCGTTTTCGTGGCGCGGCCCCAAAACAGCCTTTTGGGACGGGTGGTATCCTTGGTAGCCCTGTGCTGCAAACGCACCTTAAACGCAAGGAGTCCCATGGATTTTATCGCCCAGCTCGCCCACGAGCTCAACCTTAAGGCCGCCAACATCGAGGCAGCCGTCAAGCTCATCGACGAGGGCAACACCATCCCCTTTATCTCGCGCTACCGCAAGGAAGCCACGGGCGGCATGGACGACGTCGCCCTGCGCGCACTCGACGAGCGCCTGTCCTACCTGCGCAATCTTGAACAGCGCAAAGAGGACGTCATCCTGCTCATCGATGCCCAAGGCAAACTCACGCCCGAACTCGAGCAGCAGATTCGCGAGGCCACGCAGCTCCAACGTGTCGAGGACCTCTACAAGCCCTACCGCAAAAAGCGCATGACTCGCGCGCAGAAGGCCCGCGAGGCAGGCCTGGAGCCGCTTGCCAACATGATCATCATGCAGGCATCCGCCAAGGGCAGCGCGCTCGACACCGCCGCGGACTACGTCAACGAGGAAGCCGGCTTCGACACGCCCGAGAAGGCGCTCGCCGGCGCGGCGGACATCGTGGCCGAGACGGTGGCCGAAGACCCCGAGAACGTCGCCGACCTGCGCGCCTTTACGCAAAACACCGCCGATATCGTCGTCGAGGCCACCGACCCCGCCGAGAAGACCCCCTACGAGCCGTACTACAGCTATGATGAGCCGCTGCGCCGTATACCCAACCACCGCGTGCTAGCTATCGACCGCGGTGAGCGCGAGGGCAAGCTCCGCGTGCGCGTGAACGTCGACGGCGCCGCCGCCACGGCACGCCTCGGCAGCCGTTGGCCCCGACGCCAGGGCGTCTTCGCGCCCGTCTTTGACGCCGCCATCGCCGACGGCTACAAGCGCCTGATGGCCCCCTCGCTGGAGCGCGAGGCCCGCGCCAAACTCACCGTTCGCGCCCAGACCGAGGCTATCAACGTCTTTGCCAAGAATCTCGAGGGCCTGCTCTCTGCACGCCCCGTGCGCGGTGCCCGCGTGCTCGCGCTCGATCCGGGCTACCGCACCGGCTGCAAGGTCGCCGTCATGGACGAGACCGGCAAGCTGCTCGACCACGGCGTGGTCTACCCCACCAAGCCGCGCCACGACGTCGCCGGCACCAAGCGCGAGCTCGCTCGCCTCATCAAGAAGGACGGCGTCAACACCATCGTCATCGGCAACGGCACCGCCAGCCGCGAGACCGAGGAAGTCGTCTCGGAGTTCATCGCCGAGCAGGCGCCTGGACTGCGATACACCATCGTCAACGAGGCCGGCGCATCGGTGTACTCCGCCTCCGAGCTCGCGAGCCAGGAATACCCCGACCTGGACGTCACCGTGCGCGGCGCCATGAGCCTGGGCCGCCGCCTGCAAGACCCGCTGGCAGAGCTCGTCAAGATCCCGCCCCAGTCCATCGGCGTTGGCCAGTACCAGCACGACCTTGACCAGGCCGAGCTTTCGCGCACGTTGGGCCATGTGGTGGAGGACGTCGTCAACCGCGTGGGCGTCGACGTCAACACCGCGAGCGCAAGCCTGCTGGGATACGTATCGGGCATCACACCGAGCGTAGCCAAGAATATCGTGGCCTACCGCGAGAAAAACGGAGCCTTTACCGATCGCCGCCAGCTCAAGAAAGTCCCCAAGCTGGGACCCAAGGCATATCTGAACGCCGCGGGCTTTTTGCGCATCAGCGGCGGCAAGAACCCGCTCGACGCGACAAGCGTCCACCCCGAGAGCTACGAGGTGGCAACGGCCGTCCTGGAGCGCGCCGGCGTTGCGGCAAGCGAGCTCAGCCGCGGCGGCGCGCCCGACATCGAGCGCCGTCTGGGCAGTATCTCGGCGCTGGCAAGCGACCTGAACTGCGGCACCCTCACGCTCATCGACATTGTCAACGAGCTCAAGAAGCCCGGTCGCGACCCGCGCGACGACGCGCCCGAGGTGGTCTTTAGCCGCTCAGCACTTTCCATCGATGACCTGGAGCCCGGCATGGAACTCAAGGGCACGGTGCGCAACGTCGTCGACTTTGGCGCGTTCGTCGACGTGGGCGTGCACCAGGACGGCCTCGTGCACATCTCCAAACTGGCCAACCGCTTTGTCAAGCACCCCAGCGACGTCGTGCGCGTCGGTGACACGGTCAAGGTGTGGGTCGAAAAGGTCGATCGCGACCGCAAGAAGATCTCGCTCACCATGGTACAGGGCAAGTAACAGCAAAGGACGAACCACCGCTGTCCATCGTCGAACTTGCAAGTTTTTCTCACCCAATGGGAAAACTTGCAGATACCGCAACAAAAATGGTGCCGCCCATCAAAGAGGCAGCACCAGCTAAGTCTTATTCAGCTCAGAACCTACTGGCAAGCTCGTGCCGGCAGCCCCGGCCTTCCCTTTCCCTAGCGCGACCCTCGCAAAGCGCGTGAGCGATAGGGAAAGGGAAGGCCGGGGCGAACAGCCCACGGTACAGTCGGTGTTCGCGTTACGGCAGGATATGGAAACCGAGCGCCGCGATATCCTTGGCAAAGCCGCGCACGGTGTCGAGCGAGACCTCGTACGGGTCGCGACCAATGTTCTTGCGCTTGGCCAGGATGCTGTTGGGCACCGTGATGATCTGGCAACCACAGGCCTCGGCCTGGTAAATGTTGATGAGCTCGCGCGTGGACGCCCACAGGACCTCACAGTTGGGCTTGGCGGCGGCCTTCTTGACCGACTCCGTCATAAACGGAATGGGGTCGACGCCGGTATCGGCGATGCGGCCGGCAAAGAGCGAGATGATGGACGGCGTCTCGGCGTCAACGGCCTCGACCATCTCATCGACCTGCGTAGGCGTAAAGATGGTGGTGACGTTGACCTTGATGCCGTCGGCCGAAAGCTTGCGCACCAGCTCGGCGGTGGACCCGCCCTTGGTGGTCACGCACGGAATCTTGACGTAGACGTTCTCGGCCCAGGTAGCGATCTCGCGCGCCTCGACCTCCATGGTCTCGACGTCGTCGGCAAAGACCTCAAACGAGACGGACACATCGGTGATGTGGGTCAAGACCTCTTTGGCAAACGCGCGGTAATCCGTCACGCCGCCCTTCTTCATAAGGGACGGGTTGGTCGTGAAACCCTGAACGTTGCCGTTCTCGTACATGTCGAGCATGCCCTCGAGGTTTGCACCGTCAGCGAACACCTTGATTGCCATCTGCCTGATTCCTTTCGCTTGCATAAGGCCGGTAAACTGCTAAACACTTTACCTACGTTTATCAAGGCGTGAGCTGCGGTTTTTTATCTTCTCGGCGAACGGTATAAACACCTCAGTGTTTGGATTGATAAATCGATTGAGCATGCAAAAGCAAAGAGTCGCAGTTTGGGCAAACGTCAGAACGCGGGATTCATTAGATGAGGCCGAAATGCTGCATCGCTGTGACGGTGCCGTCGTGTGCGACATCGTCGGTCACGTAGTCGGCGACCGCCTTGACCTCAGGCATGGCGTTGCC
Organism: Collinsella sp.; assembly: GCA_048484635.1. Taxonomy (GTDB): domain Bacteria; phylum Actinomycetota; class Coriobacteriia; order Coriobacteriales; family Coriobacteriaceae; genus Collinsella. The sequence continues at coordinate 3,717 of DBFWDM010000050.1, forward strand.
CATGGCGACAGCCGTCTCGACCGCAGCGAGCATGCCCAGGTCGTTGCCGGAATCACCAAAGCCAAAGGTGCGCGCGTTGCCGGTGCGACCCAGGTATTCCAGCGCTCGCGCCACGCCCACGCCCTTGTCAATGCCCTTGGGGCTCAGCTCGCGATTCTGACCACCGGTGTTGCACAACTCAAACTCGCGATCGATAAAGCCATCATCGTTGGCTACGCGAGCCAGGTCGCTCGCGACGATGCACACCTTGCCCACGCGCAGACTGCCGTCGACGCGCATTTCCTCGGTGCTGTGCACCACAGAAGTGCCGATCAGAGACGACTGCTCAACACCCGCGGGTTCCAGGGCAAAAGTAGCCACGTTGGTCTCGAAAAAGGCCTCAATCCCTGCCGCGGCCATACGGCGCGCAAGCTCCTCAATAACGTCCTCGTCAAAGCAGTCCTCATGCACCACGCGGCCCTCGACCTCGAGCGTCGCTCCCGCCATGGCAACGACACCCGCCGGGTTCAGCGCGCGCAGGCCATCGGCAATCAGCCACAAGGGACGACCCGTGCAGATAAATGCCTGGTGACCCGCATTGCGCAGGCGACCAAATGCATCGACAACAGCCTTCGACGGATGGACTGCATTGAAGTCCTTATCGGTCATATCGTCGGGATCGAACGACGTCAGCGTGCCGTCCACGTCAAAAAAGAGCACGGCGGAATCGGGGCACGCATCAATCATATGGGTTCCTTTCGGGGGCGAGAGTAAACGAAGTATCCATCATATAATGGAGCGACGCAACCAGAGAGGTCACCCATGGAATTTTACGCAAGCTGCCCCGAGGGCTTTGAGTCCGCACTCGCCGATGAGCTTAAACGCCTCGGGCTTTCGCATGTTCGCCGGCTGAAGGGCCGCGCTACATTTGAGGGCGAGCTCGAAGAAGGCTACCGCGCCTGTCTGTGGTCGCGCCTGGCGAGCCGTGTGTTCGTGGTACTCGGGCGCTTTGAGGCGCAGGATGCCGATGAACTGTACGATAGCGTTTACGACATCGCCTGGGAGACCATCATCCGCCCCGGCGCCACCATCGCCATCACCGCCCGCGGCGTGACCGAGCAGCTGCGCAACACGCGCTTCTCGGCCCTGCGCGCCAAAGACGCGCTGTGCGACCGTCTGGCCGAGACCACGGGCCGTCGCTCCGTCGTCGATGCCGCCGACCCCGATGTTCACCTGTTGCTTTCGCTGCGTCAGCGCCGCGCGAGCATCAGCCTGGACCTTTCGGGCGACCCGCTGTTCAAGCGTCTGCCGCCCGCTGCGACTCGTGCCGGCGAGGGCGCACACGTGTTGCGCCCCGACTACGCCGCCCTGGTGCTGGCGCAGGTCGGCTGGACCGCACTATGCGAGCGCGAGCTGACGGCCGACGATTACGAAAACGAAGCCCTTCCCACGCTGATCGATGCCTCGTGCGCCGGCGGCGGTCTGCTGCTGGAGGCCGTGAACATTCTGACCGACCGCGCCCCGGGCGCCGCACGCGAGCGCTGGGGCTTTGAGGGCTGGCAGCTGCACGACGCTGTCCTGTGGGAGCAGCTGCTTGCCGAGGCGCGCGAGCGCGAGGCGGCAGCGCGCGAGCGCCAGGCGCGCATCGTGGCCGTAGACATCGACCCCGCCGCCCGCAAGACTGCCGAGCGCATGGTCAAGTGCGCCGGCTACAAGCGTTTTGTCGACTTTTGTGCCGCCAAGCCCGCCACCGTGCTGGACCATGCGGGCGCCGTCGCCGGTGCCGCCCTGGTCGCGGACACGACCGAGACCCCGCTTTCGCTCATGCACGATGCCATGACGCTCATCGGCGAGCTGCGCCGCGCCCCCGAGCTCGCTTCGGCGCCGGTCGCCGCTCTCACCCGCGACGGCTTGCTGGCCCGCGCGCTCCACGCCGAGCCCGAGCGCTCGATCGCCGTCATGCCCAATAACGAGGAGGCGGCTCTTGAGGTTTGGCCCTCACTCGACCACGCCGCTGCAGCGTTTGAGGCTGCGACCAGCGCGGATGCCGAGGCCGAGGTTGCGGATGCCAACGAAGCCAACGACGAAGCCGCCGCTTCCTCCATGCCCGAACCTGCCGCCACGCTCGACTTGGGCGACGGCAAGCCGCTGCCCGTGCTCATCCCGGAGTCCGAGCAGTTCGCCAACCGCCTGCGCAAGAATGCCCGTCTGCGCCGCAAGTGGGCCAAGCGCGAGGGCGTGAGCTGCTATCGCGTCTACGATGCCGACCTGCCCGACTACTCCGCTGCCATCGACCTGTACGAGGGTTGCCCGCAGACGCCGGGCCGCTGGCTCGTCATCGCCGAATACGCCGCGCCCAAGACCATCGACCCCGCGCTGGCCCAGGCCCGCATGCTCGACATCTTGGCCATCGCGCCGCGCATCCTTGATGTTCCGGCCGAGCATGTGCACGCCAAGGCCCGCATGCGTTCGCGTGGCGGCTCGCAGTACGGCAAGCAGGGCGCCGGCAAGGGCGGATCGGGCGAGCGCGCCAACATCGCGCGCCGGCGTCTGCCGCTCATCGAAGAAGGCGGGCTCACCTTTGCCGTCAACTTTGACGACTACCTGGATGTGGGCATCTTCCTGGATCATCGCGTCACGCGCAACCTGGTGCGCGAGCACGCCAAGCAGGCGCGCCGCTTCCTCAACCTGTTTGCCTACACCGGCACTGCCACCTGCTACGCGGCCGATGGCGGCGTCGAGGAGACCGTGACGGTCGACCTCTCCAACACCTACCTGGACTGGGCCGAGCGCAACATGCGCCAAAACGGCTTTGTGGGACCGCAGCATCATTTTGTGCGCGACGACGTGCTCGCCTGGATTCGCGATCAGCGCCAGACGCGCAACCGCTGGGACCTGATCTTTGTCGATCCGCCCACGTTTTCGAACTCGTCCAAGATGGGCCGCCGCACCTGGGATGTCCAGCGCGACCATGTTGAGCTTTTGGCCGGCGTATCGCGCCTGCTCGCACAGGGCGGCCACGCCATCTTTAGCTGCAACCTGCGCGGCTTCCGCCCCGAGACACGCAAGCTCGCGCGCGCGGGCGTGGTGCTGGAGGACATTACGGCGCAGACCATCCCCGAGGATTTCGCACGCAACCAGAAGGTGCACCACTGCTATATCGTGCGCCGCCTGCCCATTGAGGACGCCATGGCCGAGGTCGGCTTTAGCGCCGAGGAGATTGCCGAGCGTGTCGAGGAGCTGCGCAACCCCGAGGCCCGCAAGCCTCGCGCGGCAGTACCCGCGCACGCGCAGGCCGGAGACCGAGGGCCGCGCGGCGACGGCAAACCCTCCCCCGCCGGCAAGCCCAAAAAGAAGAAGTTCTACGCCAGCAAACCCAGGGGCAAATAAACAAAGTTGCGGTGGAATATGGACTGTTTGGCCGCCAAATAGGCCATTTCCGTCCGTATTTCACCGCAACTCATATTGGGATGGCGGATGCCGACCTATCCCTGGATGACCAATCGGTAACCAATACCCACGTGCGTCTGGATATAGCGCGGATGCGCGGGGTCGGACTCAATCTTCTTGCGCAGCGTGCCCATAAAGACGCGCAGGCTCGCCAGGTCGCTCTTGGTTGCCGTGCCCCAAATCTCGTGCAGGATAAACTGGTGCGTCAGTACCTTGTCGGCGTTGTGCGCCAGCAGGCACAGGAGCTTATACTCGATCGGCGTCAGATGCAGCTCCTCGCCATCCATCGTGGCGATGCCGGCATCAAAATCGATATGCAGCTCACCGGTATCGAACGAGCCCTCGGAGACAACGCCACCCGTTTGTGCATACGAAAGGCGCCTGAGCGTCGTGCGAATGCGCGCAAGCAGCTCCTCGACCGAAAACGGCTTGGTCAGGTAGTCGTCGGCACCGGCATCGAGCGCGCGAATCTTGTCCGCGTCCTCGCTGCGCGCCGAGACCACGATGATCGGCATGCCCGACCATGCGCGCACCGACTCCACCACCTTGACGCCGTCCATATCGGGCAGGCCCAAATCGAGCAGCACAATGCTCGGCGCCTGCGACGAGGCGGCGGCGATGGCGGCATGGGCGGTCTCCACAGCCATATGGCGCAAGCCGTGCGCCTCGAGCGCGGCAACAATAAGATTGCGAACGGCGGGGTCGTCCTCAACGACCAAGATGAGCGGTTTTACGGCAGAGTTCGGCACAGCGCTACTCCTTATCAAACGAAACGTCGGCGGCGGGAAGTTCAATCGTAAAGACCGAACCGTGCGGGTCCGCCGCGGCAACCTCTATGCTACCGCCATGCGCCAACGCAATGGAACGGCAGAGCGAAAGACCCAGGCCAACGCTGCGGTGGCTGTCGGCCAGACCATGGTTGGCGGTATAGAACGACTCGAAGATCCGTTCGCGATCCTCGGGTGCGATGCCCGGACCATCATCGGCCACCGAGCACGCCACGCGTCCATCGTCGACGCTAATCGAAATCATGATATGCGAGCCCGCGGGCGTATAGGTGATGGCGTTGTTCACCAGATTGACCACCAGCTGCACCATCAGGCGCGCATCGACATTGACGAGCGCCGGCTCATCGCACGCCACCACCTTAAGGTCGTGCTCGCGCACGGCCGGATTTACGTGGCGCAGCGCCTCCTCGACGATATCGTCCATGAGCTCGAGCGTGGTCGACAGGCGCATACCGCCACCCTCGAGCTTGGTGATGGCAAGCAGATTCTCGACGGTGGCGTTGAGCCACAGCGCATCCGAGCGAATGGATAGAAGCAGGCCGCGGCGCGTCTGGGCATCGAGCACTGCAGTGCCGGTCGAGCCCTGGTCGAGCAGCACGTCGGCATTGCCCGAAATACTGGTGAGCGGCGTACGCAGATCGTGCGAGATGGAGCGCAGCAGGTTGGCGCGCAGCTGCTCGTTTTTGGCAAGCACCGCCGCCTCCTCGCGGGCCTCCATGGCGCGAGCGCGATCGAGTGCCAGCTCGCCTTCGCTCACGATGGCATCGGCAAGTGTTCGCTCCTCGTGCGTCAGCACGTCGGGCTCGGCAACGATAGCCAGCACGCCCACCACCGAGGCGGGGTCGCCCGAGCGCGCGAAGCCGTCGCCTGTGCAAACCGTCAGGTAGATGCCATAAAACGCCGAGCCGCCATAGGTGGCATCGAGCGGCGTTCCCACATAGGCGGACGCCGAGAGCCGCGGCGGCATCTGCGGCGCCAGTTCGTGCACCGGTGTGGCATCGCCCACGGCCGTGTATGTCGAACGCGGCAGCAGGTCATCGCCCTCGGCGTCGGCGCTGTACCACACGACCGGACAGCCCGAAAGACGCGCCAGCTGCGTTGCCATGGCGTGAACGATCTGCTGCTCGTCGGCGCACCGCTGCAGCATGCGGTTGGTCTCGAGCACCATATGCGTGCGGCGGTCGCTGGCGGCAGCCTGTGCCAAGGCGCGGCGCAGGGCCAACGCAATCGAGCTCGACACAAGCGAGACCACGAACATGATGAAGAACATGCCGGGATAGCCGCGATCGATAAGCGACAGCGAGTAGCGCGGGTCGACAAACAAGAAGTTGTAGAGCGCCACGGCGGCAGCCGAGCTCAGCAAGCAATACAGGCGACTCCAGGTAAAGAATGCGCACAGCTGAACGGCGAACACATAGACGATCATGATGCTCGGCGCGAGACCCGGATGGTCGAGCAGCGCACCCACAATCGTCGCCGCGACCAGCAGCCCCACCGATACGCAGGCGTCATACAGAGTAGTGCGGCGCGTCAGCGTTGTGCGCCGCCACCAAAAGCTATCGGCAATATCGCCGTCCGTACGGACGTCCATCAGTGCCCCGCCCCTCTATCAAAAACAAAAACCACCACAAAGGGACAGGCACCTTTGTGGTGGTTTCCCTTGTGGTGGTTCCAAGTGTATAGCCTTTGCAACCGGCGGTCGCTAGACAAACAGCACGTGCGCGAGCAGGGCACACACGCACACCGCTCCAAATACTAGTGCCACAATCGAGATCACGCGGTCGGCCATATCCATGTTGGCACGGTTCGTCAAAAACCGATCTTCGGCGGCGTCGGCGCGTGCCTCACGTACCAGCTCGGCAACCACCTCGCGGCCATCAAGCATCTTTGCATCCATGTTTGCCTCCCCGGTCTCAATCTTATCCATCAAAAACCAACTCCGTGTAGCCGCCGACGTCTACGGCCGCTCGTTGGGGGCCAGGCGCTGCATCTTGTTCACGGCCTTGAACTTGGTGAACAGCGGCACGTACTCAAAGCTCACGTTGGAGTTCTCCAGGCCGTACCAACGCGCAGGCGTGCCGGCGGCGCGGCGGATGATGTACTTGAGCGTGATGGCCGTACGCTCGCTCGGCTCCACATCGCTTTCGGGCGCCAGAAGCTTACGGATCAGGACGAACTTGAACGTGCCGATGTTACCCGGATCCTTGTAGACCGAGTAGTCATGCGTCTGCGGCGGCAGCTCGCCGGTGGCAGCCAGGTCCTGAACGACCTGACGCAGGTAGGCATTGACGCGCTGGTTGATCTTGTAGCCCAGGTACAGATGCACGCGGAACACGTAATCGGTGCCGAACGTCTCGACCGAATAGGCAAAGGTGTGCGGTTCGTCCATGGTCTCGACATTCACAAACCACCAGGCGCGGGCGCGCTTGGGATGCTTGTCCAAGATCGAATAGACGATATCGCGGTCGATGTAGTCGGTATGGGTGTCCTTGGTCAGGTACACGACGTTGTCGCTCATGCGCTCATAGCGATCGTCGTCGCGCAGGCGCTTGAGCTGCGGCAGGTAGCTGCGCAGCGGCAGCAGCGTAAACTGGCGCTGCTCGACCGCCGTGCCGTTGTACCAGCACACCATAATGCCCATGATGAGTGCAGCCATGAGGATGGTGAAGTAGCCGCCGTGGAAGAACTTGGTGAGCGAGCTCACGAAGAAGAAGCCTTCGAGCAAAAGGAAGAAGCCCGCGAAGATCCACGGAGCAACCTTGAGCTTGCGCTCCTCGTGCAGGTAGAAGAAGAGCAGCAGCGTGGTGCACATCATAGTCAGCGTAATGGCAAGGCCGTAGGCGGCTTCCATATGCGCCGAGTTCTGGAACAGCAGCACCACGATGACGCAGCCGACAAGCATGACGTTGTTGACCATGGGGATGTAGAGCTGGCCCTTGGTCTCGGCAGGGTAGAAGACCTGCATGTGCGGCATAAGGTCCAGGCGGCTGGCCTCGGACACCAGCGAAAACGCGCCGGTGATGAGCGCCTGCGAGGCAATGATGGCCGCGACGGTGGAAAGGCCTACGGCAAACGGGCGCAGGCCCGGGGCGAGCATCTGGTAGAACGGGTTGAGGTCGGCAATGCCCATGAGCTCGGGGTTGGCAGCGTTGTTCATAAGCCAAGCGCCCTGACCCATATAGGACAGCAGCAGGCAGCACTTAACGAATGGCCAGGTAGCGTAGATGTTGCCGCGGCCGACGTGGCCCATGTCGGAGTAGAGCGCCTCGGCACCGGTGGTGGCGAGGAAGCAGCTGCCCAGAATCATGATGCCCGCGTGGTTGTTGGGGCTCAGCAAAAAGGCGATGCCGCGCAGCGGGTTGAGGCACAGCAGCACGGCGGGGTGCTGGAATACAAAAAACAGACCCGTGCCGCCCAGGAACAGGAACCACAGCGTCATGATGGGGCCAAAGGCGTGACCGATCTTGGCCGTACCGATGCGCTGCACCAAAAAGAGCGCGATGATGATGGCGAGCGTAATGGCGACGACGCGACCCTGGTCATCGCCCAGCACGGCATGGACCGCCGGGATGGTGCGCAGGCCCTCGATGGCCGTGGTAACGGTAACGGCCGGCGTCAGGATGCCATCGGCGAGCAGCGCGGCGCCGCCCAGCATGGCAGGGATAATAAGCCACTTTCCGCAGCGCTTGACCAGGCTGTACAGGGCAAAAATGCCGCCCTCACCATGGTTATCGGCGCGCAGCGAGATGAGCACATACTTGATGGTGGTCAGCAGCGTGACCGTCCACACGACAAGGGAGAGCGCGCCGAGCACGAACTCCTCCGTGACGCTTCCGATGCCGCCGTTGCCGGCGACGAGCGCCTTGGTTACATACATGGGGCTGGTGCCGATATCGCC
>DBFWDM010000051.1:0-2525 GCA_048484635.1 Collinsella sp.
GGACGTTCTGATGAAGAAGACCATCGCAATCGGTTGCGACCATATCGTTACGGACGAGAAGATCTATCTGGCCGACCGCCTGGAGCAGGCTGGCTACAAGGTGCTCGACTGCGGCACCTACAGCCACACCCGTACGCACTACCCCATCTACGGTAAGGCCGTGGGCGAGGCTGTTGCCAGCGGCAAGGCCGACTTTGGCGTGGCCCTGTGCGGTACCGGCATCGGCATCACCAACGCCGTCAACAAGGTTCCCGGCGCCCGCTGCGCCTTGGTCCGCGACATGACCTCTGCCCTGTATGCCCGTCGCGAGCTCAACGCCAACATCGTGGGCTTTGGCGGCAAGATCACCGGCGAGTTCCTGATGGCCGATATCATGCTTGCCTTCCTGGAGGAGCCCTACGAGAAGACCCCCGAGCACGATGCCCTGATCGCCAAGATCGATGCCTGCAATAAGGCCGACGCCGAGGCTCAGGCCGACCCGCACTTCTTTGACGAGTTCCTCGAGAAGTGGGACCGCGGCGAATACCATGATTAGCGGGTATCCGGCGTAATTAACTAGTCCGTTGACGGCTCGCGTTTCTGTGATGGGGCGCGGGCCGGTTTGCTATCAGCCCAATTGGCCCAGCGGGCTGGACGTGCATTGTTCTTTTGTTTGCGGCGCTGCCTCATTACCTTTCTGCTAAAGGCACGACGTTCACAATGGATTGTGCGAGATGATATGTGAAGGAGAAGATTCCCATGGAGTTTGTTCTTGATAACGGCTCTGTCCGCATTGCGTTGAGCACGGCTGGCGGATCGTTCACTTCTATTGCGGCCAACGGCCGTGAGTACCTGTGGCAGGGTGATCCGGCGGTCTGGTCGGGGCGGGCGCCCATTTGTTTCCCGATCTGCGGTGGCTTTCGTGACGGTCACGCAACGACCATGGGCGGCCGCGAGGTAAAGCTCGCCCGCCACGGCTTTGCGCGCAAACAGGAGTGGAAGCTCGAGGAACAGAGCGACAACATGGTTGCGCTGAGCCTAAGCTCTGCCGACCATGCCGAGTTGCTCGAGCAGTACCCGTATCCGTTTAAGATCGTTGCTCGTTACACGATCGATGCGGAGAAGGTGGCCGTGTCGTACGAGGTGACCAATGAGGGCACCGAGGACATGCCGTTCTTTGTGGGCGGTCACCCTGGCTTTAAGTGCCCGCTTGACGAGGGCGAGTCCTATGACGACTACGAGCTTCGTTTCGATCAGCGCGAGGCCGCCGAGCTCTGTACTGCCGTTCCCTCGACGGGCTTGATTGATGTTGAGCATCGCAGCAAGAACCCGATGGTTGGCCATGACCTGCCGCTGACCCACGAACTCTTTGACTTCGCAGAGACCATCTTTGACGTGCTCGAGAGCCGCGTGGTTACGCTGACCAAGAAGACCGAGGACAAGGGCGTGCGCCTGACGTTTCCCGATATGCCGTACCTGATTGTGTGGAGCAAGCCCGAGGGCGACTTTGTGGCCGTGGAACCGTGGGGCGGCCTGTCCACCTGCTCCGACGAGGACGATATTCTGGAGCACAAGCGCGGCTGCCTGGTGGCCAAGCCGGGGGAGACCGTCACCCGCGGCTTTGAGATCGAGATCCTTTAACGAGCTATCGTATGTTTGGGGTCGCGCGTGTCGTGCCCCGGAAACAGGAGTTCAATATGATTCTGACCGTTACCATGAACCCGTCGATCGATACGCGCTATCAGCTCGACAAGTTGATCATCGACGACGTGAACCGCGTGACGCCCGAAAAGACCGCTGGCGGTAAGGGCCTCAACGTGAGCCGCGTGTTGCTGCAGCTGGGCGACGACGTGCTCGCGACTGGCCTGCTTGGCGGCCACATGGGTGCCTATATGGCCGAGCTCATGGATGCCGATGGCGTCAAGAACGAATTTGTGCCCATCGCCGGTGAGACGCGCATTTGCCTGAATATTCTGCACGAGGGTAATCAGACCGAGCTTTTGGAGAGCGGCCCGCAGATCGCCCCGGCCGAGCTCGAGGCCTTTACGGCCAAGTTTGCCGAGCTTGCAGCGAAGGTGGACGTTGTGACGCTTTCGGGCTCGCTGCCGCGTGGTGTCGATGCCGGCTACTATGCCGAGCTCGTCAAGATCGCCGAGGAGGCGGGCGCCAAGGTGCTGCTCGACACCTCGGGTGCATCGCTGGAGGCCGCGCTGGAGTCCGATGCCAAGCCTGAGCTCGTAAAGCCCAACCTGACCGAGATTAACGGCCTGCTGGGTACGTCCTTTACGACCGATGATGTCGATGCCCTGCGCGAGGCGCTTGCCGCCGATGGCCGCTTTGCCGGTATTCCCTGGGTTGTCGTTTCGATGGGCGCTGCCGGTTCGGTGGGCTTCCATGAGGGTCGTGCGTTCCGCGCCAAGACGCCCGCGATTGCGGCTGTGAACGCGACGGGTTCCGGCGACTCGACCATCGCCGGCTTTGCGCATGCCATTGCTGCTGGTGCCGACGACGTCACGGTGCTCAAGACCGCCAATACCTGCGGCAAG
>DBFWDM010000052.1:0-22924 GCA_048484635.1 Collinsella sp.
CCCCGAGCTCGAGCTCATCTACAACCTGCCCACCTACACCGTGGACCAGATTTGCGACGAGTACCTGCCGATGGCCGAGCGCCTGCGTCCCTACATCACCGAGACGAGCCTGCTGCTCAACAACATGATCGATGAGGGCAAGAACCTGCTGTTTGAGGGCGCCCAGGCGACGCTGCTCGACATCGACCACGGCACCTATCCGTACGTGACGTCTTCCAACTGCACCGCCGGCGGTGCCATCACCGGCTCTGGCGTGGGCATGAAGAACGTCAACCGCGTGCTGGGCGTCATGAAGGCCTATATCACCCGCGTCGGTTCGGGCCCCATGCCCACCGAGCTTTCCTATGAGTCCGAGGCCGGCCACACGCTGACCGAGGAGGGCTATGAGTACGGCGTGACCACCGGTCGCCGTCGTCGTTGCGGCTGGTTTGACGGCCCTATCGCCAACTATGCCTCGCGCGTCAACGGCCTCACCGACATCGCCGTGACCAAGCTCGACGTGCTTTCGGCTTTCGACACCATCAAGGTGTGCGTTGCCTACGACGTCGATGGCGAGCGTTACACGAGCGTGCCCGAACACCAGGTGCGCTTTGAGCATGCCAAGCCCATCTACGAGGAGCTCCCTGGCTGGAAGTGCGATATCACCGGTTGCCGCAGCTTTGAGGAGCTGCCGCAGGAGGCTCAGGACTACGTGGCGTTTATCGAGGATCTGGCACACACCCGCGTGACGTTCATTGGCGTTGGCGCTGGTCGCGAGCAGATCATCAACCGATTCTGGAAGTAATCGGGACTATTTGGTTATTGCGATATACCCCTTTGCAGCCCGGACGGGCGGCCGAGGGGTATATTTGCTTGCAAAGGGCTCGCGCGGAGCGGGCCGTTCATCCATAGAGGAGGCACCCTTGAAGGCGGACACTCAAACCATCGACATCCTGTTGTTGGGCAGCGGCGGCCGTGAGCATGCTTTGGCAGCCAAGCTCGCAGCATCACCGCGCGCCGGCAAGCTCTACATTGCGCCGGGCAACGGCGGCACCGCGAGCTGCGGCGAGAACGTTGTTCTCGACGACTGCGATCCTGCGGCCGTGGCGGCGTTTGCGCAGAGCCACGGATGCGGACTTGTGGTAATTGGCCCCGAGGCTCCGCTCGTGGCGGGCGTGGCCGACGCCGTGCGCGCGGCGGGTATTCCCTGCTTTGGCCCGGGTGCCGAGGGCGCCCAGATGGAGGGCTCCAAGCTGTTCTCCAAGCAGCTCATGGAGCGCGCCGGTATCCCTACGGCGGCCTACGGCTCGTTTACCGACGAGGCTTCGGCTCTTGCCTACGTGCGCGAGCAGGGCGCCCCGCTGGTCGTCAAGGCCGACGGCCTTGCCGCGGGCAAGGGCGTTATCGTGGCAACCGAGCTTGCGCAGGCCGAGGAGGCCGTGCGCGAGTGTTTTGGCGGCACCTTTGGCGATGCCGGCAACACCGTGGTTATCGAGGAGATGCTCGTTGGCCCCGAGTGCTCGCTGCTGGCCTTTACCGACGGCAAGACCGTTCGCCCCATGGCCACCTCGCAGGACCACAAGCGCGCGCTCGAGGGCGACAAGGGCCCCAACACCGGTGGCATGGGCGTCTACAGCCCGGTGCCCATCGTGACTGACGAGGAGCACGCCACGATGGTGAAGGTCATGGAGCAGACCGTGGCCGAGCTCGCTGTCGAGGGTATCGACTACCGCGGCTGCCTGTACGGCGGCTTTATGCTCACGCCTGCCGGCCCCAAGGTGCTGGAGTTCAATGCCCGCTTTGGCGACCCCGAGACGCAGGTCGTGCTGCCGCGCCTTAAGAACGACCTGGTCGAGGTCATGCTGGCTTGTGCCAACTGCGAGCTCGATCAGATTGAGCTCGACTGGCGTGACGAGTGGGCCGTGGCCGTTGTCCTGACGAGCGCGGGCTATCCCGGCAGCTACGAGAAGGGCAAGGTCATCACCGGTATCGCCGATGCCGAGGCCATGGAGAACGTGACCGTGTACCACGCGGGCACCGCCGTGGTGGACGGCCAGCTCGTGACCAATGGTGGCCGCGTGCTTGCCGTGACCGCTCTGGGCGACACGTTCGAGAACGCTCGCAACCTTGCCTACGAGGCCTGCGAGAAGATTGATTTTGAGGGCAAGACCCTGCGTCACGACATCGGCCTGCGCGCGCTGCGCGGCCGCGACGCCTGGGATGCCTAAAATCCGAGAGGAATGAGACGGATGGACGAGAAGAACGAAGAGCTCGTGGACGCGCAGATCGTCGAAGAGGACAGCCGCATGTATGGGCACGCCGAGGGCGAGCCTGGTGGCGAGGTCGCTGACGAGCCGGCACTGGTGCTGGGCGACGACGACCCGCACGATGCCGAGCTGCACGAGAAGATTCTTTCGGAGGAGTGCGCCTGGAAGGGCAAGATTCTCGACGTCCACCGTCTTGAGGTTGAGCTGCCCAACGGTCACCGCAGCGCCCGCGATATCGTTCGCCATCCGGGTGCGGCGGCCGTTGTGGCACTGACCGAGAGCGGCAAGATCGTACTGGTGCGTCAGTACCGCACCGCCATCGACCGCGTGACGGTCGAGATTCCTGCCGGCAAGCTCGACCCGGGCGAGGACCCGCTCGATTGCGCCAAGCGCGAACTGCATGAGGAGACGGGCTTTAAGGCTGGTCGTATTCGCTTTTTGACGTCGATTGTCACGTCCTGCGGTTTTTGCGATGAGATCATCCACATCTACTTGGCTACCAAGCTCGAGTTTGATGCGCCCAACCCCGATGATGACGAGTTTGTCAACGTGGACCTGGTGCCGCTGCACGAGCTGATCGACGCCGTGCTCGACGGCAAGATCGAAGACGCCAAGACCGTCGTAGGCGCGCTTGCCTGCGACAGCATCGCGCACCGACTAGGCGGGGCCGAGCTTTAACGAGCGGGGATGATCCCGCAGGTTTGTGTAAGTCAGCGAAAGTGCTCCATTTGAGACAAGGTGGCCTAAAAGAGGAGGGAAGCGTATGGATATACGCGACCGACGATTGAAGGCCAGATTGTCCAAATGGAGCACTTGCAGCGTCGAGACGAAACGCGGTTTGGTAAAACCGCGTAAGGTGATTATGCTGAAGAGGTTTTTGTCTTATTACAAGCCCCAGATGGGGCTTTTTGTTGCTGATACTGTTTGTGCTCTGGTGCTTGCCGCCATTGACCTGGCGTTCCCCATTATTCTGCGCAATTTGACCGGTGGGCTATTTACTCAGGGTCAGGCTGCCATTATGCAGGCGCTCGGCATGATCGCGGTGGGCTTGGTGCTGATGTATGCCGTCCGCTGCGCCTGCCGCTATTTTGTGAGCTATTGGGGTCACGTGATGGGCGCGCGTATGGAGTCCAAAATGCGCGAGGACCTGTTCGACCAGTATGAGCGCTTTAGCTTTGCATACTTCGACCGCAACAGCTCGGGCGACATGATGAGCCGCGTGGTCAACGACCTGTTCGATATCTGCGAGGCGGCGCACCACGTGCCCGAGTGGATCATCATCTGCGGCATCGAGATCATCGGCTCATTTGTGATCCTCTTTACCATTGCCCCGGTGCTGGCGCTCGCCATGGCCGTGGTGACGGCGGCGTTTGCGGTCATCATGTTTTGGCAGAACATGCGCATGCGCGAGGTCTTTAGCGACAACCGCAAAAAAATCAGCGGCATCAATGCGCAGCTGCAGGATTCGCTGGCGGGCATGCGTGTGGTCAAGAGCTTTGCCAATGAGGAGACCGAACGCTTCAAGTTCCGCGCCTCAAACAATCGCTATCTTTCGTCCAAGGAGAACATGTATCACGCCATGGGCGTCTATACCGCGACGTATGGCCTGCTCTCGGGTGTGCTCTATGTGATCGTGGTGCTGCTGGGCGGCTGGCTGGTCGCCCAGGGACAGCTGCAGGCGGTCGATATGGCGACCTTTGCACTCTATATTTCGCTGTTCTGCACGCCGCTTGAGACGCTCGTCAATTCGGCCGAAACGTATCAGAAGGCTATCGCCGGCTTTAAGCGTATGGACGAGGTGCTCTCGACCGCGCCGGATATCCAGGACAAGCCGGGCGCCACGGATCTGCAGGTGACTGCCGGCGCCGTGGAGTATCACGACGTGTGCTTTAACTACGAGGACGTTGAGCTGGGCGAGGGCGATGCCGACGAGCGTCCCGTTATCGACCATATGGATCTGTCCATCAAGCCCGGGCAGACCATCGCTTTGGTTGGCCCTTCGGGCGGTGGCAAGTCCACGACCTGTTCGCTGTTGCCGCGCTTTTATGACGTGGCTGCCGGATCCATTAGCATCGACGGCCAGGACGTGCGTGATGTGACGCAGCAGAGCCTGCGTCGCGCCATCGGCCTGGTGCAGCAGGATGTCTATCTGTTTGACGGTACGATTGGCGAGAACATCGCCTACGGCAAGCCGGGCGCTACGGCGGAAGAGATCGCCGAGGCGGCCCGTCGCGCCAACATCGATGCCTTTATCGAGTCGCTTCCACAGGGCTATGACACGGTCGTGGGCGAGCGCGGCAGCCGTCTTTCGGGCGGACAGAAGCAGCGCGTTGCCATCGCGCGCGTGTTTCTCAAGAACCCCAAGATCCTGATTTTGGACGAGGCGACGAGTGCTTTGGATAACGAGAGCGAGGAGGCGGTGCAGGCGTCGCTCGAAGAGCTGGCACGCGGCCGCACCACGATTATCATCGCCCACCGCCTTTCTACCATTAAGCATGCCGATGAGATTGCGACCGTTGAGCATGGTCGCGTTGTGGAGCGTGGCACGCACGAGGAGCTTCTCGCCCGTGGCGGCACCTATGCCCGTTACTATCGAATGCAGTTCGAAGGTGCGCGTGCGCACGAGCTCGACTGATTGATATGACAGGAAGTTTATGGCTGACAAGAACCCTTTGACTCCGGAAGAAGTGACGGAGTTATTCTCCGAAATCGATGCATCCGGCGTCTTGGATCCGACGCTTGCCAAAAAGCGAACTGAGCGCATGCGTGAGAAGGAGGCCGCGGCCAAGCGCGGTGACAAAGCGGCGCTAGCGCAGCTGCGCAGCGAGGACCGCGCGAGCCAGGCAAAACATATCGACCCGCTGTCCGAGGACGATCCTTCGGGCTCGCAGGTGAGCCATACCATTACGAAGACCGCGATGGCCGTGGTCATCGGTATTTTGGTGCTGATCGTGGGCATGCAGATCGGCTACGGCGTGATGCGCCGTCTGAATACCGCCAACCTGTCCGAGAGCGTTTCGGTCGATACCGTTTCGACCGCGCTCAAGGGTGGACTTGAATGGGGCAACGGCTTTACGCAGTTCCCGCTCGACTTTACCGTCGATGAAGCCGATGAACGCACGGGCACGGTCGAGGTGACGGTGTTGGACACATCGTCTGCCAACGAGCTCGAGCTGCTGTCCAACGGGCAGATTCAGGCCGCGGCGCTTGCGACCAACGCGTTGCTCAACGATAAGATCGACCGCGTGGTGTATAACGTTCACGCCTATATCGACGAGGATAGCAACATTCAGCACGATTCCTTCTTTGGCATGTTCCCCGCGCGCGGCCACCAGAGCGCCATTTTGACGTTCGTGTGGACCAAGAGCTCATCCAACGCCACGAGTATCGACTGGAAGATGCGCATCGTGAGTGTGGATGACACCATCGCCGAGCGCATTCAGAAGCAGGTGAACTCGGTGTCGTCGTTGATTGAGGACCCGGTGGTGAGCCAGACCAAGATTGACGAGGAAAAGGACGAACGTGACCTGGAACATCGTCTGCATGGCCGCGAGATTTTCCGCGGCGGCAAGCCCGATCGCACACCGTCCGAACTGCTGGAGCAGGACAAGAAAAAATAAGACGCCATCATCCCGCGTGAGCCACAAGCCCCGCGGGATGATTTTTCTGGGACGGGGATTAAAAAACATTATGCATAGAAAGTCATAATTATCATTTCGTAAACATTTCGATGAAATTAACGCCATGAGGCATGCTTGCGGTTACAATACCGCGAGGCCTAACTACACACCTTTAAGCCGGTCCTGTGAGACCGGGAAGGAGAATTATGGCGAACAACCATACCGCGGGCGCTGCCGCCCGCACCTTCGCGCCCAGCGAGCTTTGCCAGCGTATGCTGGCCAAAACCAGCAAGGGCACCTGCGGTCCCTGCATCCTGTATCTTGAGGATGGGACCATTTTTTATGGACGTGCATGCGGCGCCGAGGGCACCGCGACCGGCGAAGTTTGCTTCAACACCTCGCTCGAGGGCTACTTTGAGGTCATGACCGACCCGAGTTATGCCGGCCAAATCGTAACCATGACCTATCCGCAGATCGGCAACTACGGTATCGACGAGACCGACGTCCAGTCGGCCTTCCCCGGCGACGCCGTGCGCCCTGCGAGCGCTCCGGCCATGCGCGGCATGATCGTTCGCGACATGTGCGCCACGCCTTCTAACTGGCGCTCGGCCGTCAGCGTGCCGGAGTACCTGCGCGCTCACGGCATCGTCGCTATCGAGGGTGTCGACACTCGCGCCCTGGTGCGCCACCTGCGCGACAATGGTTCCAAGATGGGCATTATTTCGACCGAGATCTTCGACGTCGACGAGCTTGCCGAGCGTCTGACCGCAGCGCCCACGCTGGTAGGCGAGAACCTGGTCAAGACCGTGAGCTGCCCTGAGCCCCACGCCTTTGCCGCCGTCGACCTGCCTGCCACGCATGACTTTGCGCTTACGGCTGCCGCTCCTGCCCGTCACAAAGTGGTCGCCTACGACTGCGGTGTGAAGCGCGGCATTCTGGAGGGCCTGGTGCGTGCCGGCTGCGATCTTACCGTCGTGCCGTGGGATACGCCAGCTCAGCAGGTGCTCGACATGAATCCCGATGGCGTCTTTTTGTCCAACGGCCCCGGCGACCCCGACGCCGTGGTGGAGACCTACGAGCAGGTGCAGCAGCTGATCGGCAAGGTGCCGGTCTTTGGTATTTGTCTTGGTCACCAGATGATCAGCCTGGCCTGCGGCGCTCAGATGGAAAAGCTTAAGTTCGGTCACCGCGGTGGCAACCAGCCGGTCATGAACCTGGTAAGCCGTTGCGTGGAGATTACCGCGCAAAACCATGGCTTTGGTCTGCTGTTCCCCAGCTTGGGCAAGCTTGTCCCCGAGCTTTCCGGCGGCGAGACCGAGCATGCGGCCGATGGGGATCTGCGCGTCTGGGTGCGCCGCGGCATCGCGCCAGTCGTGATGAACGAGCGCTTCGGCCGCATTCGCCTGACGCATGTGAACCTCAACGACGGCACCGCCGAGGGCGTCCAGCTGCTCGACGCGCCGTGCTTCTCGGTGCAGTACCACCCCGAGGCCTCGCCCGGACCCACCGATGCCCACTATCTCTTTACCGCCTTTACGCGACTCATGGACGGCGAGGAGAACTACCTGGACATCGACACCGCGAAGGACCGCCTGCAGGGCTGGAACTTTGCCGACAATGGTTCCGCTGCGACCGAGACCGAGGAGAACTAACATGCCGAAACGTACTGACATCAAGCGTATCCTCGTCATTGGCTCGGGCCCCATCGTCATCGGCCAGGCCTGTGAGTTCGACTACTCCGGCGCCCAGGCCTGCAAGGTGCTCAAGGAGGATGGCTTTGAGGTCATCCTGGTCAACTCCAACCCGGCGACCATCATGACCGACCCGGGCTTGGCCGACCGCACCTATGTCGAGCCCATCACCGCCGAGTTTATCGAGCGCGTAATCAAGAAAGAGCGCCCGGACGCGCTGCTACCCACGCTGGGCGGCCAGACCGGCCTGAACGCCGCCGTTGAGCTGGCAAAGGACGGTACGCTCGACAAGTATGGCGTCGAGATGATCGGCTGCGACCTTGCCGCCATTGAGCGCGGTGAGGATCGCAAGCTCTTTAACGAGGCCATGGCCGAGATCGGCCTGGAGGTTGCACGCTCGGGCTATGCCTACAGCGTGGCCGACGCCGAGGCCATCGCCGAGCGCGTGGGCTATCCCTGCGTACTGCGCCCGAGCTTTACCCTCGGCGGCGCCGGCGGCGGCATCGCTCACACCCACGAGGAGCTCGTCTCCATCGTGAGCCAGGGCCTGGAACTCTCGCCCGCCCACGAGGTGCTGGTCGAGGAGTCCATCGAGGGTTGGAAAGAGTATGAGATGGAGGTCATGCGTGATCACGCCGGCAACGGCATCATCGTGTGCTCCATCGAGAATCTCGACCCCATGGGCGTGCATACCGGCGACTCCATCACCGTGGCGCCGGCGCAGACCCTCTCCGACCTTGAGTATCAGCGCATGCGCGTGGCCTCGCTCGCCATTCTGGAGAAGATCGGCGTCGAGACCGGTGGCTCCAACGTGCAGTTTGCCGTGAACCCCAACACCGGCCGCCTGATCGTCATCGAGATGAACCCGCGTGTGAGCCGTTCGTCCGCGCTGGCCTCCAAGGCCACGGGTTTCCCCATTGCCAAGGCCGCCGCGCGCCTGGCTGTGGGCTACACGCTCGACGAGATCGTCAACGACATCACCAAGGCTACGCCCGCCTGCTTTGAGCCCACAATCGACTACTGTGTGGTCAAGGTGCCGCGCTTTGCCTTCGAGAAGTTCAAGGGTACCGACCCCACACTCACCACGCGCATGAAGGCCGTGGGCGAGATCATGGCGATCGGCCGCACCTTTGAGGAGGCCTTTGGCAAGGCCATGCGCTCGCTGGAGGACGGTCACCAGGGCATCTGCGCCGGTGGCAAAGAGGGTGCCGATAAGCTGAGCGACGACGAGTTCGCCCAGGCTGTGGCCACCCCGACCGAGCACCGCATTTTCTTTGTGGTCGAAGCCCTGCGCCGCGGCTGGGACATCGCGCGTATCCACGCTATTTGCGGTATCGATCCGTGGTACCTCAACCGTATCAACGACATGGTGCAGGTTCAGGAGAGCATCCGCGGCCTGCGTGTGGAGGATATCGACGCCGACGCGATGCGCTTGCTCAAGCAGTACGGCACGAGCGACGCCGAGATCGCCGCGCTGACCGGCTCGGACGAGCGCTTTGTGCGCGCCTATCGCAAGGGTCTGGGCGTGGTTCCCAGCATGAAGACGGTCGATACCTGCGCTGCGGAGTTCTCGAGCGCCACGGAGTACCACTACAAGACGTACGAGAACATCTACCGCACGAGCCCGGATGCCAAGAAGTGCGTGGCTCCCGACGAGACCACGCCGGCGGACAAGCCCAAGGCGATGATTCTGGGCGCCGGCCCCAACCGCATTGGCCAGGGTATCGAGTTCGATTACTGCTGCGTGCACGCGAGCTACGCGCTGGCGGCCCGCGGCTTCGAGACCATCATGGTCAACTGCAACCCCGAGACCGTCTCGACTGACTACGACACCTCGGACCGCTTGTACTTTGAGCCGCTCACCTACGAGGACGTCATGGATGTCATCGATGTTGAGCGTCCCGACGGCGTCGTGGTGACGCTCGGCGGCCAGACTCCGCTTAAGCTGGCGCGCATGCTCGAGGAGAGTGGCGTCAACATCATGGGCACCAAGCCCGATGCCATCGACTTTGCCGAGGACCGCGAGCGCTTTGCCGCCCTGCTCGACAAGCTGGGCATTATGTACCCGCCGGCGGGCCAGGCCACCTCGTTTGAGGAGGCCGAGGCCGTGGCCGCGCACATCGGCTACCCGCTGCTGGTACGTCCGAGCTACGTGCTGGGCGGCCGCGGCATGATGATCGCCTACGATGCCGAGCATCTGCGCGATTACATGGCCGAGGCTGCGCGCATTAGCCCCGACTACCCGGTGTATCTGGACCGCTTCCTGGAGGGTGCGATCGAGTCCGACGTCGACGCCCTGTGCGACGGCGAGGAGGTCTACATCGGCGGCATTCTGGAGCATATCGAGGAGGCCGGTATTCACTCCGGCGACTCTGCGACCTGCATCCCGCCGTTCAGCTTTAGCGAGAGCCTGCAGGCGAAGCTCCGCGAGACCACGCGCCGCATCGCGATGGCGCTGGGGGTCCGCGGCCTGGTCAATGTGCAGTATGCCATCAAGGGCGAGACCGTCTACGTGATCGAGGCAAACCCGCGCGCGAGCCGCACCGTGCCGTTTATCTCCAAGGCCACCGGCGTGCCGCTGGCCAAGTGCGCGGCGCGTATCATGGCAGGCGATTCCATCGCGAGCCTGGGCCTGCCGAGCGATGAGCGCCAGCTGGACTGGTTCTGCATGAAGGAAGCCGTTATGCCCTGGGGTCGTTTCCCGGGCGCTGACGTTATCCTGGGGCCCGAGATGAAGTCGACGGGCGAGGTCATGGGTATCGCCAAGAGCTATCCCGAGGCATACGCCAAGACGCAGCTGGCGATTGACTACAAGCTGCCCGACCCGAGCGCCGGTAAGGTGTTCATTAGCGTGTGCGACCGCGACAAGCGTCATATCCTTTCGGTCGCCCGTATCCTGCGCTACCTGGGCTTTGATATCTGCTCCACCGAGGGTACGGCGCGCGTGCTGCGCGGCGGCAACGTGACGTGCGAAGTCGTGGAGAAGATCAGCGGCCCGCACGACGGCGAGCGTCCCAACATCGGTGACCTCATCGCCGACGGCAAGATCGCGGTGATCGTCAATACGCCATACGGCCCGGGCTCGCGTGGCGACGGTTATCTGCTGCGCACCGAGGCAGTGCGTCGCGGCGTGACCTGCGTGACCGCGATGTCCGCGGCCAACACGTACGTGAGTGCCATCGAGGCCGTGCGCGAAGACCAGCAGGGTCACGGTAGCGCCAACGACATGGGCATGGACGTCATCGCCCTGCAGGACCTGCCGCAGCACACGGTGTAGTGTGACCTGTCCGGCCGGGGCGGGAGACGAACACTTTCTCTCGGAAACTGGGCTTCGCGAAGTTTTCCGAGAGAAAGGACCGTCTCCCGCCCCGGCCTGCGGTGACTTGGCTGCACCGTGTGCTGCGGAAGGGGCTTTGCGCGATGACTAGGGCTGAATAAAAAGTGAGTGTGGGATCCGCCGTTCGTTCGAACGGCGGATCCCACGTTTTTATTGCAGCCAACGTACGTCATGGCAATTCCCGGTAGGTCGAGGGTGCCCCGCGGCGGTCTGGTGTTTTCATCTGAACGACTTTGCGAAGCAACCGGAGTGAAGATGAAAACACCAGACCGCCGCGGGGCACCCGCAGACCGCAGGGACGGGAGCAGCTATACTACTCTCAGTAGTTAAGGGTCGCGGATTGGCCGCGTCACCGCTCTCAACAGGAGGTCTTTGTTTATGGCAGATCAAAAGCCGGTTGTCGGGATTATCATGGGCTCCAAGTCCGATCTGGGCGTTATGGAAGGCTGCACCGCCGAGCTCGAGGCGCTTGGTGTGCCCTATGAGCTCGTCATTGCGAGCGCACACCGCACGCCGGCGAAGGTCCACGAGTGGGCCTCGACTGCTGCCGATCGCGGTATCAAAGTGATTATCGCCGCCGCCGGCAAGGCCGCTCACCTGGGTGGTGTCGTGGCTGCCTTTACGCCGCTGCCGGTCATCGGCGTGCCTATGAAGACGAGTGACCTGGGCGGCATGGATTCGCTGCTGTCGATGGTGCAGATGCCTTCGGGCGTGCCCGTGGCCTGCGTTGCCATCAACGGCGCCAAGAACGCCGCCATCTACGCCACGCAGATTCTGGGCGCTTGCGACCCCGAGTACCGCAAGGTTATCGAGAAGATGAAGCAGGAGATGGCCGACGCCTAGGCGTTCCGCCGTTTCACCGCAGTATAAGGAGAGCCATGTCCGACTATCAGGGAAAACGATTCAAGGCTTCTCAGATTCCCGATCCGTCGAAGCCGGGTGCTGCCCATGCGGCACAGCAGGGTCGGACATCCTCTCCTCAGCAGCCGCGCGCGCCGCGTCCCGTAACGCCGATGTCCCATCATCGCCAGGATACGCCGGCTGCATATCGCCCTTCGTCGTATGATACGGCCAAGAAAGAATCGCGTTCTACGAAACAGTCGGGCGCTGCTCCGTCGAGCTATACCGAGCCGCCGCGCAAAAAGCGCCGCTCCGTTATCCCCATCTTGCTCATCATTATTGGCATCGGCCTAATCGTTGCTGCTGCCGCCATCTTTATCAACGCCCAGATTGGCTACAAGCAGGCGAGCGAGTCGTATCAAAAGATCGAAAAACAATATGTGAGCGACAAGGACGCCAGCGGCGTGCCGATTATCGACTTTGATGCACTTGCCCAGACGAATCCCGAGGTTGTGGGTTGGATTTATGCGCCCGGCACCAACATCAACTATCCCGTCGTGCAGACCAACAACAACTCCAAATACCTCAACACGCTGTTTGACGGTACGGCTAACGCGTCCGGTGCCATCTTCTTGGATAGCGACGACACCGCGCCGGGCATGGTGGATCAGCAGACCACGATCTACGGCCACCATATGAACGATGGGTCGATGTTCAACGTGATTTCGGACACCACCGACCAAGCGACGTTCGATAGCATCGAGTACGTGTATTACATCACGCGCGATGCAACGTATAAGCTGCGTCCGCTGGCGACCAAGGTGGTCGAGGACACGTATGCCAAGGCGCGCACGCCCAACTTTGAGGGCGATGACGGACTGAAGAATTATCTGTCCGAGATGCTCGACGGTGCCTCTGCCGTGGCGAGCGATGCCACCGATCGTGCCGCTTCGGCAACCAAGGTCGTAACGCTTGTGACCTGCCGTTCGCTGTCATTTAGCAATACGCGCGCCGTCATGGTGCTCACGCCGGTCGAGGAATAAAGTGTCCGGGCCCCGTCCCAAAAAGACTACCCTGGAAATCAAAAGGAGAAATGATGCTTGAGAACGGCAAATCGATGCCTTCGGTTGATGCTTGGCTGCGCGAAGCCAAGGCCGATGTTTCGGCGGCTGATTGTGGGATGTACCTGACACACAACGGCGTGGTGCGCGCGACGCCCAAGGCCGAAGTGCGCGGAGTCGAGACCGATGGCGTGGCGCCAGGCCACAAGGTGGGCGGCATGGTGTTTGGCTTCGATGCCGAAAAGGTGCAGGCCGCTATCGAGGCGACGCGCACGATGCCGGGTATCGGCTATGTGCGCGTGTGGCTGGCGAGCGGCGAGCTTACCGTGGGCGACGACATCATGCTCGTGCTCATTGGCGGAGACATTCGCCCGCATGTGGTCGATGCGCTGCAGTCGCTCGTCGGCACCATCAAGAACGAGTGCGTGAGCGAGGTCGAGCGCGAGGCGTAAGGCCTCGTCGGCAATCCGAGTCTGTCTATAGCGAAAGCCCGCCGGCAGTTCATGTAGATCTGCCAGCGGGCTTTGATGTGTTGGAGCTATTTTGCTCGGGCGTTTGCTACACGCGTGTGGCGTCCTTGGGGCTCATGGTCATACTCTGAAAACGGTTCTCCATATATTCGTTATCGAAATGCTTGTCATAGAACTGTGCGACGGGAATATTTCGAATGGTTCCGTTGACGCGCTGATACCAATAGTCGAGCGATTGCAACGTCATGACGCCGTCGATCAACATGACGGCGGTCAGGATGACGGTAGCAGAGTAGCGGCGTTTCCATGGAATCATATTGATGAGCTTAAGCAGGCGCGGCAGCAAGACCTTGATCCAGATGAGGCCACCCAGGCCCCACATGCAGGCAAACGGCGTGCATGTGCGTCCCCCGGTCAATACCGCGATGGGATCGGGCATGCCGAATAGCCTAATGTGTGAATAGCTCCACGACACCACGCCAAATGAGGTCTGCATAAACCAGCCTACAAACACCTCGAAAGCGCCGCCGATCAGGGCACTTACCAGGAAAATGATCAGAGGATTCTTTTTATAGAAGCGGTTGAGCGCCATGGTCATGAGCACCGCGCCAAATCCGTAGATGGGGCTAAAGGGGCCAAATAGCATACCGGCACGGTCCTGATAGACGCCGGGATCGACGACGACCATATGCCAGACTTCCTCGAGAATGAGACCTAACACGCTGCAGACGAAGAATACCCAGAACAGGTTGAAGTAGTTGAGCTTGATGTAGCCCTCGCCGGTTTCGTCGCGGCCGAGCATCCCCTCGGCGGCGGCATCGCGGTCGAGCATCTCTTGCAGACGGCGCTGCAGTTCGCGCTCCTGGCGTAGCGTGGGGTCGACGGTGGCCGACAGCGCAATGAGGATGACAAGCTGGACGGCGGGGCGCAGCAGGAAGGGTCCGATGCCCTGGAGCATCACGTCAACTAAAAGCTCCACGACGGTAAATGCGATGAGGACGTAAGACAGGCGGGCGGCATTGCGCCGCTGGTCCTTGATGAGGTCCAGGCCAAAGACGATCAAGATGATCGCGCTTGCCGCCGAGAGCATAATGCCGGCGACGATAAGGCCAACCGCGACCAGGGTGTTATCACCGAGCTTAGCGGCGACGTTGCCGTTAATGAGTGCGGTGATGACCTGCCACATAAAGACGGCGACTGACGGGAGCGTGCCCACGCCAGATAGGGTGCACAGGACTGCGTAGACCTTGATGATAAGGGGGATCTTCTTGGCCTCCGTGGTGCTGGGGACACTGGGGTCGAGTTGATTTCGATCCATACGCTACCTTTCTCGTCTTGTAGTAGCCTACAAGGATACGCCGACGACCAGCTAAAAGACAGGACGAACGTCCCAATTGCAACAATGTAGCCCCTAGCGCGGGCGAGACACGGCGCACGGGAAGTCTTCGAGGCCGTTGCCCCTGAGAGTGGACTACCCAATAAAATGTTTGGTCGCAAAACGGATAATAAGCTCGGTGGGCTTTTAAAAAGCGCTGCTCATGCGCGGGGGAGCGCGTCGCGCCGTGCGTATAATAAGGCGGGTAACGCCAAAATACGAGGCTCTGAGGGGATGCCATGTCTCAAGAAACCATCCGCGCGGCCGAGCGTGCCGCGGGACAGGTGAACGCCATGTCGACGTATGATCCGGACTCTGACCAGCTGCATGAGGAATGCGGCGTTTTTGGTGTCTGGGCGCCCGATCGCGACGTGGCTCGACTGACGTACTTTGGCCTGCGTGCACTGCAGCATCGCGGCCAAGAATCGGCGGGAATCGCCGTTGGTGACGGCGGTACGGTTATGGTCCGCAAGGATCTGGGCCTGCTCGACCGCGTGTTCTCCAATGCCGACTTGTCGACGCTCTCCGGTCAGCTGGCCGTGGGTCATGTGCGCTACGGCACCGCCGGCGCCAAGAGCTGGGAAGCCTCTCAGCCGCACCTCTCTACCATCAATAGCGTCATTATCGCGCTCGCGCACAACGGCACCCTCGTCAACACCGACGAGCTGCGTCGCCAGCTGATCGAGCTGGGCGTACCGTTCCTCTCCAACTCGGATTCCGAGGTCGCGACCAAACTCATCGGCTACTTTACTCAGCGTACTGGCCATCTGCGCGAGGGCATTCGCAAGACCATGGAGCTCGTGCGCGGCGGCTACGCCATGACGCTCATCAACGAGCAGGCGCTCTACGCATTCCGCGATCCGCACGGCATTCGCCCGCTCGTGCTGGGCAAGCTGGTGGATGAGGGCCTGGACCAGGCCGATGCCGCATCCGTTTCGCAGCTGCCGTCGCAGGACGGCGCCGCGACGGTCGACGCCACCACCCATGTCACGCGCGCCGGCGGCTGGGTCGTTGCCTCCGAGACCTGCGCGCTCGATATCGTGGGCGCCGAGTACGTCCGCGACGTCCGTCCCGGTGAGATTTTGCGCATCAGCGCCGAGGGCCTTGTGTCCGAGCAGGGCGTGCCTGCCGCCGAAGAGCCTGCTAACTGCATTTTTGAGCAGGTCTACTTTGCTCGCCCCGATTCCATCATGAACGGCAAGAGCGTCTACGCCTGCCGTTATGACATGGGTCGTCAGCTGGCACATGAGGAGCCCGTCGAGGCCGACCTGGTCATCGGCGTGCCCGACTCCGGCCTGCCGCCCGCGGAGGGCTATTCGCACGAGAGTGGCATTCCCTTTGGCGAGGGCCTCATCAAGAACCGCTATGTGGGCCGTACGTTTATCGAGCCTACGCAGGAGCTGCGTGCCATGGGCGTGCGTATGAAGCTCAACCCGCTGCGTGACAACATCGAGGGCAAGCGCCTGGTCGTCATCGACGACTCCATCGTGCGCGGCACCACCATGGTGCAGCTCGTCAAGATGCTGCGCAACGCCGGCGCCAAGGAGATTCATATCCGCATCAACTCGCCCGAGGTCATCTGGCCGTGCTTCTACGGTATCGATACCGACGTGCAGTCGCAGCTTATCAGCGCCAACAAGACGGTCGACGAGATTTGCGAGTATATCGGCGCCGATTCGCTGGCCTTCCTTTCGGTCGAGGGCCTGCTTAAGGTCATGCCCAAGGGCGGTTACTGCGATGCGTGCTTTACCGGCCGCTACCCCGTGGCGATTCCCGAGAGCTTTGGCCGCGACAAGTTCATGGAGGGCTTTAAGCCCCGCAACCTGGACAAGCCGCTGCACTTTGATGACGACGCCGTGGTCGAGAAATACGACGATCGCAGCTGGGAAGAGGAACACGGCGAGGCCTAAAACCTGCCAAAAAGGGACAGGTTTATTTTGGTAGGTTTTACCTGCTGTTTTGTTGATATGACGGCGCGCGTTGTTATGGCGCGCGCCGAAATGAACGCAACTATGAGCACCGTTTGGCGCCCGGGCGGCGGACGGTAGTGGGAGAGGAAGGCTCAGATGAGCGACAGCAAGCATGTGACGTATGAGGATGCCGGCGTCGATACCGCCGAGGGCGGCCGCGCCGTTGACGCTATTAAGCAGATGGTTAAGGACACCAACCGTCCCGAGGTCATCGGCGGCATCGGTGGCTTTGGTGGCCTGTTCTCGGCTGCCGCGCTTAAGGATATGGAAGACCCGATTCTGATTAGCGGTACCGACGGCGTGGGCACCAAGCTCGTGCTCGCCCAGATCATGGACCGTCACGAGACGGTGGGCCAGGACCTGGTTGCTATGTGCGTCAACGACATTCTGGCTTCGGGTGCCGAGCCGCTGTTCTTCCTGGACTACGTTGCCATCGGCCACATCGAGGCCGAGCACATGGCAAAGATCATCAAGGGTGTGGCCGACGGCTGCAAGCTCGCGGGCTGCGCGCTCGTGGGCGGCGAGATGGCCGAGCACCCCGGCGTCATGGCTCCTGCCGACTACGACCTTGCCGGATTTACCGTGGGCGTCGTCGACCGTCCCAAGATGCTCGACCCTGCGAACGTCCGCCCCGGCGACGTGATCCTGGGCCTGCCTTCCACCGGCGTGCACTCCAACGGCTACTCGCTCGTGCGTAAGGTCATTGGCGTCGACGGTATTAAGCCGGGCACGCCCGAGGCCGCCGCTAAGGCCGAGGAGCTGAGCCGTCCGCTCGAGGAACTCGGCGGCGCATCGCTGGCAGACGCCCTGTTGGCCCCCACGCGCATCTATGTCAAGCCGATTCTGGAGCTGCTGCGCGGTGGCGCTCCGGTGCACGCCATCGCCCACATCACCGGCGGCGGCATCACCGAGAACCTCAACCGCGCGCTCGCCGACGACGTCGACGCCGTGGTCACCCGCAACGGCGCCGAGATGGGTTGGGACGTTCCGCCCGTCATCACCTACGTGTCGCGCCAGGCCGAGCTCGCGCCCAACGAGGCATGCAAGACCTTCAACATGGGCGTTGGCCTGTGCCTGATCGTCGCCCCCGAGGACGAGGCTGCCGTGACCGAGGCCCTGGTCGCGCTGGGCGAGAAGCCGTTCCGCGTGGGCGAGTGCGTCGAGGGCTCCGGTAAGGTCGTGTACTCCGATGAGCGCTAACGAGCAGATGGCTGCTGCCGCGAGCCTGGGCTTTGTGCCCTACACCCGTCCGACCGGCACCGATACGGCCGAGCCGCTCAAGATCGGTGTGCTCATCAGCGGTTCGGGTACCAACCTGCAGGCGCTGATCGATCTGATCGCTGCCGGCAAGCTCAACGCTTCGATTGAGCTTGTGGTGTCGAGCCGTCCTTCGGCTAAGGGTTTGCAGCGCGCTGAGCGCGCGGGCATCCAGACGCTCACGCTGTCCAAGGATGTCTATGCCGACCCCATCGCCGCCGACGAGATCATCGCGCACGAGCTGCTCGAGCGCGGCTGCGAATATGTGGTCATGGCCGGTTACATGCGCATGGTGCACACGCCGCTGCTGGCGGCGTTTCCCAACCGCGTGGTCAACTTGCATCCGGCACTGCTGCCGAGCTTTACCGGCGCGCATGCGATCGACGATGCCTTTGCGCGCGGCGTCAAGGTAACCGGTGTGACCGTGCACTTTGCCAACGAGATCTACGACAACGGCCCCATCATCGCCCAGCGCGCGCTGGCTGTCGAGGAAGGTTGGGATGTCGACACGCTCGAGGAGCACATCCACGCGATTGAGCACGTGCTGTATCCCGAGGTCGTGCAAATGCTCGCCGACGGCCGCGTCCACGTGCTGGAGAGCGGCAAGGTCGCCGTGGATCCTGTGAAATAATTACCCGCTTGTAAAGGCGGTTAGGCATATCGAAGACGCCTAACCGCCTTTTTTATTGCGCTTTATGCTGCTTGATTTAGCTGGAATTGAATAGGCTGCTCTTCTTGCCTGTCAATTACAGTAGTCGACTCTCATGTGGAATGCCGAGCTTCCGGCATGAGATTATCTGGGAAAACGACCAGAAAACTTGGCATTCGGCTTCAAATTGCGCATAATTCTATTTATCATCTATTTAACATTTTGTTATCAAAAATGAGCGCAAGGAGGCTGGCTCAATGGGTGAAGCAGATGGCATGGAGCTGATTTATTCACTCGTCGGTTATCCTGATGAAACCGAGTGGCTTGAATTTAAAGAAGGCAATAGCGATCCCGTTAGAACGGGGCGTGACATCTCGGCGCTTGCCAATGCTGCCGCTTACTGCGGCCGCGCATATGCCTATAAGATCTGGGGCGTGAGCGACGGTACGCATGAGCTTGTGGGCACCCAGTTCAACCCATATCACGCAAAGGGTAAGGGAAACCAAGAGCTTTTGATGTGGCTCAAGCTTGCGCTCTCAAACAATGCGAATTACGAGTTTGCGGTTATTGATCATGAGACAAAGCACTTTGTGGTGTTGAAAGTGCACGCCGCGAGCGCTCAGCCGGTCTATTTTGATAAGACAGCCTACATTCGAGAGGGCTCTTCGACGGCAGAACTGGTTCCCGGTAGTGCACGAGAGGCGGAGCTGTGGCGTCGCTTACAGTCAGGGAACGCGGAGCTCGCTGTAGTTGAGAGAGATCTGACATCTCGAGAGGTCGCCGAAATACTAGATGTTGATGCGTATTTTGAGTTGTGCAGATTGAGAAGACCTGTCGATTTGGACGGAGTGATGCTTGCTCTTTGTGAACAAGAGCTGATTCGTCGTCAAGATAACGGCCGATATAGTGTGACGCGCTTGGGAATGCTTCTGGTGGGAAAAAAGCTCTCTCGCTACCCGGAGCTCAGGAAACGCATGCTGCGAATCGTGCGATATGCGGGAAAAGGCAGTTTTGACATTGTCGGGGATACTGAAATCGACAAGGGCTACGCTTTGGCGCTTCCACAGGCTGAACAGCTGGTCATGTCGATGATTCCGGCTGTTGAGGCACTGGATGGCGCATTTCGACGTATTCAGACGGCTTATCCTCAAAGGGCGATTCGCGAGTTACTATCAAACGCCGTGATTCATCAAGACATTGCTGACAATACGGCGGGGCCTCTTGTTGCGATTTACGACAATCGCATTGAGTTCTCTAATCCCGGGACAACGCTTATTCCGGCAGAACGAGTGCTCAACGCCCAGCCGAAAACGCGAAATTCGATGATAGCGTCCCTCATGCGCCAAATGGATCTTTGCGAAGAAGGCGGTACAGGCTGGGATTTAATCGTAGATTCGCTCGAAAAAGCCGGCATGCCTTCACCGGTTATCAAGAGTGAGGGCGGGCTGGGAACGCTCGTGACGCTCTATTGCGACTGTCCGTATACTCGAATGAAAAAAAGTGAGCGAAAAAACGCCGTGTACTGGCATGCCTGTCTTTTGTATGCCCAAGGTGAGTCGATGAGCAATCAGTCGCTGCGAGAGCGTTTTGGACTTTCCGATGAAAAGAAAAACACGGTGGCGATGTCTCGTCTAATCAAAGAGTGCCTGGAAGAGGCATTGATAAAGGAAGAGGACGAGGACGCGGGTTCCAAATACAAAAGGTATATTCCGTATTGGGCCTAAAGACAGGGAATGAAAAGAAGGAGGCGGCTTATGTCTGGTAATAACGAAGCGCTGTTTACGCCTGAGTTGGTGTTTTTTGATTGGGAGTGTGCGACGCCGGATGAGGTGTTCGCGCGGCTTGAGGGCGAGCTTGCACCACATGGCTACATTGCATCCGGTTGGCTCGATGCCGTCCGCACGCGCGAGGATGCCTATCCCACGGGTCTCGCTATGCCGGCGGCAAACATTGCCATTCCGCATACCGATCCGGGGTTTGTGGCCAAGCCCTATATCGCGGTGGTGAAGCCCGCCGCGCCCGTGACATTTAACGCTATGGCTGGCATGGGCGCTCCGGTGCCGGCGCAGATCGTCATCAATCTGGGCATCGCCGAGCCGGGCGGCCAGGTCGAGGCCCTGCAGGCACTCATGAACATCTTTATGGGTGCCGATGCCGCAGCCGACGTGCTCGGCCAGACCACGCCCCAGGGCATGGTCGACGCCATCCGCCGCCACTTCTAAGGTGGGGCTGAGTCGGCACTTGGGGACTGTCCCTAACTGCCGGCTGCCAGAGCTGTCCCCTTTGCACCAAAATGGTGCAGATTAATCTGTCCCCAATGCACCAAGCGTGCCGCGGGGGCTGCGTTGTGACACAATGGCGTTTGTTCGATTCGTTATGCGAAAGGCCAACTATGGCAAATAAGAAAAAGAACTCCGAGGCCGCGCCGACGCCCGAGCAGCAGGCCCGCGCTGCCTCCAGCTCTCGCAAGAAGCAGCGCAAGACGTACGTGTCTAAGACCGTCAAGATCGTTCTGGTGGTCATCGGCGTGCTGGCGATGCTGCTTTCCGTCTCGGCGATGGCGTGCTCCGGCCTTATGTCGCAGGCTGAGGACACCTCGGGCTACAAGCTGACCGGCGGTGTTGCTGCCACTATCAACGGCACCAACCTTACCGAGGACACCGTGACCAAGCAGATCATGAGCATGCGCACGTCCTACGGCTACACCAAGGATGAGGATTGGGCGCAGTATCTGGTTGACAACGACCTCACGCCCAAGAAGTACCGCAAGCAACTCATCGACTCCTACACGCAGCAGATTCTGCTTCAACAGGCACAGAAGGAGAACGGCGTGACGGTGTCGGACGAGGAGGTCGAGAAGGCTTGGAAGGACGCGTGCAAGAGCGCGGGCGGAGCCAAGGCCTTTAAGAAGACCCTCAAGACCTACGGCTATACCGAGGACACCTACAAGGACTCGCTCAAGGAGAGTCTGGCGCAACAGAAACTCAAGGATGCCGTCGCGCCCACGAGCAAGCCCAAGGACAGCGAGATTGTCGATTACATCAACGAAAATCTGTCCAGCTACAACGACGCCCGCCGCTCGTCGAACATCCTGATCAAGGTTGATTCCGACGCTTCCGACGAGGACAAGGCTGCCGCCAAGGCCAAGGCGCAGGAGTGCCTGGACAAGATCAACTCCGGTGAGCTGAGCTTTGAGGACGCCGTTGAGCAGTACTCCGAGGACACCGGTTCCAAGGAGAAGAAGGGCGATGTGGGCTGGGATAAGCTCACCACCTTTGTCGACAGCTACCAGACGGCGCTCGAGGGACTCAACAAGGGCGACGTGAGCGAAGTCGTCGAGTCGACCTATGGCTACCACATCATCAAGTGCACCGACTACTTCCATGTCGATAATCAGGTTGATGACATCAACCAGGTGCCCAAGGACATCAAAAAGTACGTCTCCAACGTGGTGAAGACGCAAGCGGCCAGCACCGCGTACAGCGAGTGGCTGGAGCAGTACAAGAAGGATGCCGACATCACCGTCAACCCCATGCCCAAAGACGTACCCTATAACGTGAGTCTGAAGGGTGTCACCAAGAGTTCGACCGACGATTCGTCGACGACTGAGTAATCATGGGGCGGTGCTCGCGCGAGTGCCGCCCACACTATTGAGGAGGATTTGCAGATGACCAACGAAGAGCTGCAGAAGGAAATGATTGCGGCCATGAAGGCCAAGGACAAGGTTCGCCTGTCCATCATTCGCCAGGTTAAGGCCGAGGTGAAGAATATCGAGGTCAATGAGCGCCGCGATGTGACCGAGGAAGACGTCAACAGCATGATCAAGCGTCTGATCAAGCAGACGAGCGAGACGCTGGAGATGTCCATCAAGGCCGGCACCGACCAGGAGCGTACCGACAACCTGACCGAGCAGGTCAAGATTCTGGAGAGCCTGCTGCCCGCGCAGGTTTCGGGCGAGGAGCTCGAGGCCCTGATCGAGCAGGTTATCGCCGAGCTGGGCGCCACGTCCAAGAAGCAGATGGGCCAGGTTATGGGCGCACTCGGCAAGGCCACCGGTGGCAACTTCGATAAGCCGGCCGCGGCAAAGATCGTCGGAGCCAAACTCGCGTAGGGGCCGAGCGGTACATAGTTGATGTTTAGGGGGGCGTGGCCGTCATGGTCGCGCCCCTTTTTGCTGGGCTGGGCACTCATTGGGGACAGGCTTAAATGAGTGCCCGAGCTACGCTCATTGGGGACGGGCTTAAATGAGTGCCCAATGAGCAGGTACTGATCGCGTCGAAAATGTTGGTGTAAGGGTGACGCCCTAGCGCCCGTTTAACGAAGAACGGCCTTCGTCCTAGAATCTGAAATCACCACAACAACAGGTTCTAGGAAAGGACGAAGACCGCTATGGAAATCTTATCAGACC
>DBFWDM010000053.1:0-2850 GCA_048484635.1 Collinsella sp.
GACGGCGACCGCGTCGTGGGTAAGGCCGCTAAGAACCAGGCTGTCACCAACCCCAAGAACACCGTGTTCTCCATCAAGCGCTTCATGGGCCGCAAGTACTCCGAGTGCACCTCCGAGATCAAGACCGTGCCGTATGAGGTCAAGGAGGGCCAGGGTGGCCGCGCCGTCGTCGACATCGAGGGCAAGGATTACACCGCCGAGCAGGTGAGCGCCATGACGCTCGCAAAGATGAAGGCCGACGCCGAGAAGTATCTGGGCGAGACCGTCACCGACGCCGTCATCACCGTCCCGGCCTACTTCAACGACGCCCAGCGTCAGGCCACCAAGGACGCCGGTAAGATCGCCGGCCTCAACGTCAAGCGTATCGTGAACGAGCCGACCGCTGCTGCTTTGGCCTATGGCCTGGACAAGCAGGGCACCGACCAGCGCATCCTGGTCTTCGACCTGGGCGGCGGCACCTTCGACGTCTCCATCCTCGACCTCGCCGACGGCGTGTTTGAGGTTCTGTCCACCTCGGGCGATAACCACCTGGGCGGCGACGACTGGGATCAGCGCGTCATCGATTGGATGGCCGATAAGTTCCAGCAGGAGAACGGTGTCGACCTGCGTCAGGACCCCATGGCCCTGCAGCGTCTGAAGGAGGCCGCCGAGAACGCCAAGAAGGAGCTCTCCGCCGCCCAGCAGACCACCATCAACCTGCCGTTCATTACCATGAACCAGTCCGGCCCGCTGCACCTCAACTACACGCTGACCCGCGCCGAGTTCGAGAAGATCACCCGCGACCTGCTCGAGCGCTGCAAGCAGCCTGTCACCAACGCCCTGCGCGACGCTAAGCTCAAGCTCTCCGATTTGACCGAGGTCATCCTCGTCGGCGGCTCCACCCGTATGCCCGCTGTCCAGGAGCTCGTCAAGACTATGACCGGCAAGCAGCCCAACATGTCCGTGAACCCCGACGAGGTCGTTGCCGACGGCGCTGCCGTCCAGGGCGGCGTGCTCACCGGCGACGTCGAGGGCATCCTGCTGCTCGACGTTACCCCGCTGTCGCTGGGCGTCGAGACCATGGGCGGCATCATGACCAAGATGATCGACCGCAACACAACGATCCCGACCTCCAAGACCG
The DNA here is from genome assembly GCA_048484635.1 of Collinsella sp. Taxonomy (GTDB): domain Bacteria; phylum Actinomycetota; class Coriobacteriia; order Coriobacteriales; family Coriobacteriaceae; genus Collinsella. The sequence goes on from DBFWDM010000053.1 coordinate 1,121, forward strand.
AGGTCTACTCCACCGCTGCCGACAACCAGACCAGCGTCGAGATCAACGTGCTCCAGGGCGAGCGCGAGCTTGCCCGCGATAACAAGTCGCTCGGTAAGTTCCAGCTGACCGGTATCCCGGCTGCCCGCCGCGGCGTGCCGCAGATCGAGGTCACCTTCGACATCGACGCCAACGGCATCGTCAAGGTCTCCGCTAAGGACAAGGGCACCGGCAAGGAGCAGCAGATCACCATTTCCGGCTCCACCGCTCTGTCCGACGACGAAGTCGATCGTATGGTCAAGGACGCCGAGGCTCATGCCGAGGAGGACAAGAAGCAGAAGGAAGAGGTCGAGGTCCGCAACCAGACCGACAGCCTGTGCTACTCCACCGAGCAGACCCTCAACGAGCTGGGCGACAAGGTTTCCGCCGATGTGAAGTCCAAGGCCGAGGCCGCTATCGCCGACGCCAAGAAGGCGCTCGAGGGCTCTGACGTCGAGGCCATCAAGGCCGCCGGCGAGTCCCTGCAGTCCGTGGCCTACGAGCTGGCCCAGGTTGTCTACGCCGACGCTCAGCAGCAGACCGACGGTGCCGCCGGCGCCCAGCCTGCCGACGATGACGTTGTCGACGCCGACTACGAGGTTGTGGACGACGAGGACAAGTAATCATGTCCGCCCGTAAAGCTCGCACGGAGGCGGCTGCCGTTGGTACCGCCCCCGTTGACTCTGAGGAGAAGGACGTGAAGATTCCCGTAGAGGCCGTCGACGATACCGAGGCCAACGAGGCCCCGGCCGCCGAGGCTGCCGAGAACCAGGTAGAGGATTCCAACAAGGAGGCGACGATGACCGAGGACGAGATGGTGGAAGCCGCTATCCGCGCCGGTGAAGAAGCCGCCGACAACGACTTTAAGCTCAAGTTCGAGCAGGCCCAAAAGGAGCTTGCCGACGTGCGCAATGAGCTCGATGCTGCGGCAGAGGCTCAGAAGGCCGCCGAGGACAAGGCGAAGGACGCCACTGAGCGCACCGCCCGCCTGCAGGCCGACTGGGAGAACTTCCGTCGCCGCACCGCCAACGAGCGCATCGCCGAGCGTGAGCGCGCGACCGAGAAGCTCGTCACCGCGCTGCTGCCGGTGGTCGACGATATCGAGCGCGCCATTGACCATGCCCGCAGCCAGGAGCTGTCCGATGACTTTAAGCAGTTCGTCGATGGCGTTGACGCGGTGCACGCCAAGCTGCTCGACGTGTTTGCGCACGAGGGCGTGGAGCCCATCGACCCCAAGGGCGAGGCGTTCGATCCGCTCGAGCACCAGGCCGTGGGACGTGTCGAGGACGCCGCGCAGTACGATGAGACTGTCAACGACGTGTACCAGAAGGGCTATCGTATGGCGGATCGCATCCTGCGCTCCGCGATGGTGACGGTGACCTATGGTGGCGAGAAGCGCCCCGCACCGGAGCCCGAAGCGGCACCCAAGGACGCCAAGGCCGATGCGGCCGAGGGCACCGAGGAGTAATTGACAAGGGCCCCGGGGCAACACCCGGGGCCCTTTCTGACCTGTGCCCGGTCAAATGGCTATAACGAATTGCCGCCCGTGGGGGCGGCGGACAATACAGGAGAGGAGCTACGATGGCTGCAGGCAAAACCTTCTATGACATCCTGGGCGTATCCAAGAGCGCCTCCGACAAAGAGATCAAGAGCGCGTTTCGCAAGCTCGCGCAAAAATATCACCCCGATGCCGGCGGCGACGAGGCCAAGTT
>DBFWDM010000054.1:0-1015 GCA_048484635.1 Collinsella sp.
GCTGATGTTTTGTTGCAGGGCTTGACCCCGGGCGTGGATGCACCTATTGTTTCCACCGGTATGCAAGACCTCGTGACCATCTGCTCCTACGATGTCGAGCGTCAGAATCAAGCATGCGAGGACGACGAGGGCCGACTCGTCAGCCCCATACCTGTGCGAACTTGTGGATTTGCTCCACATACTCGTTGACGGGGGTATTTTCGCCTGCTACTATATTCGGCTGTTGCACTAACTGATGCATGAAGGGCAAGTAAACATGTACGCAATCGTTAACACGGGCGGCAAGCAGTACAAGGTCGCCACCGACGATGTCATCACCGTCGAGAAGATCGAGGGCAATGAGGGCGACAAGGTCACCCTGCCGGTTATCTTCCTCAACGATGGTAAGAAGATCGTCACCGATCCCGACAAGCTGGCCAAGGCCAAGGTTACCGCTCAGATCGTTGAGCAGTTCAAGGGCGAGAAGCAGCTGGTCTTCAAGTTCCACAAGCGCAAGCGCTATCGTCGTCTGAAGGGTCACCGTCAGCAGCTCACCAAGCTGAAGATCGTGAAGGTTCAGGCTACCTCCCGCGCCAAGAAGGCTGTCAAGGCAGAGGCTGAGGCTGTTGCCGAGGCTCCCGTCGCCGAGTAGATTACACTCGTAACGAAAGAGTAGGTATACACAATGGCACACAAAAAAGGACTCGGTTCCTCCCGTAATGGCCGTGACTCCCGCGGTCAGCGCCTTGGCACGAAGCGCTATGCCGGCCAGACGGTAACCACGGGCACGATTCTCGTCCGTCAGCACGGCACGCACATCCACCCGGGTGAGAACGTTGGCCGTGGTAAGGACGACACGCTGTTCGCGCTGGTCGACGGTACCGTTGAGTTCCACAAGGGTATCAAGCACAGGGTCAGCGTACGCCCGCTCGCGAACGCGTAATTCACCCTTCATAGAGCACATATGTGGGAGGCACTTGAGTTTTAGGATTCAAGGGTCTCCCTCTTTTTTGTAGGAGGCGATTCTGTTGTCACA
>DBFWDM010000055.1:0-2794 GCA_048484635.1 Collinsella sp.
CCAGCTCGGCACGCGCCTCGTCGGTGTCGACACCGTAGCCGACGGCCGTCATATAGTTGAGCAGCGCATCGAACCACACGTAGGTCACGTGACCCTCGTCAAACGGGACCTGAATGCCCCAGTCAAAGCTCGTGCGGCTCACGGAAAGGTCGTTGAGGCCGCCCTCGACAAAGCTGCGTACCTCGTTCATACGGAACGCAGGCTCGACAAAGTCGGGATGCTCATCATAGAGCTTGAGCAGCTTGTCCTGGAAGGCGGAAAGCTTAAAGAAGTAGGACTCCTCCTGCACGCGCTCAAGCGGACGGTGGCAGTCGGGGCACAGGTGCTGGCCGACGCTGCCGTACTCCTCGTCGCCCTTCTGGACCTGCGTATCAGTGAAGTAGGTCTCGTCAGGCACGCAATACCAGCCGTCGTAGCTGCCCTTATACAGGTAACCGGACTCCTTCATGCGCTCCCACAGGTACTGCACGGCATGATGCTGGCGCGGCTCGGTGGTGCGGATGAAGTCGTCGTTGGAGATCTCGAGCTTGCTCCAAAGCTCCTTGAAGTGCGGAGCCTGGCTGTCGGTCCACTCCTGCGGCGTCATGTTGTGCTTGGCTGCGGCCTCGGCGACCTTCTCACCGTGCTCGTCCATGCCGGTCAGGAACTTGACGTTATAGCCGGCGGAACGGCGATAGCGAGCCTGAACGTCGGCGATGATGGTGGAATAAGCCGTGCCCAGGTGCGGATCGGCGTTGACGTAGTAGATGGGCGTCGTGATAAAGAACGAAGGCTTGCTTTGATCCATGGGGTTTGTCCTCCAGAAAAACGTTGCATACAGAGGATGATTCTAGCGCAAGGGCTGGATATCCTCCATCTATTGCATATCGAGCACCATGGCATAGACATCGCGCTTGCGGCGCGAATACTTCTGAGACAGGCGTTTGGCCACCGCAGAGGCGGGCTCCCCCTCCTCGAGCGCGGCGCGGATATCCTCGCGCAGGGCCTCGTCGGGATCCGCTGCCACGGCGCCAACCGGCACGATACCGGCCTCCTCATCCTCGCTCGGCGGCGCGATGACCAGCGCAATCTCGCCCTTTACCTCGCCGCGAGCACGCAGCTCCTCGGCGAGCTGGGCAGCGGGCCCGCGCAAGACCTCCTCGTGCAGCTTGGTGAGTTCGCGGCAGACGGCAACCTCACGCTGAGGAAAGACCTCCACCACGGCCTCGAGCGTCGCCACGATGCGATGTGGAGACTCGTAGAAGATGAGTGCACCGGGCACCACGGCAAGACGCTGCAAACGGCGCACACGGTCGCCGTGCTTTCGGCCCAAAAAGCCCTCGAAGAAAAAATGCTCGCAGGGAATGCCAGACGAAACGAGCGCCGTGACGCAAGCAGAGGGCCCGGGAATAACTTCGACGGGCACATCGGCCTCACGCGCCGCCTCGACCAGCGCCTGGCCGGGATCGGACACGCTCGGCATGCCGGCGTCCGAGGCAAAGGCAAGGGTCTCCCCCGCCAGCAGACGGTCGACCAGGCCGGCGGCGCGGCCGGCGATCACATTCTCGTCGCAACGGACAAGCGGCTTGGAAATGCCCAGGTGCATCAGCAACTTTGACGTCACACGCGTGTCTTCGCAGCAGATGACATCGGCAGCGGCAAAGGCTTCGCCAACGCGCGGGGATAGGTCGCCCAGGTTGCCGATGGGCGTGCCGACCACAAAGAGTTTGCCCGTATGGGCGCTGTTTTGCGTCATATCAACCTATTCAATCATGCCGCGCTCGAGCGTACCGAGCGCCGCGCGGGCGTCCCATGCTGCAATGCGCTTCTCGGTCTTCCACGTTTGGAAGAACCAACCGGCAGCCGGCGCAAACGAAGCCAGCTGGTTGGCGATAAACACGCGCTCGTAGGCATTGCGGCCCTCGGGCGTAACCGACGAGTTGGCAAAGATCGCCGCGCCCGACCATTCGCCCACCAGCACGGGGAACCCAGTCGAAATCGCTTCTTTAAGCTCGCGCTTGTTACGCGAAATCGCCGTCGTCAGCCCGCGGGGGCTCGTGATGTCGAGCGCATATTCGTCGCGGTAATGGTACAGGTGAAGGTCCATGTAGACGTTCTTGTACTTGGCGCCGCGCATAAAATGCTTCCACTCGCTGGGATGCCCCGACGACGAGAAGACGACGATCTTATCCTCGGGCATATACGAACGGACGAGCTCGTAGGCATCGCGATAGAAATTGCGCAGGTAGTGGGCCGGAATGCCATCCGTCATGGCAAAGAGACTCTTGCGGACACTCATCTGCGGCGTATCCAGCAGCTCAATGCCCAGCAGGCTCTCGGCCTCGCCGTAACGCTCGGCCAAGCGCTCGAGCACATCGAGTGCGACATGGCGGCCGTTAGTGGACGAATGCCACTCGGCAACAGCCTCTGGCGTGGCGGGCGAATCATTGGAATCGCCCTGGCCACCGGGCACAGTTGCTAGATCAAGCAGCACGCGGATGTCGTACTTGGCAGCCCACTCAATTGCACGGTCGATGTAGTCGACAACCGAGATGTAGGACGCATCGGACTCCTGCGAGCCAAAGGCATACCAAGGCACCGGCAGACGCACGGCGTTGAGGCCGATCTGCGCCATGCGACGGAAATCGTCCTCGCTCACAAACGTCTCGTAATGACGGCGCATGCGCTCGTTATAGGCGGCGGTGCCCATGGCCTCCTGCAGCTCGGCCGCGTTGGATGCACCGGTCGCCGCGTATAGCGACGGGGTCACCCAAGGCTCGGGAATAAACCAGCCAGAGAGATTAACGCCGAGTAT
>DBFWDM010000056.1:0-1474 GCA_048484635.1 Collinsella sp.
AGCTCAACGGTGAGACCGGCCGTAAGGTTGCCCAGACCCACATACAGCGGGGTCTCCAAAAAGTGATGGATGGCCTCGTAGGCATCGGTATTGGCGCAAATGACGGCGGCGATGGCGGCGAAGACCATGACGGCGGCGGAAATCGTGCCGTTCTCGGTGATGCGCTCCCAAATGTCGTGGCGCTCAAAACGCTTGCGCTCACGGACGTTGAACAGCTGCTCGGGTGCTGCCATGGGCGGCTCCTTTCACGGGAAAGCTCCCGTCTTAAAAAAGCACGGCCCGCCCAAGTGGCGGCGCCGCGCTCTAACGTATTACGCTTGCATCTAGCCTACCCTGCACGACAAGCACGCAGGCGTGGCCGAAAAGCGGAACCACAGGTTGAACATTATTTGCCCAACGGCACGGGCACGCCTGTCCAAGAGACGACGCGGCACCATGCACAAAAAACGACCGGAGCGCGGGGCGTCCGCGATCCGGTCGTGGCGTTTAGTGAACTAAACCTAGCAGGCGGCCATGATGGGGGCAGCGACCTGCTTCTTACGGGAGAGGACGCCCGGCATCCAGACGCCGTCGTGCTCGTCGGCAATGCCCAGGCCCTTCTGAGCGGCCTCGGTCTCGCCCTCGAGCAGGACCTGCGAGCCCTCCTCCATGATGTCGGTGATGCACAGGACAATGCCGTCAGCGCCCTTCTCGGCAGCGTAGGCGCGCATGGCCTCGCGAATCTCGTCGATCATGCCGAGTGCGCGGGTCTTGTCGACAGTCTCGTACTGGCCGATGAGCAGCTTCTTGCCGGCGGGCTCGAACATCTTGATGTCGTTGCCGACCATCTCGGCTGCGGTGAAGGAGCCGGACGGACGGGTGAGGAAGACCTCCATGCCAAACTTGACCGGGTCGACGCCCACCTGCTCGCCGAGCTTGGCGGCGACGGCGCGGTCGACATCGGTGGTGGTGGGGCTCTTGAGCATGAGCGTGTCGGTCATCATGGCCGAGAGCAGCAGCTTAGCCTGGACGTCGGAAAGCTCAACGCCGAGCACGCCGGCGAGCTTGGTGACGATGGTGCAGCTGGAGCCCCAGGGCAGGCAGATGTAGTGCAGCGGGCCGGCGGTCTCGAAGTCGCCGATGCGGTGATGATCGACAACGCCAAAGACCGTGGCGTCCTTAAGGCCGGCGACGGACTGGGCAGACTCGTTGTGGTCGGTGAGGACGACGAGCTGACCGGCCTCGACGGACTCGATCACGCGGGGCTCGGCGATGCCGGCGTCGGCGAGCAGCTTGGCGGACTCGGCCGGAAGCTGACCAAGGGCGCAGGCCTCGTAGGTGTTGCCGGCATACTCAACCTGGTTGAGCAGCTGGGACAGGACGACGGCGCTCATGATGGCGTCGTTATCGGGGTTCTGGTGACCAAAGACAAGAACGTTTGCCATGGATATCCTCCACTTGATATGTGTACTTGGACGTAGCTATGGTAGCACGC
>DBFWDM010000057.1:0-17004 GCA_048484635.1 Collinsella sp.
GATGGAAAGCAGCGGATTTGCGCTCATGCTGTCCCTCTCTGTATATGGTGTACTCATAGGTGTACTAAACCCTAGGAATCTTCTCGGAATAAAGTTACTATGGGTTCGGCGTTAGTCAAGGGAAAACCCGACTAATCCACTCGACTTTTTAGATGTGGGACAAAATAACAAGGTTTGTTTGTCCCACTTACTTAAGATTTGGGACAAACAAACCTTGTTATGTTGTCCCAGATGCGATGGGAGGGCAGGTATGCTCATTTCTTCCAAGGGCCGCTATGCCCTCCGGCTGATGATCTATATCGCGGCGCTCGGTGACGCCGAGGGCAAAATTGCCCTGCGCGAGGTTGCCGACCGCGAGCATATCTCGCAGAAGTATCTGGAACAGCTGGTTCGTCCGCTTATGAAGGCTGGCCTGCTTAAGAGTGTGCGTGGCAAAGGCGGTGGCTACATGATGGCCAAGGACCCCGCCGAGGTGCGTGCTGGCGACATCCTGCGCGCCGTCGAGGGCAGCACGGCTCCGGTGGCGTGCGATGGCATCGACAACAGCTGCACTCGCAGCGATCTTTGCTCGACCGTCAAGTTCTGGCGCGGCCTGGACGACGTGATCGAAAAGTACGTCGACGGCGTGACGTTGGCCGACTTGGCCGCCGTCCCCGAAATCAACTTTGACATTAAGCTGTAGGGGTGCAAATGGCATCTCTCGACAAGGTGTACAAGCAAATCGAAGTTTTTGCTCGGGAATGTGACGCCGAGAAGGTCGTGTTGTTTGGTTCTCGTGCTCGAGGCGACAACTTGCCCAAGAGCGATATTGACATCGCCGTAGCAGGTTGCCGGGATTTCGGCCGTTTCTCATATTTGATCGAGGAACATCTTGATACTCTTTTAGATGTAGATGTCGTCAATCTCGACGAGTCCCTATCGCAGCAATTGCTCGATGAGATTGCCAAGGATGGTGTGATTCTGTATGAAAAAATATGAGAACTTTGTTAGCGCCTTGGCGAATCTTGAGGATGCGCCCAATCAGGATCTCAACAATGATTTTGTTCAGAGTGGATTGATTAATAAGTTCAATCTTCAATTTGAACTGAGCTGGAAGCTCCTTAAGCGTCTGCTCGAGTATGAGGGCGCCACGCTTGCCGCGTCGGGGTCTCCTCGTGCCATCTTGAAGGAGTCCTACCGATTCTACGACTTTATTGATGAGGCAGCCTGGCTGGATATGCTCAGAGACCGCAATACGAACGTCCATATCTACGACAACAAGCTCGCTCAAGATTTGATTCAGCGCATCTTGAACGTCTATATTCCCGCTTTCTGTCAGTTGAGAGACGGGCTGACGAAACGTTACGGCGAGCTTCTGTTGGCGCCCGACGACCAGTTTGTCTAATTCCTTAAGATTTCGCGGAGGGTTGTTGCCGTTTACCGAGGGGTTGTTGTGCAACAACGGGCGAGCTGCAATACTTATTCTCATCTTTGCAAACTGCACTTTAACTACACCAATGCAGGGAGGATTTTATGCAGCCCAAGCATTCCGCGATTGTCGCGGGCCTGACGCTGGCGCTTTCGTTTGGCGCCGTTTCCGCGCCGGCACCCGCCGCTGCCGAGGAGCCCACGCCGGGCGTTGCCTCGGATGCCACCGATATCGACAAAGGTCTCTACACCCAGCAGTCCTTCTCGGGCGTGCTGAGGTCGGTCCAGGGCGTTTCGTTTGTCAACGTGACTCCCGAGATGAAGTACTTTACCAAGTACGAGAGCCATGGCAACTACAACCAGGGCTTTTCGTATGGCGACGGCTACAACGCGCTGGGTTATTACCAGTTCGACCGTCGTTGGTCGCTCATCCCGTTTATGAAGCAGGCCTACAACTACAACCCCGAAAAATACTGCATGCTCAAGGATGCGATTGATCGCGGCAGCGAGGTTTTCAACACGAGCAATGCCATGTACGAGAACGGCCAGCTCACCGAGCTGGGCCATATCGCGCAGGATGCCTTCCAAGGTGCTTATAACACCGATCCTGCTGAGTTTTCGGCTCTGCAGGATGCGTATGCGTACAACTCGTACTATGCGGTGACCGAGGCGTGGCTTAAGAGTGCTCTTGGCATTGACATCTCCGGCCGCGCCGATTGCGTCAAGGGCATGGTGTGGAGCATCACCAACATGTGCGGCACCGGTGGCTGCAGAGACTTCTTCCGCTGGGCGAATCTTTCCAACGATATGTCCGACCGCGAGTTTGTGACGGCGCTTTCCAACAGCGTGGTCAATAACGTGGCGACCAAGTATGCAAGCCAGCCCCAGTACCACGAGGGCTGGAAGAACCGCTACCGCAATGAGCTCAAGGACTGCCTGGTCTATATCGCCGAGGACGAGGCTGCCGCTGCGAAGGACAACAAGCCCGAGCAGCCCGAGCAGCCGGAACCCGCGCCGGAACCTGCACCGACGCCTGATTCGAATGACGACCCGAGTGACGATGCCAACGACGACAGGATGGATGCGCCCTCGACCGATGCTGACGGCGGTGGCTCTGCTGGTGACACTACCAACGACGGCTCTACCTTGAACGGCTCCAATTCGAACGGCTCTGCTGCGGGCGATTCGTCTTCAAGCTCTGTTGGCAATACGGATAGCGACGCTTCTGGCTCGACCGACGCTGACACCTCTAACTCATCTACCGGCTCGAGTGATTCGTCTATTGGCACCGGCTCTAACAATGGCTCCGGCTCTGACGCAACCCCTGATTCCGATGCTTCCAAGGACGACTCGAATAAGGCGCCGGACGCTCCCGTTGCTTCGCCGGACAAGAAGCCTTCTTTCTCTGTGCAGCTTGGTTCTACGTTGGGCTCTTCGCTGATGGCTGGCGTCAATAATGGCTCGACTCAGAACAAGGACAACTCTGATCAGGTTTCCATGGAAAAGACCGAGGCCGCAAAGGGCGACTCAAAGGACAAGGCTTCCGAGAAGGCTGAATCCGATAAGGGTCCTAGCTCTGATGAGAAGGGCGACAAGTCCGGTCAGAAGAAGGACGAGAGCAAGACCGAGGGCGAAAAGAAACAGTCCGAAGACGACGACAAGAGCGGTGCTGACAACCAGGTCCAGGAGCAAAATGACTCCAAAACGGTGACCACTACGACCACGACGACCACCACAACCAAGTCATCTGACGGCAATATGCCCAAGACGGGCGATCTGATTGTGATGGCGAGCCTTGCCAGCGCGAGCTTGGCCACGCTGGGCGCTACGTCTATCGTAAGTGGTAAGCATAAGCTCGATCAGCAGAAGAAAGCTTCTGGAGAGGACGACTCTGAGGAGTAGCCTCTTGGTTGCTAGATAATTAAAGAGTTGGGACGGGGTCCGGTGCGAATGCATCGGGCCCCGTTTTGTTGTGCAACGATTAGTTGTGCCCCCTCACACCTCTTGTTGCTACCGTTGCCCGATATGTTTGCGCGGCGTCATCGGTGCATGCGATGCGGTCATTACAATTGGCATCGTGCTGCGATTTAGGGGGAACGTTTTGGTGTCTGAACAGGCAAATGTTGATTGTGCTGCTGGCTTTGGCGTGCGCTTGATCGGCTGTGCCGACGATGCGGTTTTGCCCATTGGCATGCACGACTATGCGGAGGCCCTTGGTTGCTGCATGCTGGTTGACAAGACCATGTTTATTGCTGATGTGTTGGACTGCGACGCGTCCGTTGTGGTGTGCTGTCGACCCGAGGGTTTTGGCAAGAGCATGAACTTGTCGATGCTCAAGGCTTTTCTGGAGTGTCCCGCGGTCGGCCGCGCTGGTCAGAGTTTGTTTGCCGATGCTCAGATTTGGGATGCGGACGGCGGGCGTTATCGGGACGAGTACGCTTGCTATCCGGTGATATCGCTGGATTTTTCTGGCGCTGCGAGGCGTGGCGCCGCTATTGCCGACGTCGTGCGCGATGCTCTTTCGGGCGAGTGCGTCCGCCTGCTGGCGCTTTTGGAGGCTCCGGATTTAGCTCGAGACAAGGTGCGTCACATCGAACGTGTTGCGCGTAGCGCGGCGAGCGAGGACGAGGTCGCCTCGGTGCTTGGCGTGCTCATTGAGCTGCTGGAGATGGCCTGCGATGAGCAGGTTGTATTGCTCGTTGATGGGTACGATGCGGCATGGTTGGGCCGTGCAAGCGCGAGGGGCGCTTCCGGTGCTGATCTGGCAGGGCTATTCGATCGCGTGCTGTTCGACGCCATTGCCGCTGCGCGCGATTCGTTGCGGCTGACGTGTCTGATGGGGGAGTGTCCCGGCCCTGCCGAAGTGGCGCTTTCTTCGCGCGGCTGCTCGTATTGTCTGACGACGCCGCTGTCGGCGTGGTGTGACCGATGTTTCGGTTTTTCGGATGCCGAGGTCGAGGCTCTATTGAATCATGCTGGGCGCGAGGAATACCTGGATGATGCGCGTGAATGGCTCGAGGGGTATCGGTTTGGCAGGGCCTATTGCTCGAGTCCAGAGCGTGTGATCGGTTTTCTGGGCCGAGGCTGCACGGCTCCTGTGCGTGCCGATCTGTATGGATATGCCGATTGCCTGAGTAGGGTAGTTGCCGGGTGGAATCTCGGCCGCCTTTCGGTCTTGTTTGATTTGCTCGAGGCCCATGGGTGCGCTGAGGTCCCGCTTTGTTTGGGCACTGCAGAGCCAGATGTCTCGCCTGACGATGGCATGTGGACAGCGCTGTATCTGTCCGGTTTTCTCACGACGGATATGACTGAGGAGCCAGAGCGTGGCGATCGCCTCCGTGCTTTGCGATTGCCCAATAACGAGCTTCGTCAGGCCTTGCGTCTAGTGATTATTGAGTGGTTTGAGTGTGCCGCAGAAGACATTCGAGACGTCGATGCGTTTCGCGACGGGCTGTGCCATGGGAACGAGGATACCGTGAGGCGGGCGCTAAGCCGCATCTTGGGAGATGCGGGAATCGGTGCGACCGACCCAGATACGCCGCTGCCATATCATCTGCTCTTGCAGGGGCTCTGCTTTGGCTTGCCGGGCTATGCCAATCCTGCCTCGAGGCGAAAGTGTGGCGCGGATCGCTGGGACATCCAGGTTTTTCCCACGGGCGCCGTGTTCGACATAGCCGATACGATCGGTATGCTCGATGAACGTCCGCTGATAACGATCAACATGATGTATGACCCCGGTGTGGATGCGCTGGGCCTGGAATTGCTGGCCGTGCAGGCGCTGCTCGACATAGAGCGCGACGGCATCGACGAAATCCGTGTGCCACGCCCCGCCATTGGACGCATGCGCTGGGGGTTTGGGTTTGATGGGCAGCATGTGGCTACGGTGTGCCAGCGGCTTTAAGCGCCGAGGTGTTTCCAGCTTCCGTTACTCGGTGTCCTTCATGGGCGGCATGGGCTTCCAGTTGGGATCCTTGATGATCTTGCGGGCGTCTTTCATGCCTCGGCGCAGCGCCGGAATACCGGTCTTAAAGCACTTATCGACCGCAGCCAGGCGAATGAATTCCTTGCAGAAGGTCGCGGCGTTGCCCAGACGGAACAGCATAGGGTGGTAGTCGCCGTAGATCTGCATGTAGCGTGCCAGATAACCGCGGTTGCGCATGATGTAGTAGCGGTTGGTGTCGCTCGTGGAGTTGAGCTGGCGTTTGCCGGCGATGTCCCAGTTAGAGACGGCGCGGGCGCGCTTGAGCACCACGTCGGCAACAACGGCGGCGGGGAAGTGCTGGCTGGCCACGTAGCCATAGCAGGCATCGTCGCCGTAGATGAAGAATCGCGCATCGGGCAGGCCGATCTTGTCGACCACGCGGCGCGAGAACATGCCGCCCTCAAAGCACAGCTGGTTCATGGCGCGATAGCCCTCGGGTCCCAGGTCCCACTTGGCGACAGGGTTGGGAATGCCGAGCGAAAGGATGAGTTGGTATTGCCAAAAGAAGGCGCCGCCGTCAAAGTCCAGGCGCGAACCCTGGATGACGTCGTAGCGGTCGGTCCACTTGGCAAGACGCTCGATGCCTTCGGGGATGACGAGCACATCGTCGTCCATCACCCAGAACCACTGAGCGCCCAGGTCGTAGGCGCATCTGGTGCCGGCGGAGAAGCCGCCCGCACCGCCGCCGTTTTCGAGCTGCGGGGCGTAGATGACACGGTCGGTGCCGCCCTGCGCGTCAGGCTGCTCGGTGTCGATGCCCCACAGGTTAGCCAGGCGCTCGTTGAATGCGGTGCACATGGCCTCGGTCTCGCGCGAATTCTCGTTATCGACAATCACGATGCGCCAGGGCGTTGCCGTGAGCCCGGTCATGGAGTCGAACAAGTTGGCCAGGAGTTCCTGGCGCTTGTACGTAACGACGACAATGGCGAGCTTATCGATGGGAGCGGGAAGGGTTGAAGGCATGGGGCAATATATCCTTTCACGCGCGGCGGGCGAGTGCAGCGCGGAAGCTATCGAATACGTCCTTGGGACTGTCCTATTGTAAAGGCTCGGCGCACCTTGGCGGCAAGCTTTGAATAAAACGCAGGAACCTGCCACGGGTGCAGCGGCTTTAGGGTCTGACGGCAGCGTGTCTATTGCCGCTTGAGCTTGCGAGCGATAAGGCTTCTAGCAGCATCGATGATGAGGAGCGCTAAGGCAAAGACGATGCTAATGACGGTGCCTGTGACGATACATATAGCTGCCGGGCTGTTTTGGCTGATCAGTATGTTTGCGAGCAACGTATTGAAGACGGGACGCCACAGGCTACTGGTGAGCGACTGCATCACATAGAAACCAAGCGTGGCGGTCGATAAGGTGACGATGACACCTGCGGTCCGTGGATTGCCTGAGGCCCTGCGCCGGGTCGCCGCAAAGAGCAGAGAGGCGGCAGCGAGGGCAAACGAGATCAACGAGGTTGATTTGTAGGAGAGGACTGCCATCGCCGTGAGGTTGCCGGTGAAGGAGAGTGCTCCTTCCAGGATGGTGGCGAGCGCCAAAACCGTTACGAGCGAGCGCATGCCCAAGGCGCCCGCCCTGTCCGAATCCATGGCGTCGGTTACGTCGCGGAGCAGTCCGCCGATCAAAAACGCGATAACGTACGTGACGGCGCTCATGAGTTTCTGGAGCCAAGAAAACTCACCGCCGCTTGTCGCACTCATGGCGGCCAAATACCCGTTAACAACAAATGCGAGGATGCCAACGGCGATGACCGTCGTCGTGTAGCTCTTCTGGGAGAGTCGACTCTTAGCCAGTCCAAACCATGGCGTCATGAAGACCGTGGCGGCATAGACCCAGATAAACTCAAGGCCCAGCGTGTACCAGTAGTGCGTGTTGAGGGTAACATCGGGAATGGGGGAGACGACCGTGGACCACGCGAGTGCCACGAGGCAATAAAACGCAGTGGGCAAAATGACCTTGCCAAGGCGCTGCGTCGTCCGCTGTATTTGCGATGTCCACGTTGCCCCATCGCTCCAGGCGCGAGCCGCCGAGGCAATCAGGAAGTAGCCCGAGATCATAAAGAAGACCTCGTTGGCCCAGCAGCCAAGCAAGTTAATAAAACCGAGTACGCCGGAATAGGGGAACATCGCAAGTGGGGCATATTCCACGGCGCCGACGCAGACGGCTTGGAAGGTCCACTGAAAGGTGTGGAACACCGCGATGCCGGCGACCGCGACCAAACGCAGCGCTTCGATGGGTATGTTGCGTGCGGCTTTGGGCTGCATGACGTCCTTTCTTATCGGTTTGCCTCTGCGGGCTCCATAGATTATATAAACGCCCGCTGGCGCGCTGGCCCTTTGATACCATGAAACGACAGGTATTTCCTAAGGAGCACATTTGTCTACTAACGCCTCTGGCAGCCCTGTTCTGTCGCTGCTTATTCCCATTTACAATGTTCAGCGCTACCTGCGCGAGTGCCTCGATTCCGCCCTGGCGCAGACGCTCAAGGACATTGAGATCATCTGCATTAACGACGGGTCGACCGACAACTCGCCGGCGATTATCCGCGAGTATATGGAGCGCGATGGGCGCGTCAAGATGATCGACAAGGCCAACAGCGGCTACGGCGACTCGATGAACCACGGCCTGGAGATGTCGCGTGGCAAGTACGTTGGCATCTTGGAGTCCGATGACTTTATGGCGCCCGACGCGCTCGAAAAGCTTGTCTCGGCCGCCGATAGCAATAATGCCGACTTTGCGAAGGCGAATTTTGATTTCTACTGGTCTAAGCCCGAGGAGCGCCGTTCGCTGCACGAGATGTTTAAAGCCAAGGACTGTGGCAAGCCGGTGCACCCGAGCGATACGACACAGTTCTTTAAGCAAAAGCCGTCGATTTGGTCGGCCGTGTACCGTCGCGATTTTCTTGAGCGCAACAGCATTAAGTTCCTGCCGACTCCGGGGGCATCCTTTCAGGACACGTCATTCGCCTTTAAGGTGATCGCGTGCGCCGATAAGGCTGTTTATCTGCATGATGCCGTGTTGTCGTATCGCCAGGACAACGAGAATTCCTCGGTCAATTCTTCGGCTAAGGTCTTTTGCGTCAATACCGAGTATGCCGAGATTGAGCGTTGGATTCGAGAGGATTATGCCCGCGACCACGCAAGCGGCGATGTCGCGCGCATGCTCAAGTTCAATCAGCTCATTAAGTACGATTCGTATATGTGGAACTACGTGCGCCTGGCGCCTAAGTTCTATAAGGAGTTCCTGGTGCAGATGGCCAAGGAATTTCAGGCGGCCTTGGACGCGGGGGAGTTTTCGCTTGACGACCTCAAGCCGTGGAAGCGCGCGAATCTCGCTGCCATCCTCAAAGATCCTGAGGGCTGGGTTGACGAGCATCCGAGTTTTGCGACGGATGGTGCCTTGGGGCGTGCTAAGTATTACGCCTCGGTTGGAGGCCCAGGCGTGGTTGCTGCCTTCCTCATCGAATCGCTGAGGGGGTAGGCCGGCATGGGAGAGGCCTCGTGTCCTAAAGCTACCATTGTCATCCCCGTTTACAACTCTGCGCTCTCCATTCAGCGATGCCTCGATTCGCTGTTGGCCCAGTCCGAGCGCTCGATTCAGGTTGTCTGCGTCAACGACGGTTCGACTGATGATTCGTTGAACGCGTTGCGCCAGATCGCGCAGGCCGACGATCGCGTACTGGTGATTGACCAGGAAAACGCGGGCGTCTCTTGCGCTCGAAATGCCGGTATCGATACCGCCGAGGGCGAGACCGTCTTTTTTGTGGACGCCGACGATTACATCGATGCCCAGACGGTCGAGCGCGTGCTGTATGCCATGGAGTCTGCAGATGCCGAGGCCGCCGTTTTTGGCGGCGTCTGTGAACCTGCCGACGCTGCCCCCAAACGCGTCCAGCAACTCATGAGCCCCAAAGCTGGTATCTTCGGCGCCCGTGATCCCCAACTGCTGTTCCATTCGAATGCGCAGCCCTATGCCTGCCGTGCGGCTTTTTCGCGCGAGCTGCTCAATCGCGAAGGTATTCGCTTCGCCCCCGGTTTGGCTTTGGGCGAGGACGTCGTCTTCCAATTTGCGGCTTATGCGCTTGCCCGCAGGACCGTCGTCATGCCGGACAAGTTCTACCACTACGTGATGGAGAGCGAATCGGCGACGCACGAGTTCAACAGTGCCGAGGCTCGCGCCAAAAAGCTTGACGCCCACATGAGGATGCTCGAGGAGGTCTTGGAGGACTGGGCGGCCTACGGTCTTTTGGACCTGTGTCCCGGCGAGCTGATAATTTGGTTTTTGGACCTAATTGTGTTCGACCTGGCGCGCTTGGATGCCGATGACTTCCATCGCGTGGCGGCTCGCGTCAACATGGACCTTACGACGTTTTTGGGAACGGAGTGGGCGGATATGCCTGCTAAGGGCGCCGTTCGCCGTGTTGCCCACAAGCTCGTTGCGGCAACCTCGGGCGTTTCGATGGCAGACGCCACGCTGTTCTATCTTTCGACTCGCGGTCTCAAAGCCTGTCTGGAGCGCTTTCTCTAATTCCAAGCGTTGCCGCCCGCCGCAACTCGGCTGCTAAAATAACCCTGTTACACGCTATTCAACAGGAGGTTCTCTTGCAGAACTCTGATACCCCTAAAGTTTCGCTGCTTGTCCCCATTTGCAATGTGGAGCGCTACTTGCGCGAGTGCCTCGATTCCGCCGTGGCGCAGACGCTCAAGGACATCGAGATCATCTGCATCAACGATGGCTCCACCGATAGCTCGCCAGATATCATCCGCGAGTACATGGAGCGCGATGAGCGTGTAAAGATGATCGACAAAGCTAACAGCGGCTACGGCGACTCGATGAACCGCGGCCTGGAGATGGCGCGTGGCGAGTACGTGGGCATCCTTGAGTCCGACGACTTTATGTTTGAGGATTCGCTCCAAAAGCTGGTCGCCAAGGCCGATGCTGAGCATGCCGATGTGGTAAAGGGCGATTTTTACCTGTATTGGTCCACGCCCAGCGAGCACCGTGAGCTGTTTGGGATTATCGACGAGCGTATGACGGGCGCCGCGTATCGCCCCGTCGATCGCCCGGGCATCTTCTACCGTAAACCTTCCATTTGGTCGGCTATCTATCGGCGCGAGTTCCTTAACGACAATCAGATTCGGTTCCTTCCCACGCCGGGCGCCTCGTATCAGGATGCGGGTTTTAACTTTAAGGTCTGGGCAAGCGCTGAGCGTGCTGCGTTTATTGCGGACCCCATTTTGTGCTATCGCCAGGATAACGAGAAGAGTTCCGTTAATTCGCCCAACAAGGTGTTTTGCGTGTGCGATGAATATGCCGAGATGCAGCGCTTCTTGGATGAACGCCCCGAGCTCAAGGCTCGGCTTCAGGGCATTTTAATGCGCATGAAGGTCGATACGTATCGATGGAATGATGAGCGCTTGGTCGATGGGCTGCGCGAGCAGTTTTGGAAGAAAGCCTCGTCCGAGCTCAAGGCCGATTGGGATGCCGGTCGCTTTGACCTGTCGCTGTTCGATCCACGCGGCGAGACCGATTTGCGCCTGATGGTCAAGTCGCCCCGCGCCTATATCGATTCGCGCTTTGACTTTAAGAAGCCGGGCAAGCTCAATACGTTTAAGCATTACTTTAAGATTGGCGGCCTGCCGCTGGTCTGGCGCGTGCTGACGTATCAGCGCACCTACGGCGACAACCCTCACCCTGATGACGTTCCGGCCGCACAGTAGGAGCGAGTGACTATGGCTACCCCCAAGATTTCCGTTGTCGTTCCCATCTATAAAGTGGAGGAGTGCCTGGCCTGGTGTCTGGACTCTCTGCTTGCGCAGGATATGCCCGATTGGGAGGGCGTGCTGGTCAACGATGGCTCGCCGGACGGCTCGCGCGATATTGCGGCTGCCTATTGCGAAAAGGATGTGCGCTTTACACTGGTCGATAAGCCAAACGGGGGTCTGTCGAGTGCGCGTAATGCAGGCATCGCCGCGTCCACGGCGCCTATCGTCGCGTTTTTGGATTCCGACGACCGCTTTACGCCCGATGCATGCCGCGTGATCGTCGATGCCTTTGAGCGCGAGGACTGCGACGTTTTGACCTTTGGCGCGAATCCGTATCCGCTGGAGGCGGGGTATCCGTGGCTTAATCGGGTTCTGAGTCCGCGGGACGTTTCTTTTCATGGATATAGTTTCGAATTACTGTTTAAAGAGGATTCGCGTCCCTTTGTGTGGCGGACTGCCTGTAGCCGGGATTTTCTGTCGAAACACGCTATTCAGTTCGATGAATCTATCAGCTATGGTGAAGATCAAGTTTTCGAAATGGCGATATACGGTCGTTCACGAAAAACAACGCTAATTTCGAACAAATTGTACGACTACCGTGTGGCGCGCAAGGGCTCGCTCATGGACACCATGCGCTACGATGACGAAACGCGTCTTTTGGAGCACGTAAAGATTTATTCCGCGGTGTTAGCCGACTGGCATCGCGATGACCTTGACGTACGGCATGCCGATGACCTGGCATACTTTCTGTGTGATTTGGTGCTGTACGATGCAATCAGGTTGCTGGGTACGGACTGCGGAGAAGTATTCGGTGCTGTATCTACGGTGCTCGCTGGTTCCGCTGTGGGCAGCGAAGTCGCGCTTACGCAATGTGCTTCTTCTGTTGCTGCTATGGTGCGCGCAGCGCTTGCCAATAAGGCGCCCAGCGCCCGTGCGTGCAGGAGGCTCATGTTCGATTACGACGTTTTGAGGTCTGGGTTCCTTCGGGCGTGCAAACGCATGGCCGCGAATATCCTGGGAAAGAGAGACGTGTAGATCGGAGCGGCCATGCCTGTTGTCTTGCTAGACCATCGTCGTCACTACATTCTGTTTGCTGCTGTGGCCTGCCCGTGCGTTTTGTTGGGCGGGCCTTCTTATCCCGGGTGAGAGCGGGGCTCTAGCCATATTTGAATGTGGAGGCGAATGGGGCTAGTCAAATATATATTTCGGTTTCAGACTTGAAAACGCTTGAATTCACCAGTTGTTAGTTTAAAAATAACATATAGATTCCGCCGGATTCGTGGAAAGGATGTTCTATGAAAGACGTTCGAAGGAGATGGCGCGGGCTAAAGGCTTTCGGTTTGGCCGTATTTGCAACTGCCTGCCTTACTTGCGTTCCATTGACCGCAAAAGCAGGTCTTATTGGCGGTGTTGGAGGGGGCAGCGCCTCGGTAGACGAGCCCACGGAATGGTGCGTTGGCGATAACCGCCCGATTTCTTACTGGGGATATGACGGTTGGAACGGCACTCAAAATGAACAGATGTCTGGCCCTCTTACGCGGTATAGCGTCGAGTGCAACGCCGGGGGGACTGCTCACAGAGATTTTCTAGTAGGCTTAAACTCTATCGATAAGAGCGCCTCGCGGACCGATCCTTCTGGAGTTACATCACGTCCCGCAGGTACATACTATTTCAACAAAGATGGTTTAATGCAGACCGGACTCGTTCGGTTCGAGGACGGCAACCTTCGCTATTTCGATCCCGAGACTGGCGCCATGGTCACGAACCAGTGGCATAAGGATTATGAAGCCGTCTGGTACTATTTTGGCGCTGACGGGACCGCAGTTTCGGGCTGGCAGTCTATCGGTGGGGACAAGTACTACTTCTACCCCGAAAGCCATGATATGGCATACGGCCGAGTTCAAATTGACGGCAAGAACTACTTCCTAAACTCCCCTGGCGCCAATGCTGATGGCCGTATGCAGCATAGCGGCTGGTTCTATGACTCCATTTACGGTAAGTGGTCCTACGCGAACTCCAGCGGCGAGCTTCTGACCGGTTGGCATAATCTCGGCGGGGCTTGGTACTATTTCAACGAATCTGGGGTCATGCTGACTGGCTGGATCAACGATTCGGGTACCTGGTACTACACCAATGCCTCCGGTGTGATGGCCACTGGTTGGCTTAACATCGGCGGTGCGTGGTACTACCTCGATGGTTCGGGCGCCATGGTTGCTAACGGCTGGCACAGTCTGGGCGGCTCTTGGTACTGGTTCGGCGATTCCGGTGCGATGGCCACTGGCTGGTTCTTGGCAGGCGGCTCTTGGTACTATGCGAGTGGTTCGGGAGCCATGGCAACCGGCTGGCTCAGCAATGGCGGCACGTGGTATTGGCTCAGTGGTTCGGGCGCTATGGCCTCTAACTCTTGGGTCAACATTGGCGGAGTCTGGTACTGGTTCGACGACGAAGGTCGAATGGCTCAGGATGGGTTGGTTCAAGTCGGGGGTGCGACGTATGCCTTCTCCTCTTCGGGCGCAATGCGTGTCGGCTGGTACCTAGATTCTACGGGCTCCACTTCTGCTTGGCGTTATTTCTCCGGCTCTGGCGCTCTGGTAAAGGGCTGGCTCTCGGATGGGGGTCGTTGGTACTGGCTTGATCCTGCAGACGGTTCTATGGCCACCGGGCTAAAAGAATGTAATGGCACCCCTTATATCTTTAACAGTTCAGGGGCCATGCTCTCTTCCCAGTGGGCGCTTATTGACAACAACTGGTATTACGCTGACTCCAACGGCTTGCTGCATGGAGGCTGGTTACTTCTGGGGAATTCTTGGTATTACCTGGATCCAGGAAGCCATATTATGCTCACGGGCTTTGTGCAAGTGGGCTCGTCCACCTATTTCCTTACGAGTCCAGGTGCCATGGCAACAGGCTGGGCACTTGCTGATGGTACTTGGTATTACGCCGCATCAAACGGAGCTATTCAACGAGGGCGATGGATAAAGTCCGGAAGCGCCTGGTATTACCTTGATGATGTATCCGGCGCAATGCGTACTGGTGAATTTGCGGTAGGAAGCACGCGCTATTTTTCTTATGATTCCGGTGCAATGGCATCTTCGTGCTGGATCAACTTGAACGACGGTATGGCATGGGCGAATTCGTCTGGAGCACTGAGTGAGCCGTTGCCTACTTCATCTGATGGATCTCCCGTAGTCGCTGATCGGGCCGACTTGTCTTCATTGCCAGGTACGATTCATATTGGAGATGCGGTTTTCTATGTGGATGCAAACGGTGCCGTTAATGTGACATCTGGTTGGATTATGTCGAATGGCGCTTCTGGCGAAAGCGACAATACTTGGTACTACGCATCTTCCAATGGTGTCCTTAAGTCTGGGTGGCAATATGTCAACGGTACGTGGTATTGGATGGACCCTTCCACGTTCAAGATGAAAACTGGATGGCTTAATGACGGCGGTACGTGGTACTGGCTCCAGCCTTCGGGCGCCATGTTTACTAACGGGTGGCTGAAAATCGATGGCGTTGACTATTACTTCAATGCAAGTGGTGCATGGTTGAATACGTCTGGTTCTGTTTTAGGGGTTAATAGGTCCAGCCTGGTCAATTGGCTTATGAGCCACGAGAACGATGGCTATTACCGTGGAACACGCTATGATACGCATCTTAGCCAAGAAACATGCATGTATCCAAAGGGCGATCCTCGTTGGGACGGGTATACCGGTATGAACTGCGGCGGATTTGTATCGCATGCATATATGAAGGCGGGCGGGAATTTAGCTCCAATTGCCGCCGAGCAGAGCCATTCCCCTTGGAGTGGTGGCCCCGGAAGGGGCGGCTGCGTTAACGCTTATCGTTGGTACGGCTACGCTATCGATACGTGCGCAAACGTGACTTATTTCAACTCTATTGATGAGTTGTTACGTAGCGGTTTGGCTCGTAAGGGGGACATTGTGTTCTTCAATCCTTACAACCCATATGCGGACGATAGCCACATTGGCTTTTTCTGGGGCAATACGCCGAGCGAAAACTTGTTTTGGCATAGTGACGGTTATGGAAACCGTATTTCTGGTTTGACTGCTTTGGGTCCATCGAAAGTAATATTGATTCGTTAGAATTCCGAGTTGTAGGGGACTCTCTGGGCCCCCTGCCTTTTTGACATCTGGTTTGAAAGCTAACTGATGTCGGCATTCTTTGGGCAAAGAGTAGGGACCAGGAGTCCTTGGTTTCACCCTGCTGGGAAGTTCTTGTTTACATTGTGGTATTGCGTGCAGTTATTTGTCGTCCTAGATGGCGCCTTGTCCAGTTGGATGTTCGGGAATCTTTCACAGCCATGTTGTAAGCTAGACGCAAACAAGAACGAATGACGAGGTTTACATGAGCAAACATCTTAAGTTATTTTCGGCATTGTTGGTGCTGATTGTCCTTGCGCCCATTTCTGTGTTTGTTTTTCCCTCGAACGCGGAAGCTGCGCGGTCCCTAGTTGAGAATTCCTGGCGTTATGAGGATGGACAATTGGTCGCAGAGGATGCTTCTTCCGAAGAAGATGGAATAGCCTTATTGTCCATGGACATTCTTCCCGATGGGGCTACGGCGCAGGGCATCGATGTCAGTGAGCATCAAGGACGTATTGACTGGAATGCCGTTAAGGCTTCTGGTATCGATTTCGCTATTCTGCGTGTTGGATTTGGCGCTCCATCTTGGGGCGGTCGAGTTGACTATCAATTTAATCGAAATATTTCTGAGTGCGAGCGACTCGGAATTCCCTACGGCGTCTATATCTATTCATATGCTTTTGATAATCAGCAGGCAGCTGATGAGGCATCAATGGTGATCAATTGCCTTTCTGGGCATAATCCAAGATTGCCGGTGTATTACGATCTTGAGGATAACTCGATAATTGCAAATGGACGTCAAACCAGAATTGCATCGAGGGCGCAGGTTTTTTGTAATAGGATTTCTGCCGCAGGATATGAGCCTGGTATTTATGCAAATTTAAATTGGTTTAACAACATTTTGACTGACTCTGTTTTTAAGAGTGGCTCTTGGGATCATTGGATTGCTCAATATAACTCGCAATGTGACTATACCGGCAATTACAGTTTTTGGCAGTATAAGAGCAACGGAAAAGTCCCTGGAATCAACGGCAACGTTGATATGAATTATGCGTATGTAGATGTTTCTCTCTACTATTGGCAGTTAAAAGATAATACCTGGTATTACGCAAACTCTGACGGTAAGGCATATACCGGATGGTTGTACCTCGGCGGCGCCTGGTACTGGCTCGAGCCCGACGCGGGCGGTGCCATGGCTACCGGCCTACACGAGTGCAACGGTTCCCTGTACTGGTTTAATGCGTCCGGCGCGATGGCTACCGGATGGGTTCTCGACGGCGGCACCTGGTACTACGCGACGGGATCCGGCGCGCTGTCGCGCGGCCCCGTATCCGTCGGCGGCGCGCCCTACTGCTTCGACGCCCGGACGGGGGCCATGCTGACGGGCTACCAGACGGACGCGCAGGGCGTCCGCCGCTACTTCGGCAGCTGCGGCCCCCTTAACGGATGGGGCCTCGTCGACGGCTCCTGGTACTGGTTTGCGAACGGCATCGCCTCGACCGGCTGGCTTTACACCGGCGGTTCCTGGTACTGGCTCGACCCCGACGCGGGCGGCGCCATGGCGACGGGCCTTCACGCGTGCAACGGCTCAGCGTACTGGTTCAGCGCCTCCGGCGCGATGGCGACCGGGTGGGTGCTCGACGGCGGCACCTGGTACTACGCGACGGGCTCCGGCGCCCTCGCCTCCGGCTGGCTCAGCCTAAGCGGTGCATGGTACTGGCTCGACCCCTCGACGCACGCCATG
>DBFWDM010000058.1:0-1812 GCA_048484635.1 Collinsella sp.
CGTCTGGTCGTTTACCTCGGAAAGCGGAATGACATCGCCCGAGATGGGAGCATCCAGCGTAAGGACTCGACCACGCATACCAAAAGACCTTAGGACTTTAGTGAACATGCTCCCCCTCGGACATACCAATCAATCAAAATAACCTTAACAGTTTACCACTTGGCAACGGTTTTTGACCATTAGGGAAGTTCGCGCTTGACAACCTCGACGATGTCGTCGACAACGCGCTGGGTCAGCTCGTGCGTCTCGGCCTCGGCCATCACGCGGACCAGCGGCTCGGTACCGCTCGGGCGCACCAGAATGCGGCCGCGGCCGTCAAGCTCCTTCTCGGCAGCAGCGACGGCGTCCCAAATGGGCTGGCAATCGTCCAGACCGGCCTTGTTGTCGGAATGCACGTTGACGAGTACCTGCGGGTACTTCTTCATGATGCCGGCAAGATCGGTGAGGGTACGACCAGTGCGCTTGAGCACGGCCAGCAGCTGCAGAGCCGTCACCAGACCATCACCGGTGGTGTTGTGCTCCAGGAAGATGATGTGGCCGGACTGTTCGCCGCCGATGACGGCGCCGTCCGCGAGCATGCGCTCCAGAACGTAGCGGTCGCCCACGGCGGTCTGGACCATCTCGAAGCCATGCTCCTTCATAGCGATGGAGAAGCCCAGGTTGCACATAACGGTCGAGACGATCTCGGAGTTGGCGAGCTTGCCGCGAGCGGCGAGGTCAGAACCGCAGATAGCCAGGATGTAGTCACCGTCGATCTCATTGCCCTCGCTGTCCACAAAGAGCACGCGGTCGGCGTCGCCGTCGTGGGCCAGACCGATGTCAGCGTGGGTGCGCAGCACGAGCTCGCGCAGGGGCTCAAGGTGAGTGGAGCCGCACTCGACGTTAATGTCGGTGCCGCAATAATCGGTGTTGATGGCATGGACCGTGGCACCCAGGCGCTGCAGCGCGGCGGGCGTGGTCTGGCAAGAAGCACCGTGACCGCAGTCGACGGCAACGACCAGGCCGTCGAGCCTAAGACCGTCAAGCGTATCGATGGCGTGGTCGACGTATGCCTTGCGGGCGTCCTTCATCTTGATGATGTGGCCCACGCCGGCACCGGTCGGCAGCGTGTCGGCAGCCATGGCTTCCTCGGACATGACCCAGGCGCTAATCTCTTCCTCGACCGCGTCGGGAAGCTTCATGCCCTTGCGGCTAAAGAACTTAATGCCGTTGAACTCCGGCGGATTATGCGAAGCAGAGATGACGATGCCGCCGTCGAGCTCGTTCTGAACGGTGAGCAGTGCCACGGCAGGCGTGGGGATGACGCCGCAGCAGTGCGGACGGCCGCCCTCGGCCATAATGCCGGCGGTCAGCGCGCTCTCGAGCATGGTGCCCGAAAGACGCGTGTCGCGGCCGATGCAGATGTCCGGACCAAGGAACTTGGTCGCCGCGCGACCCAGGCGAAACGCGAGATCGCACGAAAGATCGGCATTGGCGACGCCACGGACGCCGTCGGTACCGAAGATGTTCTGGGGCATAGGATCGCTCCTTCCCTAGCAGGCGATATGCAACCGCCCACCCTAGTCGAAAAAGAAAAGCGGGACCCGCCGAGGAATCGGCAGGCCCCGCTTGTACATTGTATCTCGAAAGGAGATAAAACCTTAGCGCTTGGAGAACTGGGGAGCGCGGCGGGCCTTCTTGAGGCCGTACTTCTTGCGCTCGACCACGCGAGCATCGCGCGTAAGGAAACCGGCCTTCTTGAGGTCAGCACGGTAGTCGCCAGCGTTCAGAAGAGCGCGAGCGATGCCCAGGCGCAGAGCGCCGGACTGACCG
>DBFWDM010000059.1:0-2284 GCA_048484635.1 Collinsella sp.
TTTAAGGCGCTTGCCGATCCAACGCGACGGCGCATTTTGGAGTTGCTGCGCGAGGGCAATTGCACGGCGGGGGAGCTTGCCGAGCATTTCGATATCAGTAAGCCGTCGCTGAGCCATCACTTGGCGACGCTCAAAAACGCCGGGTTGGTGACCGACGAGCGCCATGGCCAAAACATCGTATACAGCTTAAACACCACCGTCATGCAGGATTTGATTGGCTGGTTTATGGGTTTTACAAACACGGAAGGTGATAAGGATGAATAACGAAAACAAGGGCATTCACCCCACGGGGGTATCGTCGCGCGTGTGGATTGCGCTGGTCGCTCTGTGCGTCGCCAATGTCGTAGCGCACCTCATGGTGATGCCGAGCTTGCCTGCGCAGATTCCCACGCACTGGGGCGCGAACGGCGCCGTCGACGGTTGGGGTCCTAGCTGGATGGCCTCCGCGCTCGGCGTGCTGCCTCTGGCGCTTCTCGCAATGTTCTGCGTGGTGCCGCGCATCGACCCCAAAGGTGAGGCATATCGAACCTCGGGCAAGTTCTACCAGGGCTTCGTAATCGCCTTCACCTTGTTCATGTGCGCCATAAGCTGGCTGGGAGAGCTTACGGTCTGGGGCGTGGTGCCGGCGGTCGGTTCGGTTAACGTGCTGATTTCCGGTGTTGTCGGTTTGCTGTTCATCGGCGTAGGCAACTACTTGCCGCGTGTGAAGCAGAACTATACGCTCGGTATCAAGACACCCTGGGCGCTTGCCGATCCCGAGAACTGGCGCCGTACGCAGCGTTTTGGCGGCGCCTGCTTTATGGTGCTGGGTATTGGCCTGATTGTGATGGGCGTGGCAGGCAGCGTGCTTTCGAGTGAAGTCGTCGCCGCGGTGATTGCGGTTCTGGCGTTTGGTTCGGTTGGAGCCGTCTACGTCTACTCGTATCTGTTGTGGCGCAAATCGCAGCGAGCCGCTCGTTAAGGTTGCGGAAAACTAGCGTACGCAGTCCATAGTATGTTCCGGGGGACTTTTCCCAGGTAGTATTAGGGGGTGTGGGCAACCATGCCCCTTTTTCGTTACGTTTCAGAGCTGGTTCCCTCATTTCGTTTCCACTAAAGCGAATCAAGAATAGGGAAACAGCAGGTAGAAAGGATAGAACAGACATATGGCGGAGTTTATCTACCAGATGTATCAGGCTCGCAAGGCCCATGGCGACAAGGTGATCCTTGACGACGTGACCCTGAGCTTCTACCCCGGTGCCAAGATCGGCGTCGTGGGTCCCAACGGCATGGGCAAGTCGACCCTGCTCAAGATCATGGCCGGCATCGAGGAGGTCTCCAACGGCGATGCCAGGCTCACCCCCGGCTACACCGTGGGCATCCTGCAGCAGGAGCCGCCGCTCGACGATGACAAGACCGTCATCGAGAACGTGCGCATGGCGTTTGGCGATATGATCGCCAAGGTCGATCGCTTCAACAAGATCGGCGAGGAGATGTGCGACCCGGATTGCGACATGGATGCCCTCATGGCCGAGATGGGCAAGCTCCAGGACGAGATCGATGCCGCCGATGGCTGGGATATCGATTCCAAGCTCGGCCAGGCCATGGACGCCCTGCAGCTGCCCGATTCCGACATGCCGGTCAACGTGCTTTCCGGCGGCGAGCGCCGTCGCGTGGCCCTGTGCAAGCTGCTGCTCGAGGCTCCCGACCTGCTGCTGCTCGACGAGCCCACGAACCACCTGGACGCCGAGTCGATCCTGTGGCTCGAGCACTTCCTGCACAACTACCAGGGCGCGGTGCTTGCCGTCACGCACGATCGCTACTTCCTGGATAACGTTGCCGAGTGGATCTGCGAGGTCGACCGCGGTCACCTTTATCCCTACAAGGGCAACTACTCCACGTATCTGGAGACCAAGGCCGCGCGTATCGAGGCACAGGGCAATCGTGACGCCAAGCTCGCCAAGCGCATGGAGGCCGAGCTCGAGTGGGTGCGCAGCTCGCCCAAGGCTCGCCAGGCAAAGAACAAGGCCCGTCTGGCTCGCTACGAGGAGATGGAGGCCGAGGCCCGCGCAAGCCAGAAGCTCGACTGGACCGACATCCGCATCCCTGTGGGCCCGCGTTTGGGCAACAAGGTGCTCGAGGCCCATCATCTGCACAAGGAGTTCGATGGCCGCGTGCTCATCGATGACCTTTCGTTCACCCTGCCGCGCAACGGCATCGTGGGCGTGATCGGCCCCAACGGCGTGGGCAAAACCACGCTGTTCAAGACGATTGTGGGTCTGGAGCCGCTGACTTCGGGCGAGCT
>DBFWDM010000060.1:0-3918 GCA_048484635.1 Collinsella sp.
CGGTCAGGTCCTGGGCTCGCTCGGAAAGCACATTAAGTGCTTTCCGGCTCGTGCGGAATCTACGAAAAACTTACCCGCCTCGCCCGGCCAGGTCCTGCGGTGACTTGCTTGCCGCCTGGATGGCGTCTTGGCGTCTAGATACTTGGCTGATTTTTTTGGAATGAAGGGGGCTCCTTGTTGGCAAGGAGCCCCCTTCTGGTTTTGGTTACTTTGGAATTGTGGATGCTTCCCTATTTAGCGTCGGCCCAGGTTATGCCGGTGCTGGCTTCGGCGATTAGGGGGACGCGGAGGTCCACTACGTGCTCCATGACGTCGCGGACCATGGTGGTTAGGCGCTCGACTTCGTCGATGGGGCACTCAAAGTCCAGTTCGTCGTGCACTTGCAGGATCATGTGGGCGGCAAAGCCTTCTTCTTCCAGGCGACGGCTTACGCGGGCCATCGCGATCTTGATGATGTCGGCGGCGGTGCCCTGCATGGGATGGTTCATGGCCGTGCGCTCGCCAAAGCCGCGGAGTTGCGGGTTTTTGGCCTTGAGCTCCGGAATATGACGACGGCGGCCGTACATGGTCTCGGCGTAGCCCGTCTGCTTGGCGCGTGCCACCACGTTGTCGAGGAACGTGCGCACGCCCGGGTAGGCCTCGTAGTAGCGGTCGATCATGTCGCGTGCCTCGGCCATCGAGATATGCAGCGACTGCGACAGGCCGTAGGCCTGCTGGCCATACACGATGCCAAAGTTCACGGCCTTGGCGCGACTGCGCAAGTCGGGCGTTACCTCGGACACCGGCACACCAAACACGCGCGCCGCCGTCTCGGCATGGAAGTCCTCGCCCTCGTTAAAGGCGCGCACCAAGTGCTCGTCACCCGAGAGATGCGCCAGCAGACGCAGCTCGATCTGCGAGTAGTCCACCGCCAAAAAGACGCTTCCCTCGCCTGCCGAAAACGCCGTCTTGACGGTACGACCCAGCTCCGAGCGCGTCGGGATGTTCTGCAGGTTCGGGTCGCTCGAGGACAGACGCCCCGTTGCTGTGATGGTCTGGTTGTACGTAGTGTGCACACGACCGTCACCACGGCGTAGCGGGCCCAGCGTGTCCAGATAGGTGGACTTGATTTTGGACTTCTCACGCCAGTCCAAAATCAGGCGCACGATCTCGTGGTCGCGGGCAAGGTCACTCAGCACCTTGGCGTTGGTCGAATAATAGCCGCGCTTAGTCTTCTTGAGGCCCTTGGTCGGAAGCCCCATCACATCAAAGAGCACATGCGACAGCTGCATGGGACTGCCAATATTAAAGGTCTCGTCACCCGCCAGGTCACGAATGCTGCGCTCGACCTCGGCAATCTGAGTCGCCAGGCCCTCGGACAGACTATGCAGACGGTCGGGGTCTACGAGCATGCCCGCGCGCTCCATCTTGGCAAGCACCGGCACAAGCGGCATCTCGATGCCGTCGAACACGTTGGTGGCGTTCTCACGGGCCATGCGGTCGCGCAGCGGTGCGACCAGCGCCAGCGTTAAGGCCGCCGTGCGAGCGGCGGGGGCGGGGGCGTCCTCGCCGGCACCCTCTGCACCGCGCGCCGCAGGCAGCGCCATCTGCAGATAGGTATCGGCCAGATACGCCTCATCGAACTCGGAGCGGTCGGAATCCAGCAGGTAGGCGGCAACCACGGTATCGAAGATGCGCGTGGAATCGACTGCCAGCGGGTCCATAAGCTCGGGCTCAGAAGAATCGATGGGCGAAAGCTCGTGCAATGGCGCCTTCATATCCGGACTCGCCACGCGACCCTCCATAAACAGACGCGCGAGCACGCCGGCAATCACGCCGTGGACGAAGTTGAAGCCCTCAACCTCAGCCGCCGCACAGCTGTCGCCCTCCTCGAGCGCGAACAGGCCCTTGGACGTCGCCAGCCACAGCGTGCGCGTCAGTCCAAAGAGCGCGCCCTCTTCCTTGTCGTCGTCCACCACGGCGGCGACCCACTCGCCGGCATCAATCGCGCGGGAGACCTCAGCCGCAACGGCACCAAGCGCGTCAGCATCGCCGGCGGCTGAGCGAACCATAGCAGGTATCTCAAACACACTGGAGGCAGCAGCCCCGCCCTCGCCGCCGATCAGCGCCAAGAAACGGTTCTGCATGGCGGTGATACCAAGCGTACCCAGCGCCGCGGAAACCTCATCGGCAGAAAACGCCGGGAAGGACGTCGCCTCAAAGTCGAGCTCGACGGGCGCATCGGTGCGAATTGTCGCAACCTTGCGGCTCAGTAGTGCGTCATCGATGTGTGCACGCAGGTTCTCGCCCATCTTGCCCTTGACCTCGTCGGCATGCGCGATGACTTCGTCCAGGCTACCGTACTTCGCAATGAGCGCACTCGCCTTTTTGGGACCGATGCCCGGTACACCGGGGATGTTGTCGGACGTATCGCCCTTTAGACCGTAAAAATCGGGCACGAGCGCCGGCGTAATGCCGTGATACAGGTCGTCCACGCTCTCGGGCGTCATGATCGCCACGTCAGACAGGCCCTTGCGGGTCGAGACCACGTTGACGTGCTCGGTCACGAGTTGATACATGTCGCGGTCGCCGGTCACCAGTAGCATGTCGCAGCCGGCCTGCTCGCCCAGGCGCGCCATGGTTCCCAGGATATCGTCGCCTTCCCAGCCCTCGGACTGCAGAATCGGCACGTTGAGCGCGGTGAGCAGCTCCTTAATCATAGGGAACTGCGCATGCAGATCGGGGTCCATGGGCGGGCGTTGCGCCTTATACTGCGGCAGCATCTCCATGCGCACGCGCGGTTTGCCCTTGTCAAACGCCACGACGACGCCGTCGGGGTTAAAGGCGTCGATCATCTTGAGAAACATGTTCAGAAAGCCAAAGATCGCGTTGGTGGGGCGACCGTCCGGCGCGTTCATGGTCGGCGGCACGGCGTGAAAGGCGCGGTGCATGAGCGAGTTGCCGTCGATAACGGCAAAAGTGCGGCGCTTGTCAGACATATTAAATACCTCGCTTTGGGCTGGGCACGGTTTGCTCACTCCAGTTTACACGCTCCCCGCCCCGCGGCCACCTCACATCAAGCTCCCCCGCCACCGTGAGCCCGCGCGTGATACGATGGCTCACGGTACATCAACCAGCACGATCGATCCGAAAGGAGCCTGCGTCATGGAGCGTCCCTGCGCATGGAAAAAGTACACGCCACAGCAAATCGAGGAGCTCGAGGAGCTTTGCCGCGGCTATAAGCAGTTTTTGAGTGAGAACAAGACCGAGCGCCTGTGCGTCAAGACCGGCATCAAGATGGCCGAGGAGGCGGGCTACGTCAATCTGGAGACCGTGATCGCCGAAGGCCGCGAGCTCAAGGCAGGCGACAAGGTGTACGCCGCCAACCACGGCAAGGACCTTATGCTCGTCAACCTGGGCACCACCCCGCTCGAGCAGGGCTTTAACATCCTGGGCGCCCACGTGGACTCGCCGCGCCTGGACCTCAAGCAAAATCCCGCCTTCGAGGCCGGCGACATGGCCTACCTCGACACGCACTACTACGGCGGCGTCAAGAGCTACCACTGGGTGGCCTCCCCGCTTGCACTTGTAGGCGTCATCTGCAAAAAGGACGGCACCACCGTCGACATCAACATCGGCGACAAGGCGGACGATCCGGTCTTTACCATCTCCGACCTGCTGATCCACCTCTCGAGCGAGCAGATGTCCAAGCCCGCCAAGGACGCCGTCGACGCCGAGATCCTCGACGTGATCGTGGGCGGCCGCCCCGTCAAGTTCGATGAGGACGACAAGGACGCTCCCAAGGAGCCCGTCAAGCAGATGTTCCTGGACATCCTCAAGGAGCAGTACGACGTCGAGGAGGAGGACTTCCTCTCCGCCGAAATCGAGGTCGTGCCCGCCGGCCCCGCCCGCGACATGGGCCTCGACCGCTCCATGATT
>DBFWDM010000061.1:0-10061 GCA_048484635.1 Collinsella sp.
CGACAAGGACGCTCCCAAGGAGCCCGTCAAGCAGATGTTCCTGGACATCCTCAAGGAGCAGTACGACGTCGAGGAGGAGGACTTCCTCTCCGCCGAGATCGAGGTCGTGCCCGCCGGCCCCGCCCGCGACATGGGCCTCGACCGCTCCATGATTTTGGGCTATGGCCACGACGACCGCGTCTGCGCCTACCCCTCCATGCTCGCCCAGATCAATGTGGCCAATGTCGAGCGCACGAGCATCACGCTCATCGTCGATAAGGAGGAGATCGGCTCCGTAGGTGCCACCGGCATGACGAGCCGTTTCTTCGAGAACACCGTCGCCGAGATCATGACGCTCGCCGGCGAGGATAGCCCGCTGGCCCTGCGCCGCGCACTCGCCCGCAGCCGCATGCTCTCCTCCGACGTGTCTGCTGGCTTCGACCCGGGCTATGCCGGCAAGTTCGAAACCAAGAACGCCGCCTTTATGGGTCGTGGCCTGTGCTTTAACAAGTACACGGGCAGCCGCGGCAAGGGCGGTTCAAACGACGCCGACGCCGAGTACGTGGCCCTCGTCCGCGACATCATGGACGAGGCCGGCGTGGACTTCCAGACCTGCGAGCTCGGCCGTGTCAACGCGGGCGGCGGCGGCACCATCGCCTACATCATGGCCAAGTACGGCATGAACGTCATCGACTCCGGTGTTGCCGTCCTGTCCATGCACGCCCTGTGGGAAGTCGCCAACAAGGCCGACATCTACGAGGCCTACCGCGGCTACAAGGCTTTCCTCGAGCGCGCCTAACCAGTCCCTTATAACTTGCGGTGAAATACGGACTAAACTGGCCCATAAACGGCCAAAACAGACCGTATTCCACCGCAACTTTTTTGGCAGAGGAGAGTCCATGCTGCAGGTCATCATTTCGCCCGCCAAGCAGATGCGCGCGGCCCAAGATGCTTTTGAAGTCCTGGGCATCCCACCCTTTGTGCGCGAGACGGCTCGCCTCCACCACGCACTGCTAGATATCGAACGAAATGAAGGCAGCGGCGGCCTGCAGGCGCTGTGGAACGTGAGCGACAGGCTGCTCACAACGTGTCTGGATACGCTTCACGAATTTATGCCCGTCCTGAGCGATGCCGACCTCGCCGATCCCGATATCGCGCGTCGAATCTCCCCCGCCGTCATGTCCTACCACGGCGTCCAATACCAAAGCATGGCGCCCGAGGTCATGGATGCCGCACAGCTCGCATGGCTGCAAGACCATCTATGGATCCTCTCCGGATTGTACGGATGCGTGCGGCCTTTCCATGGCGTTGAGCCCTATCGGCTCGAAATGGGAGCCAAGCTCGCCGTCGACGGCGCTCGCGATCTCTATGCGTTTTGGGGCGACAAACTTGTATGCGCCATTGCGCCGACCGGCTCCAACACCACGGTCGTCAACCTTGCCAGCGCGGAGTACGCCAAGGCCGTTCTACCCCATCTCGCAGGCGACGCCACGACCGTCACTTGTCTCTTTGGCGAAGGCATCCGCAACGGCAAGCCCATCCAACGCTCGACCGCCAGCAAAAAGGCGCGCGGCTCCATGGTGCGCTGGATGGCAGCAAACGGACTCGAGGACGCCGACCGTCTCACCGAGTTCAACATCGGCTATCGCCACGCCCCCGAACTCTCATACCCAGGCACCCTCGTGTTCATCAACGAACAGATGCTCTAGAGCCGGCACCCAACACTGACCCGCTCAGCCTTCTCTATATAACTTGCGGTGGAATAGTTCCTATTTGAGCCTTTTATCGCACAATCGGGAACTATTCCACCGCAACTTTTATGAATTGGCTGGCTAGGCTCGACACCTATTCTGCTAGACCGTCGGCCTTTGCAATCCCGTTTGTCGAACCGTCCTGATAGACAATCTTGACGTGCTCGACCTCGGACACCGCAACACCCGACGGGGGCTCCAGGCGCCATTCCGTCAGCGCGATATCCATCGTCGTGGGCACATCCCCTTGATCTTTGAGCTTCACCGTCAACGTTTTGAACGTCGCATCATACGTCACGCGTTCGATTTCCTCACCAGGAATAGACCCACCACTCAGCTGCAACTGCACAAACTCATCGCACGGGTACCAATAATCGCCCGGAACGGCGAGCGTATTGGCATTACCGCCAGTACTCCTCACCGTCATAATCGGTAGGCTATCATCAGCTTCGAACTCCCATGCAGCGCCGCCGCGACCACCAAACGTCCAGATACAAAAGGCAATCACCAGCACGGCAAGCACCGCAAAACCGATCGCGACAAGGCCATGGTGCGCACGGCTTTCCTCGGCCGATACATCCCATTGCGTCTCTCGATATAGATGCTTGTCTTCCATGTTCGCCTCCTCACAGGCACGCTCGTTAGGCCAATCGTACCCATTCGAGCTATACTTGAGCCCATTGCATAAACGGGGGGCTTGCAGGACAAGACGGCAGGCTGAGATTGGGCGCGCCCGCCCTGACCCGCAAACCTGATATGGGTAATGCCAACGAAGGGAGCCGTGCCAATGAGCACACAGACCGAGCCCAAGCTCGTCACGCAAATCGACTTCGCCCGCGCCGGGCAGATCACACCGCAGATGAAGGAGGTCGCCGAGCGCGAGCATCGCGACCCCGAGTACATCCGCGAGCGCGTGGCCGACGGCCGCATCGCCATTCCCGCCAACATCGTGCACATCAAAAAGGGCATGCGCGCCTTTGGCGTCGGTGAGGGCTTGTCCACCAAGGTCAACGTGAACCTGGGCATCTCGGGCGACAAGGCCGATGCCGCCGAGGAATGGAAGAAGGTCAAGATCGCCGAGGACTTTGGCGCCGACGCCATCATGGACCTCTCCAACTCGGGCAAGACACGTCAGTTCCGCCAGCAGCTCATCGACGAGACGCCGCTCATGGTAGGCACCGTCCCCATGTACGACGCCATCGGCTACATGGAAAAGCCGCTGGTCAAGCTTACCAAGGACGACCTGTTCGAGGTCGTGCGCGCGCACGCCGAGGACGGCGTGGACTTTATGACCATCCACTGCGGCATCAACAAGTCGGTCACAAAGACCTTTAAGGAGACCGGCCGCCTCATGAACATCGTGAGCCGCGGCGGCTCGCTGCTGTTTGGCTGGATGGAGGTCACCGGTAACGAGAACCCGTTCTATGAGTTCTACGACGAGCTGCTCGAAATCTGCCACGAGTACGACGTGACGATTTCGCTCGGCGACTCCTGTCGCCCGGGCTGCCTCTACGACTCCAACGACGCCACCGAGACCGCCGAGATGATCGAGCTGGGCAAGCTGTGCAAGCGCGCATGGGCCGCCGGCGTCCAGGTCATGGTCGAGGGTCCGGGCCACATGGCGCTCGACGAGATCGCCGCCAACATGAAACTGCAGAAGCGCCTGTGCCACAACGCCCCGTTCTATGTGCTCGGGCCGCTGGTGACCGATATCGGCGTGGGCTACGACCACATCACCGCTGCCATCGGCGGCGCTATCTCCGCCAGCTCCGGCGCCGACTTCCTGTGCTACGTGACGCCGGCCGAGCACTTGTGCCTGCCCAACGCCCAGGACGTGCTCGACGGCCTCATGGCCACCAAGATTGCCGCACACGCCGCCGACATCGCCAAAAAGGTGCCCCACGCCCGCGACATGGACGACAAGATGGGCCAGGCACGCCGCAAGCTCGACTGGGACGCCATGTGGAAGTGCGCGCTCGACCCGGTTACGGGCAAGAAGCGCTACGAGGAGTCCCCCGCCGCCACCGAGGGCACTTGCACCATGTGTGGCAAGATGTGCGCCGTCCGCACCGTCAACAAGATCTTCGAGGGCACCACGATCGACCTCGGCATGGAGGACTAACCCTGTCGCCGCGGCCGCTTCTGGCGGCGAGCTGGTGCCTGTCAATTGTTGACTTGTGAACATTTACTTACACTTGCGTAGAGATTGCATCGCCCGCCCGGGTTCGGCATAGAGTCGGCCCGGGCATCTTTATAATGCTGGCTTAAAGACCCATTTGATTCCGACCGAACAAGGGAGCGAACATGGATCGTAGTAAGGTACCTGCCGTCCTGTCCATCGCGGGATCCGATTCCAGCGGTGGCGCCGGCATTCAGGCCGACATCAAGACCATCACGGCGCACCGCCTGTATGCCGAGACGGCCATCACCGCCATCACAGCGCAAAACACCCTGGGCGTTACCGCCGTGCAGGATATCTCGCCAGATATCGTAGCCGCGCAAATTGACGCCGTTTTTGACGATATCCGCCCCAGCGCCGTCAAGATCGGCATGGTTTCTTCTGTCGAGATTATCGAAGTCATCGCCGACCGCTTGAGCGCCTGGAACGCAACGAACGTGGTCGTCGACCCCGTCATGGTCGCCACCTCGGGCGCGCGGCTGATTGCCGAAGATGCCGCCGAGGCGCTCACCCGCCGCCTGTTCCCGCTAGCGACGGTTATCACGCCCAATATTCCCGAGGCCATGGCACTGCTCGACTATGAGGTCGACTCCGAGCGCACGCAGCAAAATGCTGCCATGCTCCTCACCCGCCGCTTTGGTTGCGCATCCCTCGTTAAGGGTGGGCATCTTGTCAACGAGGCCAACGATGTACTGGCTGAACCCGCGCCACTCGATGACGAGGGCAACCATCTGGGAGATCCACTCACCACGTGGTTCCGCCACAAGCGCATCGAGACCGACAACACGCACGGCACCGGATGCACGCTCTCGTCCGCCATCGCCTGCGCGCTGGCTCAGGGCATGGATCTTGCCGACGCCGTCAACGCCGGCAAGGCCTACCTAACCGGCGCTCTGGCCGCCGGCTTTGACATGGGCAAAGGCTCCGGCCCCGTCAACCACATGTGGCAGTACTAAGATTCGCAGTCCAAAACCACCGCAAAGGGGACAGACACCTTTGCGGTGGTTCCCACAGACATCTCGATCTGTAACAGTAGATCGGCAAAATCGACCCTAGATGTTACAGATCGAGACAAACGACCGATATCAACCTGAATAATCTCAATCTGTAACATCTAGCCCGTTTTCGGCCTTACAGCTGTTACAGATCGAGACAAACCAACGAAACAAGCCGCCGCAAGGGAAACTTTTGTACTGGTTTGGGGCTGCGCTACTCACCGAGCATCTCTTGGAGCTTGGCTGCCACGGCATGTCCCAAGCTCTCGTGGCCTTCGGGCATCATGTGCAGATAATCGATATCGCCCGGCTCGGCAAAGACGGCGGCATTCAAAAAGTCGCAGCCAAACTGCTCAGCCACATGCGCGTAGTACTCACCAAAATGTTCCGAGGCTTCTACGGAATGCTCGTCAAAATCGGTCATATATACGTCGGCGATCTGCGGCTTAATCTTGATAGGCGCCATCAGCAGAATCCGTGGGCAGGGCGCGGCATCGGTCCAGGCAAACGCGCGGACGGCGCGAATCAGTGCCATGGCGCCACGGGCGATATCGGAGGCTGTCACGCCAAAGACCGTCTTGCAGTCGTTGGTGCCCAGCATAATCACGATCGCGTCCAGCGGCTTATGGGCTTCGAGCAGCATCGGCAGCGCGCGAATGCCGTTGAGGTTGGTGTCCAGATGGCACATATCGTCGCGCACCGTCGTGCGACCATTTAGGCCTTCCTCAATCACATGCCAACCCTCACCCAGGTCACGCTGCACCACACCGCACCAGCGCACATCCTGCGCATAGCGCACTGCGGTGCCGTCGCGCATACCCGCCGGATCATAGCCATAGGTGTTGCTGTCACCAAAGCACAGAACGTTTTTCATCTTGAGTTCCCCATTCCGTAAAAAGCCGACGGGAGCAGCCCTCCCGCCGGCTCGACCCATCTGTCAGCACGTACCGATTACAGGTACTTGCGCCAATCGTCCTCGTCCTCATCATCCTCGGTAGCAGCCTGGGCCTGCTCGGCGGCGCGAGCTGCCGCAGCGCGAGCGGCAACCTGGGCATAGGACTCCTCGTTGCGCTCGGGGAAGTTTGCCAGCACGTGCTCGAACTTGGCAAAATCCTCATCCCAGCGCGTAGAAGGCACGGCAAAGAAGACTTGCTTGACCTTAAAGTCGCCCGACGCGAGCTCCTTGCGGAAGAGCTCGGCCACGGCCTCTGCGTCAAAGCCGTTGTTGTCGCAGCCCCAAGCGCCCAGCACGAGCTTCTCGCGACCTAGCTCGTCGCAGATGGCAAGCACGAAGCGAATGCGGTCGCGCAGGGCACCCAGCAGAGCATCGTCGCTCACGCGATACTCCTGGCGGGCGCGCTTAACGTTGGGCGCGGCGGCCACGATCACGTCGGCGTATGCATGCACGTGGTTGCGGTCGAAACGCACCGCAGGCACCACCAGCGCACGGTTTCGGTAAAGCTCGCAGTTGATGTTGCGGCGACGGTTCTCGCCGTACCATTTGCGCTGCTTATCGAGAACGTTGTACAGATACGAATCGGCGCACAGCGTGGCCTCCTGGCCCAGATAACCCTGAATATAGCCACCGCCCGGATTGGTGAACGAGGCAAAGGCGAGCACGGCCATGTCGCAGAACTGCGCATAGCCACGACCGTTGTCCAAGATGGCCTGCGTGGTGGAGGCATCGAGCACGGTGACCTCGGGCAGAACCGGAGCGGGCTCCTCAGCAGGCGCGGACTCAGCTTCGGCGATTTCCTCGGCAGGCTCCTCGACGGGCTCGAGCGCTGCCTCGACCTCGGCAGCCTCCGCGCCCTCGACGTCCTCGGCAACCTGTTCTTCGGCGGCCACAGCAGTCTGAACCTTGGCCTTCATCGCCGCGACAAAGCCGGCAGGCATACCGTCAAACTCGCGAACACCGGCAAGCGAACGCTCGATATCCTTGGCGCACACTTCGGACACAGTTGCCACGTGACGCTCGGCGGCCTTGGCACGGGCCTCGCGCTTGGGATTGGGCTGACCCGCTCGGTTGGACCTGCGGTTACGGTTCCTGTTGTCGACGTCTGCCATACGTGGCCACCTTTCCTGTCGCTGCCGCTATCGGCTTTTCCCATCCATGATACCCCGCCGCGTACAAAAAAGACGGCCCCGAAGGACCGCCTTTCGCATCGATTTGTACGCACGGCAAGCACCGCCGCAATTCGCCACTAGTCGCGACGACCAAGGATGTTCAGAATGCGCAGGAACACGTTGATAATATCCACGAACAGGTTGGATGCCATAAGCACGGCGTTGGGCAGCGTGGGTGGCACCGTCGTTGCCACATAGGTGTCGTAGCCGATGAAGCCGGCGAACACCACAATCACGATCAGGTCGGTGATGGACTGCGAAACGCCCATGAACATCAGCACGATCTCGACCAGAATCGTGGCAAGCAGGATGCCAAAACCAATGCCATACACACGCTGGAAGAACTTGGGGAAGGTCACGCCCAGCGCACCAAAGACAAAGGTGATGGCAGCCGTGGCGATAAAGGCGGTGTTAATGGTAGGCAGGTCGTAGTTGGCAAGACCAAACGACGCCGTCAGACCAAAGGTGCTCGCAAAGACCACGTAGCCCACGAGTGACAGGCCCACGGACTGTTTGCTGGCAGCAGCCGACATCATGACCATGCCGACGATGGTCAAAATAAATGAGCCAAAGACCAGCGGCAAAGCGGCGCCGCTCATCATCATGCGCGCAAACGACATGGTACTCGTAAAATAGGCGCCGGCGCCCATGGCGCAAAATCCCAAGAAGATGAGGGCAGACATGACAAGGTTGTACGCGCGCGGCGACATCTCCTTGGCGCGGCTTGCGCCGGTCTCGATGGGGCCGTTCTGATAGCCCTGGATATCGTTCATTATTTCGTCCTTTCAAAAGCACCGCGACGGCGCCGTAGCTGACAAGTTTCCTGCCATTGTACCCGAACGCCACGCGTTCTTACCTGCGACGCTCGCTCTCGAGTGTTCGGTCGAACGCCCACACCCACCAACGCATCAGATGAGTCTGCGAGCCATCCGGTCGCTCGCGTGCCTGTTCTTCCAGATACAGTTCGGTCGCATGTCCACCAAAACGAACCTTATAAGTCGCCGTACGAATGCCGTGAACCGTCAGGCCAAAACCGGTAGACGAGACAATCTCGTCAATCGTAAAGCAACGACCGTCGACCCAGCAGACGGTGACCGGCACGACCTGTCCGCCCGCGAGGATGCGAGCCACGACGTCCACATACTGCTTGTGCACGCGCCGAGTTTTGCCATCTGTCTGTCGATATTCCATGCCTCCTATTATCGAACGCATGTTTGCATGTTGTAAAGCGAACAGACTGTGGTTTTGGAGTGTCGTAGTAATCGCACGTGTCCGCATGGCGTGTTAGCAAAAAGAACACCCGCGGTCAACAGGGCTAATATTCAATTTTAGTGCCAAAAAGTTCACTTCTCCCATCAGAACTCGGTAAAGAAACCCACAGGAGGTGATACGATTTATCATGTTTTTGTAACGTGTCTGCAAACTTCGAGAAAGCCCATATATGGACGTAACGTTCTCAACCTTCCTCGGCCAAATTGTGTCGAACCCAGTCCTTGCCGTCACCGTGATCCTCGCGTTGGGCGCCATCTTCGTCAATGGATGGACTGACGCGCCCAACGCCATCGCGACCTGCGTCACTACGCGTTGCATGCCCGCCCGCGCCGCCATTCTCATGAGCGCCGCATTCAACTTCCTCGGTGTGCTCATCATGACGCACTTTAACGCGAGCGTCGCCAATACCATCTCGCATATCGTCGACTTTGGCGGAAACAGCACCATGGCGCTCGCGTGCCTCTGCGCGGCGCTGTTCTCCATCGTCGTCTACGGCGCCACAGCGTCGCGTTTTGGTATCCCCACCTCGCAAAGCCACAGCCTTATCGCCGGCCTGACCGGTGCCGCTATCGCCCTCGGCGGCGCGAGCAGCGTCAACGTCCACGAGTGGATGAAGGT
Source organism: Collinsella sp. (assembly GCA_048484635.1). Classification (GTDB taxonomy): domain Bacteria; phylum Actinomycetota; class Coriobacteriia; order Coriobacteriales; family Coriobacteriaceae; genus Collinsella. The sequence goes on from DBFWDM010000061.1 coordinate 8,922, forward strand.
CATCTACGGCCTGGCGCTCTCCATCGGCCTGGGCTTTGTCATGGGCTGGGTCCTGTGCAAGCTCGTCTCGATTCTTTTCGCCGCCGCCAACAGGCGACGTGCCAATGTCTTCTTTAAATACGCTCAGATCGCGAGCGCTGCGGCCATGAGCTTTATGCACGGCGCGCAGGATGGACAGAAGTTCATCGGCGTGCTCTTTTTAGGCGTGGCCTTTGCCAGCGGCCAGACGAGCGTCGGCGATGCAGGCATCCCCATCTGGATTATGCTGCTGTGCTCGGCCACTATGGGTATCGGCACCAGCGTGGGCGGCGAGCGTATCATCAAGTCCGTCGGCCAGAGCATGGTCAAGCTCGAAAAGTACCAGGGCTTCTCCGCCGACCTGGCGGGCGCCGCAAACCTGCTGCTTGCCACCCTTACCGGCATCCCCGTGTCCTCCACCCACATCAAGACCTGCGCCATCATGGGCGTCGGTGCCGTCAAGCGCCTTTCGGCCATCAACTTCGGTGTCGTCAAGGACATGATGTTCACCTGGTTCTTCACCTTCCCCGCCTGCGGACTCATCAGCTTTGTCATGGCCAAGCTGTTCATGATGTTCCTCTAGTCAAACCGAACGTCCATCCGGACTGCATTACCTCGCCCGCCCATCTTCACCTCGAAAGGACCACCCATGGCAAAGAAACCCGATTCGTTCTACTTTGACAACTACGTCGCCTGCGCCGACCTAGCCGTCCAGGCCGCAGAGCTGCTCACCAAGATTTTTGAGAACTTTGACCCTGCGCAGATCCACGACATGCTCGATAAGATGCATGCGATTGAGCATGCGGCAGACAAGAAGCACCACGAGCTCGAAGACGCCCTGCTCACCGCCTTTATCACCCCGCTTGAGCGCGAGGATCTAGACCTGATGAGCTGCTCGCTCGACACCGTGCTCGATCGTATCGAGGGCGTCGTGCAGCGCGTCTACTTCACCAACATCCAGAGCATCCACCCCGATGCCATCGTCATCGCCCACAAGGTGACCGACGCCTGCCGCGCCATGAAGGACCTGATGGTCGAGCTGCCCAACTACCGCAAGTCCAAGACCCTGCGCGAGCTCGTCATCCAGATCAACACCATCGAGTCCGAGGCCGACGAGCTCTA
>DBFWDM010000062.1:0-7408 GCA_048484635.1 Collinsella sp.
CCGCGGCCTCACTCGGTCACCTGGAACATGGGAGACGGCGGTCGACGAAACTGGAGAGGAGGTATTACGAGCTCCTGTGCGAATTGAAGGGAGCGCTCCCGCAAACTGCCTCTTGACAACTTATAGGAGCGTCGGTTTTGAAAAGCAGGATGACCGGGCTGCTCGGGATGTTCAAAAAAGTCTACTCACTTGTCGCGCAAAGCTTCTGCATGAGAAAAAATGGGGTTTTCAACAGAACTTCGTCCAGCTCTCGGCAAGCTTTTGGCCAGTTGGGGAGGGCTGTTGAAAACTTGGCAGTCCGTTCGGCACCATTTTTGGCGCGTTCGCGCCAATGCGTGACTGACTGGGTTGAAATTCGTGTTTTCCTGTGCCTATGAAAGATCTACTTTGTGACATATCGGCTTTTAGGTACTGGCGTTTGCCCCCTCAGGTCCGCGCTCTGTGTCCGCCGCTTCCACGACCGGAAGAAGACCGGCAGCGATATGATCTCGCCCGCAACCCGACGGCTGCGGTCGCGCTCGGTTTTCCGTTGTATACATTGGTTCAGACGAGAAACAAACGGACTTGTCCTGCCAGCATTAGGCAGCGGCTGTTTCTTGGTGAGCTTCCCAGGGAATCCGTACTGGAAACGGAGCATGGGTTTTTGATTACGTCTCCTCTACTGACGGTATTCATCATGTCGCGGCATCTGACGGATCTTCAGCTTCTTTTGGTATTGGCGGAGATGTGTGGCTTGTTTGCGGTGTGCGCTCTGCCTGCGGCACTTGAGGCGGAGTTTTCGCGTGCAATTGATTCGGGCGCGATCTCGACAACGTTCGGTTGGGTGCGCTGCCCGTCCGAGGACGGCACCGCCTCAAATTTATGGCGTCGAGACGCTTTGGTTTTGGGCGGAGACCTTGACCGTTTTTGTTCAGATGTTTGCGGGATACGTTACGGCAATAGATTTAGGACGGTGTCGCAACTCGTTCCATTGGGTGCCGCGTCGCCTTTTGAGGTCGAGGCGTATTTGTTGCTTGGACTGCCGCGAGCCCTGGGAGGCGAAGGGTTTTGCGGCATAGAGCTCAATGTCGAAGTGACGTTAAGCACAAGTGCTCGAGCGATTGTGGGAAAGTCCCGTGTATATATCGACCTACTTCTTTCTTCGCCGGACGGTAGGCGACAGGTGGCCATTGAATGTCAGGGAAAGGCCTCGCACGGACGCGCAGGGGATGGCTTGCGTGACGCTGACCGCATGACGGCCCTTCAGGCCATGGGCTACGATGTGCTTCTCCTTACACACAGACAGATATCGGATGAGGATAGATTCCGCGCGATCGTTAAGGCCGTATGCAGGATGCTCGATGCTGAATATCGTGATAAAAGCTCGGATGAGCAAAGGGCTGAGGCATTACTCCGGTCTGAACTATTCATTGACTGGACAAAATTGGGAGTAATCGACGGAAAGATGCCCGCTAGACACAAAATGGCTCGATCGTGGACGGCTGCGGTTCTAAGTGAGTAGACTTTTGGCACTTTGGCGACCAAGCCGTTTTGCAACAAGTCATTTACCTGCGGCTTTATAAAGCAATATGGATGGCGTGCTCGGCAAGTTCCAAAAAGTCTACTCACTTAGTTTTTGACGAGAAGCCGATGCCGAAGGCGGTCCTATTTCAGGGCGTTAACAAGTTCGTGAGGCACGAAAAAGGCCCGAACCAATACGGTCCGGGCCTCATCGAGCTTGAGGTTATGTCTCAGGCGGTTGGCTTAGCCAAAGTAGCGCTTGAGCAGGCCGGCGAAAGCCTTGCCGTGGCGGGCCTCGTCGCGAGCCATCTCGTGCACGGTGTCGTGGATGGCATCGAGACCAGCGGCCTTGGCGCGCTTGGCAAGATCGGTCTTGCCGGCGGTGGCGCCGTTCTCGGCCTCAACGCGCATTTCGAGGTTCTTCTTGGTGGAGTCGGTCACGACCTCGCCCAGGAGCTCAGCGAACTTGGCGGCGTGCTCGGCCTCCTCGTGGGCAGCCTTCTCCCAGTACAGGCCGATCTCGGGATAGCCCTCGCGATGAGCGACGCGAGCCATGGCCAGGTACATACCGACCTCGGAGCACTCGCCCTCAAAGTTGGCGCGCAGGTCGGCAACGATGTCCTCGGAGACGCCCTCCATCTTGGCGACGCCCACGACGTGCTCGGCAGCCCACTCGAGCTGGCCCTCCTCCTGCTTCAGGAAACGAGAACCGGGAACGCCGCACTGGGGGCACTTAAAATCCTCGGGCAGCTGGTCGCCGTCGAACTCTTCCACATAACCGCAAACGGGGCAAACAAACTTCATGATTCGATCCTTTCGATCGATGGCGATTGTGCGCTCGTCCGGTCCCGTAAGGGCCCTCTCCGGACGTGCGTCTTGACGAGTTCTATTATCCATAAATGTAACCAAATGTGAAGCCTATTAGGAATGATTTTTAATAAAACAATTTTGAGATATGAAGATGTTGATTGATTAACGATTGGGAGGCCGTCTGCGATCTCTGCTGAGTACAATCGGGCGAGCAAATGTTGACCTATCAACAAATGAAGGAGTTTCCTTTATGCATCTAGCCCGTCGTGCCTGGTGCCGAGCATATCAGACGGTTTTTCGCATTGCATTGCCGATCCTGCCCTATACCGAGCCGCGCATTTTAGAGCATGCCGAGGATGTGCCCGCGGTGCTTCAAAAACGCTCGATCCAGAAGGTCCTTATCGTGACAGACCCTGGTATTGCACGTTTGGGGCTCACGGCATCACTCGAGCGCGCGCTTACGGCTCAGGGGATTGCCGTTACGGTCTATGCCGAAACGCGTGCGAACCCCACGGTCTCGAATGTGGAGGAAGCGGCGGCGCTGTATCGCGAGAACGACTGCCGGGCCATTATCGGCTTTGGTGGCGGTTCGGCCATGGACTGCGCCAAGGGTGTGGGGGCGCGCATTGCGCAGCCAAATAAGCCCATCAACAAGATGCGCGGCCTGTTGCGCGTTCATCGTCTCCTGCCGCTGCTTATTGCGGTTCCCACTACTGCCGGTACGGGAAGTGAAGTCACGCTCGCGGCGGTTATCACCGATGATGAGACGCACTATAAATACCCCATTAACGACTTTGTGCTCATCCCGCGTTTTGCGGTCCACGACCCCGAGTTTACGCGCGGGTTGCCTGCCTCCATTACGGGGCAGACGGGCATGGACGCCCTGACGCATGCTGTCGAGGCCTTTATCGGCCGTAGCACCACGCCCTACACGCGCAAGATGGCGCGTCAGGCGGTCCAGCTCATCCGCGACAATTTGCTCGAGGCCTATGAGCACGGCGACGACATACGTGCGCGCCGCAATATGCTTTCGGCGGCGCATAAGGCGGGTGTTGCCTTTACGCGCTCCTATGTTGGATACGTTCATGCCATCGCGCACAGCTTGGGCGGGCGTTATGGGATTCCGCACGGTTTGGCCAACGCGATCATCCTGCCGCACATGCTTCGCGCCTATGGCGAAGCTGCTGCTCCTAAGCTCGCCGATCTCGCCCGCATGGCCGGCATCGCGCCGGTTAACGCGCAGGACAGCCTGGCGGCCGAGGCCTTTATCGATTGGATCGATTGCATGAACGAGATCCTGGGAATCCCCAAATATGTCTCGGGCATTCGCCGCTCCGACATTCCCGAGATGGCGGCGCATGCCGATGCCGAGGCCAATCCGCTGTACCCCGTTCCGCTTTTGATGGACCGCCTGGAGCTCGAGCATATGTACGAGGTCGTCGCGGGTGGTATGTTTGAGGACGAGAACTAGGAGGGTCCATGAACACCGAGGAAATTGCGCGCATCGTCGGCGATCAGCGCACCTACTTTAAGACGCACGCTACGTTTGATGTCGATGCTCGACGTCGCGCGCTCGCGAGTTTACGCGATGCGGTGCGGGCCCACGAGGCCGATATCGCCCATGCGCTCAAGACCGATTTGGGAAAGTCGCATGACGAGGCCTATATGTGCGAGATCGGCACGTCGCTTTCCGAGATTCGACATCAGATCGCTTACGTGGCTCGATGGAGTCGTCCGCGCCTGCGTCCGTGCGATCTCGCTAACGCCGTGAGCGTGTGCAAAACGCAAGCCGTGCCCTATGGCGTCACGCTCATCATGGCTCCGTGGAACTACCCGTTTTTGCTGACGCTCGAGCCGCTCGCCGGCGCCCTTGCCGCGGGCAATACTGTGGTCATCAAGCCGAGCGCCTATGCTCCGGCATCGAGCGCGGTGCTCAAGCAAATCTGTGAAGAGGCATTTGATCCGCGTCTGGTGACGGTTGTCGAGGGTGGGCGCGCCGAAAACGAGGCGCTGCTCGACGAGTGCTGGGACAAGATCTTCTTTACCGGTAGTGTTCCGGTCGGCAAGCTCGTCATGGAGCGCGCAAGTAAAAACCTTACGCCCGTGACGCTTGAGCTGGGCGGAAAGAGCCCCTGCATCGTGGATGCGACGGCAAACTTGAAGGTCGCAGCGCGGCGTATCGCCTTTGGCAAATGGCTCAACGTGGGGCAGACCTGCGTGGCGCCCGACTACCTGCTGGTCGATGCGCGCGTGCACGACGAGCTGCTGGACCTCATCAGGGAAGAGGCCCGCCGTATGTTTGGCGAGCATCCGCTCGATAACGAGGATTACGGGCATATCGTCAACGCCAAGCATTTTGCGCGCGTGCGTGGGCTGATCGATCCCGATAAGGTTGTGCTTGGAGGCACGGCGCGCGAGTCATCGCTCAAGATCGAGCCGACGATTTTGGACGGCGTGACCCCCGATGACGCCGTGATGCAGGAGGAGATCTTCGGTCCCATCTTGCCGGTGCTGACGTTTGAGAGCCTAGACGAGGCCGAGACGTTTATTACGGATCGTCCGACGCCGCTGGCTCTGTATATCTTTAGCCAGGACCGTGCGGCTCAGCAGCGCTTTGTGCGTTACGTGCCCTTTGGCGGTGGCTGTGTCAACGACACGATTATGCACTTGGCTACGAGCCATATGGGCTTTGGTGGCATGGGCGCGAGCGGTATGGGGCAGTACCATGGACGCGAGAGCTTCGATACGTTTAGCCACAAGAAGAGCATCGTGAACAAGGCAACGTGGCTGGACGTGCCATTCCGCTATGCTCCTTACGCAAGCTGGAAGCACAAGTTCGTGCACATGTTTGTGCATTAGAAAAGGGCGCAGGTAATACGAACAAGTGTTCCTATTACCTGCATTTTGCGTTAGACTACTGTTATGGAGCACGGATGGGCCAACTCCCTTTAGAAGGGATTTGGTATGAACGTAAGCGATGTTATTTCGTTATTGGCGTTGTTGATTGCGGCTATCGAACTCGGTCTGTTTATCGGCCGAATGAAATAGCCGCCCCCGCGTAAGCGAAGACGGCCACTTCTCACGATGAAAACGTGTATCGGAGTTGGCAAGACCCGCGGCAACGGGTGCCATCCGTGTTCCTATCTTATCTGCAAGCGTTCTGTCGCGCAAGCGTTGAGGCAAACGATTGAAGGACGCAGACAGGATGTATTTGTGTCCGCACGGGACCGTAGACTTCTCAATAAGGTTACACACCGGTTTATCCGGCCGTTAGAGGAGCTGCTATGTACGAGCCTTCGCGTGTTCTTCTGTCATTTCACATTGCAGGATTTCAGTATGCCGATGGCGCCTTGGTCTTGGGCGATCTTAAAGCGGGCGATAAGCTGACGCTGTGTGACGAGCGCGATAATCCCCATGACCCTGAGGCGGTTGCGATTTATTACGGCAACACCAAGCTTGGCTATGTTCCGGGAAACGAGGTCGGCCCACTGTCCTTGATGATGTATTACGGCCACGAGGACGTATTTGAGGCCCGCGTGCAACAGGTTGCCCCCGAGCGCAGCCCGTGGCATCAGGTGCGCGTTGGGCTCTATGTGGTGGATGCTCGCTAGTCGGCAAGGGAGGCGGCCATGTTTGATGACGACGACCTATTCGATCTGACAGACGATTCGTTTGAGTGGGATCTGCTACTCGATGACGATGAGTTGGAGCAGGATCGTAGGAAACGGCAGGACAAGAAAACTCAGGGTGACGCTTCGAAAGAGCAAGACAAGCGCCCCCGCGGCCTGTTCGGCGGGCTCTTTGGCTAACCGCCGCATCGCTGTGTCTGTATACTTAGCACGAGTTTGACGCGTTGCGAAATGAGGGCATAGACGATGATGTGGTTTACCGCCGACCTGCACCTGGGCGATACGAATATCTTGCACGATATGGATCGGCCGTTTGATTCGGTCGAGGAGATGAACCGCAAGGCCATCGATGCCGTCAATGAGTGCGTGGCTGCGGACGACCGTCTCTATATCCTGGGTGACTTTACCTATCGTTTGCCCTTGGCGGATGCTGTGCGCCTGCGCGAGCGTATCGAATGCAAGAACGTGACGCTCATCCGCGGTAACCATGACGGTGACTGGGAAGATCCGGACGCGCCGCGCATTTGGGATGAGGTGCGCGACTATCTGGAGGTTGCTCCCGGTTACGCTAAGGGTCATCGCCTGGTGATGAGCCATTACCCCATGCTCAGCTGGAATGGCAAGGCGCGTGGTGCCATCATGCTGCATGGGCATATCCACAGCAGGGGAGACCGCACCAACGTGCGCAACCGCGACCGCGAACGTCCTATCTTTCGCTACGATGTCGGCCTCGACGCCAACGAGTACAAGCCCGTAAGCCGCGACCAGATTCTTAGCTTCTTTGGGCTATAGGGTGCCAGAACCACCACAAAGGGGACACAGTGCGCCTTTGTGGTGGTTCTGGCGCCGTTGCCATTATGGCGGCGGCGCCTTTTTTGTCCGTGCGGCGCGGTAGAGTGTAGGCGGTTGAAATTTGCGTCCGTCGAGGAGCTGCTATGAATGAGATCAAGTGCCCGCATTGTGGCGAAGTCTTTAAGGTCGATGCGTCTGGCTATGCGGATATTGTCAAGCAAGTGCGCGATGCCGAGTTTTCGCGCGACCTGGATGAGCGTGTGAAGGCAGTCCAGCGCGAGGGCGAGCAGGCGCTGGAGCTTGAGCGCTCGCGTTCGACGGCTGCCTTGCAAAAGGCAGAGTCTCAGCGCAACGCTCAGCTCGTTGAGCAGAAGAACGCCGCGGAGCAGAAGCTGGCACAAGAGGTCGCCAAGCGCGATGCCGAGCTTGTCGAGTTGCGCGCCAAGCTCGAGGGCGCTGCCGCAGAGCGCGAGAGCGCAAGTCAGCGTGCGGCGGTTGAGGCCCGTGCCGATGCTCAGAAGGAGAATGCTGAGCTCCAGCGCGAGATCGACAATTTGCGTGCGCAGCTGGGACGCAAAGATGACGAAGCCAAGCTTGCCGAGTCGGCGGCGCGCAACGCTGCTCAAAACGATTTAGCTGCACGTGATGCTCAGATTGCCGAGCTGCAGGCCAGGCTT
>DBFWDM010000063.1:0-60187 GCA_048484635.1 Collinsella sp.
AGACCGACGATGCTGGCAAGACCACCAGCGAGGCCGAGGAACTGACGACGAGAATAAGCCTGATCGAGCATGATCTTCCTTTCATACATGCGACTCGCGGGCACCCCGCCCGCTTTGCTGTTTGGAAAGATACGGCCCCGATCGGGCGACGACCGCCTTATCTGCGGTTTCTTACGGGCTATTGATAGACCCTTACCGCAAGCTCTGCCCAGCCTTTACAAACGGATAACAATCCAGCGCCGAACATGGCGCACCTTTTACACCAAAGGAACGTCCCCAATGACTACCCCACCGCAACAGAAAAAGCCCGGGCCGAAGCACCGGGCTCGTAATGCAAGTTTGTATCCAAGCAGGATATAGGGGTTTCCCAGGTGCCCGAGATTGCCCCGAAAGAGGAGCGCCGCGTACTTTGGTACGCAAGCGACGGTTTGAGGGGCAAGGTCGGGTGCCTGGGGAAGCCCTACAGCTCAAGTTCGTTGAGGCGCAGGATCGCCACGATATAAATCTTGAGCGCCTGTTTAAGCTGTTCCTCGTTGGCGCACTCGTTGGGGCCGTGCATCTGGCCGCCCCATGCGGGCAGCTCCAGGCCGGTCTCCTCGGGGCCAAACGATACGGCGCGGGCAAAGTTGCGCGCGTACGTGCCGCCGCCCATGGCAAAGGGCTCAGCATGCTTGCCCGTAAACTCGTTATAGGTATCAATAAGCGCCTTCACGGCCGGATCGTCGGCAGACACCGAGAACGGCACCTTAGCGCGACCCAGCTGACACGTCACGCCAAAACGGCCCACGAGCGGGTCGAGCTGCTCGCGGATGGTATCGGCACTCGTGCTGTCGGGGAAGCGCACGTCGATGACCTGCTCAATATGGCCATCCGCCACGCGGATGACGCCAGCGTTGCAGGTAAGCGGGCCAAACGCCGGACTCGTCGCATCGATACCCAGGCCGCGGCCATAGGCATCCGCATGCACAAAGGCCAGGAACTTGACGAACTCGTGCTCGGCAGGCGTCAGCAGGCGTTCGTCGCGTGCACCAAACGCGTCCTCGGCCTCGCGCAGATACGCCACGATCAGGCCGACGGCGTTAATCGTTCCCTCGGGCATCGAGGCATGACCGCCAATGCCATGGGCAAAAATCTGCGCGTGCCCGTTATCGAGCGCCGTAATCTCCAAGCGGTCGGCGTTCTCGACCGGCGCCGGCAGCTCATCAGCGGCAATCGCGAGCTCGCAGATGGACTGCGACGGAATGGCGTTGCTCGCCTCGGCACCGCTCCAGGACACAATGCGCCCGCCGTCGATCTTGGGGCTCACAAACGTCGCCCCAAACTGGCCCTTCTCGGCATTGCAGACCGGGAACTCGGCATCGGGCGTAAACAAAAAGTCGGGGTCTGCGTGGTTCTCCAGATAATGGTGAACGTCGGACATGCCCACTTCCTCATCGCAGCCCAGCAGCGCGCGGAAGGTATAGCGCGGCACAATGCCGTGCTTGAGCAGGTAGGCACCGGCGTAGAGCGACAGCACCGCCGGACCCTTGTCATCAATCACGCCACGGCCGAGCAGCCAGCCCTCGCGACGCTCCATCGCGAACGGATCGGTGTTCCAGCCGGGGCCGGCGGGCACCACGTCCACGTGGCAGATGGTCGCGAGCTGCTTGTCGCCGCGACCCGGGATATCGGCAATGCCCACATAGCCCTCGTCGTCGCCCGTCTGGTAGCCGAGCTTTTGCGCAATGCCGAGCGCGCAATCGAGCGCATCACGGACCGGTCGGCCAAACGGCGCACCGGGCTCTGCATTGGCAGCAACGGCCACGGACGGATAGCTCACCAGTTGTTCGATATCGGCGACGACATCTTCCCAGACCTCGTCGACATACTCGGTAACGCTCTGCTCCACCTGATTCATGGACGACCTCCTCACCAATGAGTGACGGGTACGCCCGCCCCTCACATTACGTCTATTAGATAGCGAAAAGTTTAGCAAGCTCGGCCACCGAGTGCACCACTGCATCGGCACCCGCCGCCTCGTGCTCGCCCGACGCCGCCGCGCCCGAATAGATACCAATGCACGGCACGCTCATCGCGTGCGCGCCCTCGACGTCGTTAAAGCGATCGCCGATCATCACGGCATCGCCCGCCGTCGCACCGAGCTCTGCCAGGGCATCGCGGACCGAATCGGCCTTGGTCTCGCGCCCCTGCGGCGGATTCATGCCAACCACCGCCTCAAACTGAGAAAGTCCCAGCTCTCCCACCATGTCGATACACTTTGCCTCCATGCGTGACGTCGCCACGGCCATACGCTTGCCTTGGGCGACCAACCCATCCAGCAGCTCGGGGATCCCGTCAAACACGGGATACTCCTCCGGTCCCAGTTCATCAAAAAAGGCACGGTACTCGTCGGCCACCACAAGCGACTCCTCGCGCGAGAAGCCATAAAAGTCGTGAAAGCTCTTCCACAGGGGCGGCCCGATCATGCGGCGCAGGTCACCCATCTGCGCCTCCGAAAACCCGCGCGCGGCCAACGTCTTGCGCGTCGAGGTCATCACCGCCCGGCCCGTATCGGCCACCGTGCCGTCAAAATCGAACAGCACAACCGGCCGCTCGCATAGCTGTAATGCCGCCATCGGCACTCCTCTTCCCCAGTTGATGATTTCCACACCGACACTTCAAACTGTTGACTATTCAACAATTGAACCTAGCAATGTAGAGCAACTCCACTATACTTGTCGCACTTTGCTCTCAGAAGGCGGCGCGAAAGCGCCCCAACGAAAGGTGCAATTATGTCTTTTGCCATCATAACCGACTCCACGTCGGACATCTCCCCCGCCCGCGCTCAAGAGCTCGGCATTTACGTGATTCCACTGCATGTGATTATCGAGGGCGAGGACCTGCTCGACCAGGTACAGATTACCGCCCAGGAGTACGTCGCGCGCATGGCCGGCTCCGAGCAACTGCCGCACACCTCGCAGCCGAGCGCCGGCGAGTTCAAGGCACTCTTTGACCGCGTGCTCGCCGACGGCCATGATAGCGCCATCTTTATCTCACTGTGCAGCGAGTGGTCCGCCTGCTATGCCAACGCCAGCCTGACGGCCGAAACGCACGAACTCGACGTGCGCTGCATCGACTCGCGCACCGGCTCGGGTGCCGAGGGCCTGCTGGTGGAGTACGCGCTGGCCATGCGCGAGGACGGCCGCAGCCTGGACGAGACCGAGGCGCAGATCCGCGCGACGCTGCCCGACGCCCACCTGTTGCTGATTCCCCGCACGCTCGAGAACCTCGTTAAGAACGGCCGCACGCCCAAGCTCGCCGGCCAGCTCACGCAGATGCTCAACATTCGCCTGGCCGTTTCGCCGGAGTGGAAATCGGGCGAGATCAAGGCCATCAAAAAGGGCCGCGGCGCCAAGCGCATCGTCGCCAACACCATGGCAGACTGCCTCGCGTTTTTGGCCGAGCATCCGGGCTCCAGCGTGCGCGTGCTCACGACCGGCGCCGCCGAGGAGCAGGAGCTCGTCAGCCAAGCACTCGCAGGCCAAGACTATGTAGACGCCGGCACCGGCCCCATCGGCTGCACCATCGCCACCCATGTAGGCGTCGATGCCATCGCCATCAGCTACTGCCCCCGCTACCAGCCAACTCACTAGGGACGCCCACATCAGTTGCGGTGGAATAGGGACTGTTTTTGGCTTATCAGCCGCAAATCAATCCCTATTCCACCGCAACTTGGAAATCGGCGATCAGCCCAGCGGACCCTGAAACAGCTCCTGATGAGTGCCCATTCTCACCAGCCTAATCACTGGGTTAGTCTTATGGGGAAGATAAAGAACGACCACATCGACCAAGCCATCGGATAGGTGGAAATCGATGTGGCCGTTGTAGTTTCCGCCCGGGTTTGAGAGCTCGTGGGCGCCATACTCCGCCGGAAGTGACCCATGGGCCACAAGCTCTGCAACCGCCGCTTTAAACTCACTTTTTAGCTGCGGATGCATGCGCATCGTTCGTTTGTAGTCCACCTTAAATTGAGCCTCGACTTTAATCTCGAACATCGCTATTCCTCATCGAGGAATGACATAAGCTCATCAGCGTTATTGAATGACAGGCTATCGTCCGGCAAAATCCCCAACTCATGAGCCTCGGCAATCACCATGGCGCGTCTCGTCGCCTCGTTGGGCACCTCCGCCCTTCCTACAATCTCAAAAGGAATCTTTCGCTGATTTACCAGCTGCCGAACGGCAAGATTGAGATAGGAATTGAGGCTGAGGCCGACCGAATCCAAGAACTCAGTCGCCTGCTCCTTGAGCCCCTCTTCGATTCGAACCGTCGTAGGCTTAACTGTTGCTGTAGACATTTGCGACCTCCTCGCCCTCGTCTTTTACACAAGTATACCCAATATAAATGGCAATCTGATGTTAAATAACATCAGATTGCCATGCGTATTCATGTCGCGTGGCACGATTGATCTACATCAGCCCGCTCAGGGCGATGTCGACGGCCTCATTGATGTCGTCGGTGATGTGTACGAGCTCGGGATCGAGCGGGCTGATCATACCGGCGTCCATCACCGGACCGTTAAGCCAGTCGAATAGGCCCTGCCAGTACTCGCTGCCTACCAGCACAAGCGGCATGCGCTTGACCTTGTGCGTTTGCACCAGCGTGAGCACCTCAAACATCTCGTCGAGCGTGCCAAACCCGCCGGGAAACACAATAGCGCCCGAGCTGTATTTGACGAACATGGTCTTGCGCACAAAGAAGTAGCGGAAGTCCATACCGAGGTTCACGTATTTGTTGAGCCCCTGCTCGTGCGGCAATTCAATGCCCAGGCCAACTGACTTACCATTGACGCTCGCCGCTCCCTTGTTGGCCGCTTCCATGATGCCGGGGCCGCCACCGGTAATAACCGCCACGCCGCGCTGGGCAATCTTGCGACCGACCGTGCGCGCCGCCTTGTAGAGCGGATCGGTCTTGGGCGTGCGGGCGCTACCAAAGATGGTCACCGCAGGCCCGAGCTCGGCAAGTGCGCCAAAACCATCGACGAACTCGGCCTGGATGCGCAGTACGCGCCACGGATCGGCATGCAGCCAGTCGGTCGACTCCTCGGGCGCCAGCAGGTTGGCGTAGGTGTTGTCCTTAGGAATCATGGGGCCGCGCATGACCACGGGGCCGCGGCGGTACGTCTCGTCGTAGGCAGGCTCGCCCTCGACGTTCTCATTCTTAATCATGGGTACTCCTATCGAAAATAGAAACGGGCGGGGTCGACGCCATGCGCCAAACACCCGCCCGAACATCAACTATTCGGTATGGTACCCACGATGCATCAAGTGCTTGCAAGCTATCGGTCAGCGGTCGTAGCTCTTAGTAATCCACCGCCGCGGGGCTGTTCATCCAGTCGCTCACGAACGCGCCGTAACGGCCCTCGATAATGGCCTGGCGGGCACGCTGCATAAGGTTGAGCAGGTAGTAGATGTTGTGCATCGACAGCAGAATGCCGCCGAGCATCTCCTTCTGCGTGACCATGTGACGGATGAGCGCACGGCTGTAGCCGCCCGTGCACACCGGGCAGGTGCAAGTGGGATCGATGGGGCCGTCGTCGTGCGCAAAACGCGCGTTACGGAAGTTGAGGCGACCCTCGCTCGAGAACGCCGTGCCCATGCGGCCGGTGCGCGTCGGCAGCACGCAGTCGAACATGTCGATGCCCACACCCACACCGCGCACGAGGGTGGTGGGGTTGCCGACGCCCATCAGGTAGCGCGGCTTGTGCTTGGGCATATACTCGCTTACGAGCGGTGCCAGAGTCTCGAACATAGTCTCGTGGTCCTCGCCCACCGAGTAGCCGCCAATGCCGTAACCGGGGAAGTCGCCGCACTCCTCCAGATGGCGCAGCGAGCGCAAGCGCAGATCTAGGTGCATGCCGCCCTGAACAATGCCAAAGAGTGCCTGGTCATCGCGGGTATGCGCCTTATAGCAGCGCTCGGCCCACATGCTCGACAGCTCCACGGCGCGCTCAACGTAGGCGCGCGTGGCGGGATAGCCCGGGCACTGATCGAGCTGCATGCAGATGTCGGAGCCGAGCTTCATGGCGATTTCCATGTTGTCCTCGGGCGTCCAGAACACGTGGCGACCGTCGTAGTCATTGACGATAAAGCGCACGCCCTCGTCGGTGAGCTTGACGGCGTCGTTGTGGCTGAAGACCTGGAAACCACCCGAGTCGGTGAGGATGGGGCCGTGCCAGTTCATAAACTTGTGCAGCCCGCCCAGCTCGGCGATGGTGTCCTCGCCGGGACGCATGGACAGGTGATAAGTATTGGCAAGTACGATCTGGGCGCCGAGCTGTTTAACGGTCTCGGTAGGAATGCCCTTGACGTTTGCCTTGGTGCCCACGGGCATGAAGATCGGCGTCTCGATGTCGCCGTGCGGGGTGTGCAGCACGCCGGCACGCGCATGCGTCGTCGGATCCTCGGCGATCAGGTCGAATTTAAAAAGGTTCTGGTCCATAAACTGGAACTCCTTGGTTGCGGTTCATACGCAAACCATTATACGGGCAACCCGCAAGAAGCACCGACTCGACAGAAACTAGTGTATTAGGATCAGGTTCCCAAGCCGGTCGTTGGGGACAGTCTTCAGCGCCATCTTGCAAAGGAATGTCCCAATCTGCCGGCACTTAGGAACTGTCCCCAAGTACCGGCAAGAGCGTCCCTTTCGACTAGTCATTTAAGAACGTCCCTAACGACTACATCTGGGATCATTTCCAACAGCCAAGGCAACGCCGATGTTTTGGCACCGCCAGCGAGCGGTCGCCAGAGCGAACAAATTGGCATGAAAAGAGGACGGCATAGACCTTCTGGTCATGCCGTCCTCTTTGAATGACAAGTTGTCGCTCTGGTGACCGCGCAGCGTCGAGCCGTTACGCGGTTTGGTAAAACCGCGTAACCCCTAAGGCCGCTGGCCCATGCCACCCTCGAGGGTGACGGTCTCGCCGTTCATGTACTTAAAGTCGGGGCCGCAGAGCTGAACGACCACGCGGCCGATTTCCTTCTCGACGTCGCCGTAGTGACCAGCCGGCGGCATGTGGACGTTGGCCTTGAACGCCTCGGGATAGGCATCCTGGAAGTTCTCGAGCGCAGCGGTCCAAGCAAGCGGGCAAACGATATTGACGTTGATGCCGTCCTTGCCCCACTCGTTGGCGGCAACGCGGGTCAGGCCGCGGATGCCCTCCTTGGCGGCAGCATAGCTGCACTGGCCATAGTTGCCAAACAGGCCGGCGCCCGAGGCGAAGTTGACCACGGAGCCCTTGGTCTCCTTCAGGTGCGGATAGGCCTTCTGCATGTACAGATAGGTAGCATACAGACCGGAGTAAATGGCCAGGTTAAACTGATCCATGGTGTGATCGGCGATGGTCACACCCGAGGCGCTGGCCTGAGCATTGTTGACGACGGCGTCGATGCGGCCGAACTCCTCAATGGCCTTGTCGATGACGTTCTGGACAACGGCCTCGTTATCCTGGCCAGCCGAGACATCGGCCTGAACAGGCAGAACCTTGACACCGTACTCGGCCTCGAGAGACTCCTTGGCGGCCTCGAGCTTGGCGACGTTGCGGCCGGTGATGACGAGGTTCGCGCCCTCCTTGGCAAATGCGATATCGATGCCGTAGCCGATGGAGCCAGCGGAACCGTCCTTAAGCGTGGCCTTGCCGCCGCCGGTGACGATCACGGTCTTACCAGTGAAAAGTCCCATACAAAGTCCTTTCAAATCGCGACGGGCACGCCCGCCGACTGCGCGTATCCAACTTCACGCGCCAAAAGCTGAGATGCAACTTTAGCGTGTTCAAGCGAAAATAAAAGACCGCGGTAGGCGAACGGCACCACGTCGTTCGGCGAAGGGATTGTCAAGTACAAACTGGATAAAACGGCCGAGTTATTGTTATCAAATCGAGCCATCGAACACGTTTTGAAACTTTGCTGCGGCGCGTGGGATGTCGGCGCGAAACTTTATCATAGGGTGACAAACAACGATGAGGAGCACATGCCTATGACAGACGAGCTGGACCCCCAGACTCAACAGCATATTGATGATTCCGCAGACGTCATCGCAGATACTGACGTTGTAACCTGCGATGGTATCGACATCGACGACCCCATCTTGGACGAAAGCGCTACGGCGGAAACCCCTGCCGCAGAAAACGCCGATGAGCAAAACGACGATGCGCCCGCTCAGGACGACGCCCCTGTACAGGACGACGTCCCGCAAGCAGCGGGCCCCATCGAGGTCTCTTCGGAAGAAGAGCTCGACGCCGTCATGGACTCCATGATGGATGCCGTCAAAGCGATGAAAGACGCCGTGGCCGACGCTGACGTTGACGCCGAGGAAGAGGAGGCTGCCGAGGCGGCCTCGACCTTTGTACCCGGCGAGACTCCGGTTGCCGACCAGGGCAGCACCATGCCCTCGTTTCTGCAGCTCGAGCACCCCACGATTGGCGCCGATGCGGTCGACCCGCACGCAGCAGGCTTTTCTGTGGTCGAGGGCGGCACCGGCAACATCTCCGTGCCGCAGGCTGCCGATGCGGATGCTGCTGACACCGCTCGCCCGACCGCCTCGCACTCCCCTGCCGCGAACCGCGATCTGGGGACCGCTGTCTCGAACACCGCGAACGCCGTGGGCACCTTTATTGCCCAGGGCGCCTCGGCCATGCGCGAGATGAACGCCGCGAAAAAGGCACTTGCCGATGCCCGCGCCCACCTGGCCGAACTTGAGCAGCGCATTGCCGATCAGGCCGAGGAACTCGAGACGCGCCAGGATATCGCAGGCCGCTACGACCAGATCGTCGCCGACCAGCGCCAGGCGATTGCCACGGCCCAAAAGACTGCAGCGGCCGCCGAGATTGACCGTGATGCCCACGCCGCCAAAGCGACAGAGCTCAAGGGTCAGTTCGAACAAATGAAGACAGAGGATGACGCGACTGAGCTCCGCCTGAAGGCCGCGCTCGACGCCGTGGAGGCCCGCGAGGCGAGCTCTCGCGAGACCGGCAACCGCCTCGTTCGACGTCTTGAGGATTCCAAGCGTATCCGCGACAAGGTGAAGGCCGAGCGAGACGCCGGCATTGCGGCCGCACAACAAACCGTCGACGCCACGCGCGCCCAGCTCGAGACGCTGCGTCATGAGTATGCCGAACTGCAACGCAATCCCTCGGCAAATCCCGCCAACTATACGGTGCGCACCAGCGAGCTCTCGATGCAGATCTCCGACACGGCAGATGCCCTGCGTAAAGCCGAAGAAGATGTCCCGCGCATCACCGCCGACCTTGAGCACTCGCTTGCCGCAGCCGAGCAGGCCGTCGAGCAGGCGCAAGCCCCCATCGCCGACGCCAAGCGAGCCCATCAGGCCGTGACGGCAGAGGCCGATGCCGCGCGCGACGAGCTGCAGACCGCAAAAACCGCCGCTGCAACGCGCCAGCGCGAACTGCGCGAGAAGATCGCCGCCGAGGACAAGGCACGCCGCGACCAAGAGCAGAGCATCGCCAACGCCCAAGCAGATGCCGCGCATGCGCAGTCGATTATCGAACAGGCGACCGAGGTACACGACCACCCAGAGATCACTGAGTCGCTTGCAGGGTCCTTGGCCCGAGACAAAGCCGAACACGCCGAGACCGAGCGAGAAGTCGCCCAGCTCGAGGCCACCGAGGACGCGGTGCGCGAGCGTACCCGCGACTCACGCATCAAATTCACCGGCGCCATCGTCTGCGTCGTCGCCGCAATCCTGGTGATCATCGCAATCTGGCTGTTCGCGAGCAAGTAAACCAGCCGCCAAAAAACGCCCAACGCAGTTGCGGTGAGATAGTTCCTGTTTAGCCCTCAAAAAGCCAATTCAATAGTCATTGGGGACGTTCTTAAACGACTAGTCGAACAAGAACGTCCCCAATGACTACATCGACAACCAAAGAAATGCCGATGTTATGGCAGAGTCAGCGAGCGGGTCGCATTTGAGACAAGGTGACGTGAAACGAAAGGGCGCTGACCTTCTGGTCGCGCCCTTGAAGTTGAACGCCAGATTGTCCAAATGCGGCCCGCGCAGCGTCGCCCGGTCCGCCGTTCGGCAGAACGGCGGAACCTTCCTGGTCATGTCGCCGAAGTTGAAAGGCAGATTGCCGCTCTGGCGGGTTTGCAGCGTCGGCCGGTTACGGCGTTTGGAAAACGCCGTAACCTACTGAATGAGCATCGCGTCGCCGAAGCTGAAGAAGCGGTAACGTTCTTCGATAGCAGCAGCGTAGGCATCCATGATCTGGTCGCGGGTGGCAAGTGCGCTCACGAGCATCATGAGCGTGGAGCGCGGCACGTGGAAGTTCGTGATCAGCGCGTCTACCACGTGATAGGTCGAGCCGGGCATGAGGTAGAGCTGCGTCGTGGCGTTCTCGCGCACCACGATGTCACCGCGGCCAAGCGTGTCGGCTCCGTCCTCGCGGCCTTCAAAATAGCGCGCCGTCACGGCCGGATCGAACACCGGGGCTTCTGCGTCAAACGCGCTCTCGAGCGAGCGCACAGCGGTGGTGCCGACGGCGATTACACGATGACCCTCGGCTTTCGCCTTATGCACGGCGTCGACAACTTCCTGCGACACGTGGTAGCGCTCGGTGTGCATAACGTGCTGCGTGGGATCGTCCTCCTCCACCAGACGGAAGGTATCGATACCCACCTCGAGCTCGACGGCGGCAAACTTGGCACCCTTGGCCTCGATAGCGGCCATGAGCTCGGGCGTGAAGTGCAAACCCGCCGTGGGAGCAGCGGCCGAGTGCTCCTCCTTCATGGCGTACACGGTCTGATACTTCTCGGGATCGCCCTCGTAATCGGTAATGTAGGACGGCAGCGGCACGTGGCCGGCAGCATGGATGGCCTCGTCGAGCGTGCGCGAATCGCCGGCGGCATTGCAACCGGCCGGCTCAAAACGCACCAGGCGGCCGCCGCGGCTATCGGTGACAAAGTCGACAACCTCGGCCGTCAGCACCACGGGAGCCCCCTCGGGCGCATGGGCGCCACCGGCGCGATACTCAATATGAGCACCGGGCTTCAGGCGCTTGCCCGGCTTGACCAAGCACTCCCAAACATGGCCCAGCGGATCCACGTCCTCGCGGCGCTTGAGCAGCAGCGTCTCGACCACGCCGCCCGAGCCCGTCTTGCGACCGATCAGACGGGCCGGCATCACGCGCGTCTTGTTGATGACGAGCACGTCGCCCGGTTCGATATAGTCGATGATGTCGCGGAAGATGCGGTGCTCAACGGTACCGCCGTGCTTCAGCGGCGTTCCCGCCTGGGAGCCCTTGCGATCCACCACCAACAGGCGGCAGGAGTCGCGCGGCTCGGCAGGAGCCTGGGCGATCAGTTCCTCAGGAAGGTTGTAGTCAAAATCATCGGTACGCATCTTTGCCTCTTTCACAAAGCGCGTCAGTCGAAAAAATCGACCGACGCGCGCATCATTCTCCCCTGTATCCTATCAGCTTGTTGAGAGAAATATAGTATGGCAAACAGATTTGCGACTGTTTTCTCAACGCCCCGCTACTTAAGCGTTGCGTACATCACCGCCTTAATCGTATGCATGCGATTCTCCGCTTCTTGGAAAACACGAGACTTATCAGACTCAAAAACCTCGTCCGTAACTTCCATTTCGGTGACTCCAAACTTCTCAGCAATTTCGGCACCAACAGTAGTATTAGTATCGTGGAAGCTCGGAAGGCAGTGGAGGAAAATCGTCTCGGGCTTTGCCATAGACATCACCTCAGCGGTCACACGATACGGCGACATGAGCTTAATGCGGCTTTCCCACAGCTCTGCGGGCTGACCCATGCCAACCCAAACATCCGTGTAAATTACATCGGCATCACGAGCGCCTTCCTCAATATCCTCTGTAATGGTAATCGTCGATCCATGCTCGGCCGCAATACGACTACATTCTGCAAGGAGTTCAGGATCATAGGATGTAGCCCCCTCCGAATTTCCCCCGATTGGGCCGCAAGAACAGTAGTTAATGCCGAGCTTAGCGCAAATAACCATGAGCGAATCGGCGACGTTTCCGGCCGCCTTACCAAAAAATGTAAGTTTCCTGCCCTTAATCTCTCCAAACTCTTCACGCATGGTCAGAATATCGGCAAGCACTTGAGTCGGGTGAAATTCAGTAGTCAGCCCATTCCAAACGGGAACCCCAGCTTTTGCAGCAAGCTCCTCAACCTTCGCCTGTTCAAAGCCGCGGTATTCAATTCCGTCATACATGCGGCCAAGGACGCGAGCCGTGTCCTCAATCGACTCCTTTTTGCCCATCTGGGACGAGCCCGGATCCAAATAAGTTACACCCATGCCAAGGTCAAGTGCACCAACTTCGAAGGCGCAGCGAGTACGCGTGGAAGTCTTCTCAAATAACAAAACAATATTCTTGCCTTCAAGGTATTTATGCGGAACACCGGCACGCTTCATGCTTTTGAAGTTAGCAGAAAGCTCAAGCAGATACTCAATCTCTTCCGTCGTATAATCAAGCAGCTTCAGAAAACTGCGCCCAGCGATATTAACACCCATATTCGCCATCTCCTATCACAGTGGATTTGCAACTAAATATCTTCGCGCCAGAAGGGCATGCTCATGCAGCGCGGGCCGCCACGACCGCGGGACAGTTCCTCGGAGGGAACGACCAAAAGTTCCAAACCGTTCTTGTAGAGCTCATCATTTGTGACAACATTGCGCTCGTAAACACAGACTTTACCAGGAGCAACGGCAAGAGTGTTCGATCCGTCGTTCCACTGCTCGCGAGACGCCTCAACCATATCGCCGGCACCGCACTCAATAAGCTGCACCTTCTCCACGCCAGTAGCCATTTCAAGAATATGCTCAAGCGTGTCATCAATCTCTTGAACAGCGACCATTCCCTCAGAGTCACCACGAGTCAGACGATAAACACGAAGGGTCTCAAAAATACCGGGATAAACTGTAAACTTATCGAAATCCACCATGGTGCAAACGGTGTCAAGATGCATGTAAGCATAGCCGTTGGGGATTTTAATAGCGTAAACGGTATCGATCTCAGAATTCCCAGATCCCCAGAACAAATTCTTTGCAAGCTCCTCAATCGCAGCCGCCTCAGTTCGCTGGCTAATTCCAATAGCCAAGGTATGAGCGTTAATGTTAAGCACATCACCGCCCTCGATATGCCAGGGATTCTTATGGTCGTACCAAATCGGAGTCCCTGCATAATCGGGATGGTATTTGAAAATCGCTTCGTAGAAGGGCACTTCACGATCTCGCTGTTTCCAATACATATGGTGAAGCAGAACGCCTTTGCCCACGGAAGCAAGAGGATCGCGAGAGAAATATGAACTCGGAAGAGGCTTCAACACCAAATCATCGGGCTTCGCATCCTCATTATCCATCATACTAAGCGTAGTCGAGACGCGAGGCAGCTCAAGGTCACGATAACGATACCCCCCCATAGCCTCAAGTACAAACTGATACGAATCTGAAATAGCGTCGAGCTTTTCACGAACAGCCTGCTCAAGCATAGGATTGACAATCCCGCTCTCAGCCATAAATGTATCGGTAAACTTAGCGCGAGCCGAGGGGCATGCATCCAGCGCTTCAGCAACAAGTTTCTCCATATAGAGAACCTCAACACCTTCGCTCCTCAGAAGATCCGCAAAGGCATCATGCTCCTTTTGAGCCACATCAAGATAGAAACAGTCGTGAATCCAGACATCCTCGAACTCTTCTGCCTTTACGTTCACAAGGTCACGACCGGGGCGGTGAAGCACAACTTTCTTGAGCTTACCAATCTCGCTGTGTACATTCAGTCCTTTAGACATTCCTGTTACTCCATTTCAGCCATGAAACCTACAGGGCAATAAGTCCCGAGATTGCTACGAATACGATATTGATGAGCGACACGACCAAGAAGAATTTCCAAACGGTCTTCCACCACTGGCCAAGCTTGATCTTACACACGCCCAAACCCGCTACAAGAATGGCGCTAGTAGGACAGATCAAAGACATCGTCGCGCTACCCATGGAGAGAGCCCACACGGCAGCCTCGGGATTAAGACCCATGAGTTCGGTCAAAGGTCCAAAAATGGGAGCGGTCAGTGCTGCAAGGCCAGATGAGCTGGGAACCAGAATCGCCAGGAGGTTCTCAACCGCATAAAGAAGCGTAGTAAAGAGAACCGCCGGGATGCCGCCCAGACCAGTAGCGAGCGCATTGAGGATGGTATCAATGATCATGCCGTCAGAGGCAATGACAAGGATGCCACGCGCAAGTCCAACGACAATTGCCGAGAAAGCAAAGTCAGCGATACCCGCAACAAATTCCTGAGCGATGACGTCCTGACTAAAGCCCGCAATAACACCAGCCAACAGGCCCATGGCCAAAAAGACCGCAGAAATCTCGTTCATATACCAGCCCTGGGTCACAAGTCCCCAGATGATAAGGCACATTCCAGCGATAAATACCGCAAGCACGCCTTTTTGACGACCCGTAAATTCCGCGTCAAGGGAAGATTCATCGGCAGCGAACTCGACTTTCTTGGCGATATCATCCTCAAATGTGATCGATGACTCAGGGTTCTTCTTTACCCTTCGTGCATAGAGGACAACCCAAGTAATTGCAACGGCGGTCAAAACAACCCAGGCAATCATACGCAGCCACAGCTGGGGGTTGCCCTGAATACCAAGAATACCTTGCGCAATGAGAACATTAAACGGATTAATCGTTGAGGCGATGTAACCCGTGCGCGCTCCAACGAACACGACCATGAACGCCGTCATCGAGTCGAAGCCCATAGCCATCATAATTGGCATGAAGATCGCAAAGAACGGGAGAGTTTCTTCCGCCATGCCAAAGCTCGTTCCGCCCAATGCAAAGAGAACCATCGCAATAGGAATAATTAGAATGTCTTTGTTCTTAAAGCGGCGAACGACACGACCCATTCCGCTCGTGATAGCGCCCGTTTTAGTAATAACCTGAAACGAACCGCCCACAATCAAGATGAATGCAACGACCTCAATTGCCTCTTGTATACCGCGCGTTGGAGCCTGAAGAACATCGAAGACGCCTTGTCTGAGATCTACTTCATCCCCGGTTTCCTCGTCAATATATGTCTTTTCACTCTGCTCATACGTACCTGCGACAGTGACTTCACGACCGTTCACCTCCTGACGCTGATAGGACCCAGAGGGAACAATCCACGTGAGAACAGCGAAGATGACCATAAGTGCAAAGATGATCGCATATACGTGCGGGACCTTGAACTGCTTGATGCCTTTCGAACTTTCCGCTGCCATATCTCCTCCTTCATTCCATTTCCCATCTATCCAGCTGGCACCATAAATGTATGAGGTTGCTCAGCGGTGGTCGGCCAACCATCGCCATCGTGTCGCTTTTCACCTATGAACGGCAGCTAAAGTGACGTTATTAATCAATCTGATATTTATAATTGATGTTATTTATCAATTACATACGTCTTTTAACTTTTCCGCAACACAACAAGGAACCTGCCTTAGCCTTATATAAAAACCAGCAGGACAGGAGACAGACATGCAAGGCGTACACATAACAAATGAAATCGGTCATTTAAAAGCCGTACTTGTCCATCGACCAGGAGCTGAAACACAAAACTACCCTGATGCCGACTTCAGCCAAGTTTTCTCCCTGCGAAAATGGAGCGGTCGTTTTGACCTCGACAAAGCAATATATGAGCACGATTCCATGGTTCAATTGCTTGAGAAGCATGGCGTAGAAACCATTGAAATTAGGGACCTTCTCGAAGACTCACTTGAAACTGAGCCCCAATCACTTAAATATTTTATTGATGACTACCTCCGTTGCAGTGGGGCAACAGGCAGAGAGTTCCTCGAGACAATAACCCAGCTGTTTGAGAACGCTAAGAACACCCAGGAATTAGTGAATATAGTACTCAACGGCATTCGCTTTGGAGACACTGAGCTATGTTCAAACCAGTCGGAAACACTACAGGCGCTCGTGCACGAGCAATTTGACCCCGCCTCGCTCTTGGTCAATCCCCTCAACACGCTTTTTTTCACTCGTGATCCTGCTGTGGTAGTCGGAGACGGCATCATCCTAAATCATATGTATTGGCCTGAGCGTGATCGTGAGGTCGCCTTATACCGGCAGATATTCACCCACCACAAGATCATGGGAGAAACCCCAGTATGTGATTTGAACAGGAGTAGTTACCATATCGAAGGCGGAGACATTCTTGTTATCAGTGCTAAGACAATATTAGTTGGAATCTCTGACCGAACTGAACCCGCCGCCGTCGAGTCACTTGCCAAAGAGCTCCTGACCTCAAATAAATTCCAGACCACCGAGCTAATTGCGATTCGAGTCCCCTCTGACGGGCTGCGCATCCACCTCGATACGTTCATAAGTAGAATTGATCACGACGCGTTCCTCATCGATCGTGAGATATGCAATGCCGTTGATGCATACAGCATTCAACTAAAACGATCCGGAAAGGGCCTTACGATCACTCCTATCGATCGCACGATTCCGGAAATACTCTCTGTAGCCTGTTGCGAACCAATAAAAGTAATTGACTGCGGAGGCGGGAATCAAACCGCCTACGAAAGAGAGCGCCGGAACAACGCAACGTCTATCCTTGCGCTCTCGCCAGGAAAACTATGCGTATATGAAGAAAACGTTTGGACCAACGAAGCGCTTGAGAAAGCAGGAATGGAATTATTCCCGTTATCCATTGACGAGCTCACCAAAGGCTATGGTGGCACAAACTGTCTATGCCTCCCTCTGTGGCGAGAGGATCTATAGCCATGGGCTTCGGGGCAAATATTCGTAAACTCCGCACCATGGAGCATCTTGGTCAGGCGCAACTTGCAGAGATGTTGGGGGTATCTAAAGAGACCGTTTGTCGTTGGGAAAAAAGTCGGTATGCCCCCCGTGAGCGCCATATTGAAAAGTTACAAGCGCTCTTCGGTTGCACCCGCGATGAACTTGTTGGCGAGGAAAACGGTTTGGCCGTAAAGCTCGCAAATAAAAGAATCGTCACCGACGAAGACCCTGCTGTCCACGTAATGGAGGGCGCATTTCCCGTCATCGATATCGAATCGCAAAAGCGCCGCATCACGCACAGCCAACAAAATGCTTGCGCGCCTGTAGACGTAGCCAAGCGTCACCCACATAGCGTTTTCGTTAAAATCAAAGGTGACGAAATGTCCCGCATTTACCCTCCCGGCAGCTTACTACTTGTCGATACCACCGCAAAGCCTTGGAACGGCTGTGCTGTATTGGCGCTCGCAGACGGTAAAACACCGGTAATTAGGCGATTTGCAGAAGGAAACGACATGATTGTGCTGTCGTCCCATTCATATGCAACAGCAAGTCCGGATCTGATGTTTAACAAACGGAGAATTAGAATCATAGGAGTCGTCGTTTGGTATCAAGCGAGCCACGATCACACGCTTAATTAAATCGACTTTCCCAAAAACGACCGTACCGCACAGACAGCTCAAAGCCCCAGCTCAAAAGAACTACTTTTTGGACTCTTTGCGCTCGTCGCGGATGCGGGCGCGGTCCATGGCCGCCTCGACAGCCGAGAAGCGGCAACCACAGTAGTTCTGCCGATACATGCCAAGCTCGCGCGAACGGCGTGTCGCCTCGGGGTAATACGGGCGAAAATCGCGAATCACCGGGGTGAGACCGCGGGCGGCAGCCAGACGCTCCAACACATCATTGCAGGTTGCGAACAACTGATACGGCGAGACGGCGAGCGTCGTACCCACAAACTCAAACCCGCGCTCCTGGGCCACGCGGCACGCCTCGGCCAAGCGCAGGGCATAGCACGCGCGACAGCGACGGGGCCGATCGGCGCCCAGCGGGGCCACGCCGGCTTCCCAACGCTCGCGGTCCTCCCCCGCCTCGATAAGCTCGATGCCCCCGTCAGCACACCACCGGCGCAGCTCGTCCAAGCGCCGCTGCCATTCATCGCGCGGCTGAATATTGGGGTTGGTCCAGCAGATCTTGGGCTCAAACCCCTCCTCGCGCAGCAAGCGAACCGGCTCAAGCGAGCACGGCGCACAGCAGGCGTGCAGCAACAACGGCTTCATCGACATCTCCTCACCCAAAAAAGCGCACGCCGAAGGACGTGTCCTCGCAGGCGACAATGCGGCGGTCGCGCAAAATGGTCCGCACGTAATACCAGTCGCCCACACAGCCTGACAAATGCAAGCCGGCCGCCAGATAGCACAGCAGCGGATAGCCCGAAAACGCAAACCCCAGGGCAAGCGTTGTCGTCACAACAGCCGTCGGTGCCAGGCAAACCGCCATGTACCGCCGGCGCGAATACACAACGCCCTCGGCGCAGGCATATATCATCGCCGTCTCGCGATTCGCCCCAAAGGTCACCTGCGCGCCCGCAGGCGCCAGCAGCTTAAATAACACACCGTGCACCAGCTCGTGCACGGCAAATGACGCCGCAGAAACCGCAGCCAAGCCGACTATCCAGCCCACGACAGCCATCCAGCCGCCCGCGTCAGCCGCATCCAAGTCTGCAGGCCCGCCCAGCAGCATAAACACCGGCACCAGGCACACGGCAAACACGCCGACTACGACCATCCCCCACACGAAGCAAGCGTGCAGAAATTCCTCGTCTTCAAACGCATGTATGTTGGAAATCTCATTCATAGCATCTTAGGATAGCGCCCCTGCCACGTACCCGTCCGCATGTGCGATAATGTCGAACGATATGCACGAATTGACCACCGCGTCGCCAGGCCTTGCGCCCGGCCGCGCTCTCACCATATGCGAAGGAGTCCCATGGCATCCAAATACTCCATGAACGACCGTCCCAGCTGGCCTCGCCGCGCCATCGTTACCGCCGGCGAGCCCTACGGCAACAAGGGCCTTCACTTTGGCCACGTCGGTGGCGTCTTTGTCCCGGCCGACTTCTTCGCCCGCTTCCTGCGCGACCGTCTGGGCCGCGAGAACGTCATCTTCACCTCGGGCACCGACTGCTATGGCTCGCCCATCATGGAGAGCTACCGCAAGCTCAAGGAGAACGAGGGCTACGACAAGTCCATCGCCGAGTATGTCGAGTCCAATCACTCCCGCCAGGCCGCGACCCTCAACAACTACAACATCAGCTGCGATATCTACGGCGGCTCGGGCCTTGAGCCGGCCGCGCAGATTCACAACGAGGTTACCGCCGAGATTATCGAGCGCCTGCACGAGCAGGGCACCATCTCCAAGCGCTCCACGCTGCAGTTCTACGACGCCAAGGCCGGCACGTTCCTCAATGGCCGCCAGGTGATCGGCCGCTGCCCCATCCAGGGCTGCAAGTCCGAGAAGGCTTATGCCGACGAGTGCGACCTGGGTCACCAGTTTGAGCCCGAGGAGCTCATCGCGCCCAAAAGCCAGCTCACCGGCGAGGTGCCCGAGCTGCGCCCGGTCGACAACCTCTACTTCGACCTGCCGGCCTACCTCGACTTTATGAAAACCTATACCGCCAAGCTCGCCCAGAACCCGCAGGTTCGCTCCGTGGTCTCCAAGACCATGGAAGAGTGGCTGCTGCCGGCCCAGCTCTACATCCAGAACAAGTTCCGCGAGGCCTTCGATGCCGTCGAGGATCAGCTTCCCGAGCACACCGTGCTGGAGCCCGAGGGCAACAAGAGCAGCTTTACCGTCACCTTCCCCAGCTGGAAGGAGCGCGACGATGCCCACGCGGTGCTCGCCAACGGCGGCGTGCGCTTCCGCAGCGGCAAGGCGCTCGTACCCTTCCGCATCACCGGCAACATCGACTGGGGCGTTCCGGTGCCCGAGGTCGATGGCGTCTCCGACGTCACCTGCTGGTGCTGGCCCGAGAGCCTGTGGGCTCCCATCAGCTATACGCGCACCGTGCTCGCACGCGATGCCAAGGCCGCCGGCGTGACCGAGGGCGTCGCCGCCCAGGATGCCGCCCTCATGGGCGAGCCCGCCGCCGATTCCACGCAGGTCCCCGCGCCCACCTACCAGCACAGCTCGCTCGACTGGCGCGACTGGTGGTGCTCGGATGACGCACAGATCTACCAGTTCATTGGCCAGGACAACATCTACTTCTATTGCATCGCGCAGACCGCCATGTGGGAGGCCCTGGGTTGGAACCTCACGCAGAGCACCGTCAGCGCCTGCTACCACCTGCTCTACATGGGCAAAAAGGCAAGCTCGTCCTCGCAGACTCCTCCCCCGCCGGCAGACGACCTGCTCAACCACTACACCTGCGAGCAGATGCGCGCGCATTGGCTGTCGCTCGGCCTGTCCGAGAAGCCGGTGAGCTTTAGCCCCAAGGCATACGACACGCGCGTGACCGGCAAGGACAAGGACGGCAACGAGGTGCGCGCCTGCGACGACAAGCGCGTTATCGACCCCGCCCTTAAGGAGAGCGCGCTGCTGACCGGCGTGTTCAACCGCCTGGCCCGCAGCTGCTTCTACGGCGTCGCCGTCAAGGAGGGCGACGAGAGTCCCTATCGCAACGGTTGCATCCCCGCCGGTGCCGCTTCTGACACCGTGGTCGAAGCCGCCCAGCAGGCAGCCCTCGCCTTTGAGCAGGCCATGTACAAGTTCGAGACGCACCGAGCGCTCGCTGTGTGCGACGACTACCTGCGCGCCGCCAACAAGCGCTGGAGCGATGCCTCCAAGGCCGCCAACAAGCTCGAGGGCGAGCCGGCCAACGCCGCCATGACGCAGGCCCTCGTCGACGCCTTTACCGAGCTGCGCGTAGCGACCGTGCTCATGCACGGCATCGTGCCGGCCGGCTGCGAGCTCATCTGCGAGTACTTCGACGTTGACCCGGTCGCCTTCTTTAGCTGGGATAACATCTTTGCCTCCACGGATGAGTTTGTGGAGAGCCTGGGCGAGAAGCCCGGCGAGCACCGCGTGAAGCCGCTGCCCCCGCGCTTCGACTTCTTTAGCAAGCACGAGAGCCAGTACTAAAGCACGCCAGCAGCGGCGTGCCCGGAAAGTAGTCAATTTGGGACGGGAAGGAAAGACGGATGTCCAAGCCGCGTCGTCGTAAGCAGAAAAAGCAGGTCAAGGCCGAGCTCAAGCTCAGGCAGTTTGCTGCTACCGAGCTTTCCGACCAGCTTGCCGCCCTTCCCTGCGCCGCCGACCTGCCGCGCTTTATGGTCGACACGGTCGCCGGCGCCTATGCGCCCGCCGATGCCAAGCTCATGATCGAGGGCTTCGGCGCCGCGGCCACACGCCCGGTCACGCTGCGCGCCAACACGCTCAAGGCGACCGCCGAGGACATCGCTGCGGCGCTCGATGCCGCCTGCATCGCCCACCAAACCGTTACCTGGTATCCGGACGCCTTTATCCTGCCCGAGGCCCAGGTTTCAGATCTGTGGGATCTCGACATCTACCGCGACGGCAAAATCTACCTGCAGAGCCTGTCATCCATGATGCCGCCGTTGGTCCTGGGCGCCCAGGCAGGCGAGGACATCCTGGACATGTGCGCAGCCCCCGGCGGCAAGACGACGCAGATCGCCGCCCTCACCCAGGGACAGGCGCACCTCACCGCCTGTGAGATGAGCATTCCCCGCGCCGAAAAGCTCGAGTCGAACCTCCATCGCCAGGGTGCCAAAAACGTGCCCGTCATGCGCATCGACGCACGCGAGCTCGACGAGTTCTTCCGCTTTGACCGCATCCTGCTCGACGCTCCCTGCACCGGCACGGGCACCGTCATCAGTGGCAACGAGAAAAGCCTGCGCGGCCTCACCGAGCAGTTGCTGAGCAAGTGCGCCCGCTCGCAGCGAGCACTTCTGGACCGCGCCATGGGGGCCCTCAAACCGGGCGGCACGCTCGTCTATTCGACTTGTTCGATCTTGCCGCAGGAAAACGAGGACGCCCTGCAAGAGGCCCTCGACAAGCATATGGACTGCGAGCTTATCCCCCTCGACGGCACGCCAAGCGAAAGTGAAGCACGACGCACCCAGGACGCCGGCGAGGAGCCGCATATCGAGAGCAACGCTCTCACCGAGGCCATTGCCGCGGGTCAGGTATCGGCCATCGTCAACGGCCTGCCCGGCACGCTCACCATTCCGCCTAGCCGCGACTTTGAGGGCTTCTACATTGCCCTGATCCGAAAACGCAGCTAGCGCACGGATCCAAAACTCAACAAGCTATCTCTGTGCGCGTTTGCCCTGCTGGTCACGATGTTGTTTAAGCGTCGCGCGCTCTTTGCGTTCGGCCCTTTTGCCCTTAATGGCCGTGACCACAAAGTAGATGACCGCGGCGGCTACGATTGCGCCCACGCATAGGCCAATCGAGCCCAACATTGCCGAAAATTCCATACCGCGTCACCTCTCTTTTAAACGGGACTTTCAAGATAGCACCTCGATACCCGCCACCACAGCTCCTTCACGTTCGCCGGCCCTTCGGTCTAACGGATGGCGCGGCGGGGAAAAATCAACTCGTCAAACGATTTAGCATTCGCAATTCCGGCTGCATAGCGCCGGCCGTTATCACATAGAATCGAGCCTCCATGGATACCCTCAACGATCTAAATGAGCGCGTCGACGCCTTCGTCGGCACCAGCTCCTTCGACACGCCTGCCGCGGCAAACGACCAAGCTCCCATCGATGTGCCCGCCGAGGTTCACGAGGACATCGTCGCCTCGGTCGATTTCTCCGAGGTCGAGCTCGCAGACGAGTTCACCGAGCCCCAGGTAGCCGTGACCCCCAACGGACTGCTCCCCATGGAGCCCCTGCCCATCGACGGACGTCTGCGCAAGGCTGCCCTTCGCATGCCCGACGAGATCGAGGAGGCCAGCGGCTTCACGCTCTTCGGCCGCCGCATCAAGTCGCTCATTTACACCACCGATGTCGCGGTTATCCGCAACTCCAACGCCGATGCCGTTTTTGCGGTCTACCCTTTCACGCCGCAGCCCGCCATTACGCAAGCGCTGCTGACCGTCGCCGAGTGCCCGGTCTTTGTAGGCGTGGGCGGCGGAACTACGACCGGTAAGCGCTCCGTGCAGATGGCAGCCGTCTCCGAGATGCAGGGCGCGGCGGGCTGCGTGGTCAACTCCCCCGCCACTGCCGAGATGGTCGAGCACATCACCAACATCGCCGACATCCCCGTCATCGCCACGGTCGTTCGCTGCGACGACGATGCTCACGCCAAGGTGCGCGCCGGAGCCAAGATTCTCAACATCGCCGCCGGCAAGAACACGCCCCAGGTCCTACGCGAGCTGCGCGAGCACTATCCCAACCTGCCGCTCATCGCGCCGGGCGGCAAGACGCCCGAGAGCATCCGTGAGACCATCGCCGCCGGCGCCAACGCCATCATCTGGACGCCGCCTTCGGCCCAGCAGTTACAGACCGACATGATGCAGCGTTATCGCAAGATGAAGGAAGACGCCACACCTGTCATCTCGCGCGACGATGTGCCCATTATCGACCAGGTCGCCGCCGCCGAGGTCAGCCAGGTCGAGAACATGAATCCCGATGTGCCGATTCCCGACGAAGTCATCGAGCGCGTCGCTTCGATCCACGAGCGCGTCGAGGAGCATCGCGCCAACCGCGGCCTCAAGCCGTCACTGCACGGCTTCTTCTTCCGCGGAAAGAAACGCTAGCCGCAACAGCAAGGCCCGCCCCACAAACGTGAGGCGGGCCGTTTTCGTTTGAGCAATCACGCAGCGACGTGATGAGCCAAGTTAATCCACGCGCTTGTCGCCCATAAAGAAGAGCGCCACCGTACCAGGTCCGGTATGCGAGCCAATCAGAGTACCGATGTCATTGATCTCAATCTTGCCTTTAAGCTGCGGAACCTGTTCCTCAATCAGCGCCGCAACTGCCTCGGCATCCTCACGGCACGCCGAGTGCGACATGATGCACTTACCCGAATAATCCACACCGTCCTGCACGTGTGCCATCATGGTCTTGGCCATCTCGGAAATCGCGCGCTTCTTAGTACGAATCTTCTCACGTGGCGACAGCTTACCTTCGCAATCGACCGTCATAAGCGGGCAAATCTTAAGCGCCGTGCCGATGATCGCGCTCGCAGCCGAAATGCGACCGCCTCGTAGGTAGCTCGACAGATCGGTCGAGAAGAACCAGTGGTGCAGGTTGAGTTTGTGCTCCTCGATCCAGGCAGCCGTCTCGTCGAGTGAAGCCCCGCTATCGCGCACGTCGGCGGCATATTCCAGCAACAGGCCAAAGCCCGAAGACGCCCCCAGCGAATCGATGACGCGCACCTTGCCGCCCTCGGGATAGCGATCCGCAAGCATCTGCGCCGCGACGCAGGCCGATCCATACGTGCCCGAAATACCCGACGACAACGTCAGGTGCAGCACGTCTTTACCCTCGGCAACAAACGGCTCCCAAAACTCCTCGTACTCACCCACGCTCACCTGAGACGTCTTGGGCATGGCGCCCGCGGCAATCTGGGCAAAAAACTTGTCCGGCGTAATCGACTGATACAGATCGTCCGTATGGACAACATCGTCGATCTCGTAATGAAAATACGCGACAGGAATATTGCGCGAGTCAAAGAACTCCCGAGTTCGGTCGGCGGCAGATTCACAGGTCAGGACAAAAACACTCATATGAGGCTCCTTACGTATTGCTGCGCAAATTATCGCACAGTGAGCCTACATACGGTACATATGTCCACTATTTACCAAATCGAACCAAAAATAGCGAACATCTTTACCACCATCGTCTCCACCGACCCCACGCATAAATATCTGAGAAAACACCCTCTGTCGTCTCCACTCAACCGCCATATCTACCTCAACTAAATCGATTTACCAAACCGTTCAGCCGACAATTCAGCCGCTGGCGCAAAATCGAAACAAAAGCGGCGCATACTGATAAACGTTTGACGCCGTTTATCAGTTTTACCAGCCCCATCGGAAGGTGTTTCATGGTCGCATTCGATCGCAACCCGCAAGACTTTAAGTATCTGCGCCTGCTGTCGAGACAGTTCCCCACCGAACAATCCGCATTTACCGAAATTATCAACCTCTCGGCCATCCTCAACCTACCCAAGGGCACCGAGCATTTTATGAGCGACGTGCATGGCGAGTACGAAGCCTTTATGCACATCCTCAACAACTGCTCGGGCGTCGTGCGCGAGCATGTCGACGAAATTTTTGGCGACACGCTCTCCTTTGACGAAAAGGGCGAGCTGTGCACGCTCATCTACTACCCGCGCGAGAAGATCGACCTGGTCCGCAGCCAGCGCGAGGACTCGCCAACTTGGTACAAGACGATGCTTGACCAGCTCATCATGGTCGCTCGCTCGCTTTCAAGCCGCTACACGCGCTCCAAGGTGCGTAAGGCCATCCCGCGCGACTACGCCTATATCATCGACGAGTTGTTGCACACGCACCCGGACGAGAACAACTATCGCGTGCGCTATCACGAGCGCATCGTGGAGTCCATCCTGGAGACCGCCAGCGCCGACGACTTTATCGAGTCGCTCGCCTCGCTCATCAAGCGCCTGGCCGTCGACCACCTGCACCTGGTGGGCGACATCTTCGACCGCGGCGGCGGCGCGGCCAAGATTATGGACCGTCTGCTCACCTACCATTCACTCGACATCCAGTGGGGCAACCACGACCTACTGTGGATGGGCGCTGCGGCCGGTGAGCCCGCCTGCATCGCCACGGTGTTGCGCAACAACCTACGCTACGACAACTACGAGATCCTGGAGAACGACTACGGCATCTCGCTGCGTGAGCTTGTCGCCTTTGCCGATGCCACCTACACCGCCGGTGAGTCCATCACCCCGCTGATCAAGGCCATCAACGTGCTGCTCTTTAAGCTCGAGGGCCAGATTATCCAGCGCCACCCCGAGTTCGATATGACCGACCGCCTGTTACTCGACAAGATCGACCACGACACCGGCACGGTCACGCTCGCCGACGGCAGCGTGTGGCCGCTCACGACCAACGACTTCCCCACCGTCGACCCGGCGGACCCCTACACGCTCACGTCTCAGGAGCAGCACATCATCGACAAGCTCGTGTCCGAGTTTGTCACCGCCGATCACCTGCATCGCCATATCGATTTCCTCTACACCCACGGCTCGATGTACAAGGTCGCCAACGGCAACCTGCTCTTCCACGGCTGCGTTCCACTCAACGAAGACGGCACCTTCAGCAGCATGAACTGCCTGGGCACCTGGCACGCTGGCCGCGATTATCTCGATTTTTGCGACCACATCGCCCGCCGCGCGTGGCGCGTGGGCGACCGCGATGCCCTCGACTGGATGTGGTACCTGTGGATTGGCTTCAATTCACCCGCCAGCGGACGCCTGGTGCGTACCTTTGAGCGCGCCTATATCGCCGATAAGAGCACCTGGGTCGAGCCGATGGACCCGTACTTTACGCTTACCAAGTCGCCCTCGGTCTGCGATGATATCATGCGCGAGTTTGGCGTCGCGCCCATGGCATGCTCGCCGACCGGCCACATCATCAACGGCCACACGCCCGTTAAAACCACCAAGGGCGAGCAGCCCATCCGCGCCGAGGGCAAGCTGCTGGTCATCGATGGCGGCTTCTGCCGCGCTTACCATCCCAAGACGGGCATCGCCGGCTATACGCTCATCTCGAGCTCGCGCGGCTGCCGCCTCAAGTCGCACCGGGCCTTTACGACGGTTGCCGAGGCACTCACGCGCAACGTGGACATCGAAAGCGAGACCAACCGTTTTGACCAAGCGGATCATCGCCGCATGGTGAGCGACACCGATACTGGCGCCAAGATTCGCAGCCAGATCCAGGATCTGCGCCAGCTGCTCGATGCATATAGAAACGGTGCTATCGAAGAGCGCGTCTAGCCCCACCCGCGGGGATTGGCTAAACTTGCTGAGTTTGTCATCCCCACGGCGTCCCCGCGCCACCCTAAGGCAGGTACCATGCAAAAGCTCCTTGCGCAGATCATGAAATTTGGCGTCGTCGGTGTCATTGCCACGGTTATCGACTTTGGCATTATGAATCTGCTCCACTACGGTCTGGGCCTCAACATCCTAATCGCCAACACCAGCGGCTTTATCATCTCACTCATCTTTAACTACCTCGCAAGCATGAAGTACGTGTTTGCGCACAAGGAAGGCATGAGCCGCCGCCGCGAGTTCATCATCTTTGTCGTGCTGTCCGTGATCGGTTTGGTGCTCAACGACGGCATCGTGCTGGCGCTCAACGCCGGCCTGGGACTCGAGGCCAATATCGCCAAGATCTGCGCCACCGCGCTTGTCATGGTCTACAACTTTGTGACCCGAAAAATCTTCCTGGAGGGCGACGAGACAAAATAGCTCGAAACCCCTGCAGCATTACGGCGCCCACGGACGACGCGCACTCAGCGCAGTATCGTCCGTGGGTGTCGCTCGTTTACGGGCAAATTTTCAACGTTTGCGGATTAGCTCTTGAAAATTTGGCGAGTTCATATAGTTCTTGGCAAAGACCTTACGTTTCCCTTGTAAAAGCTCTAAAGTATCCTCTGCTCGATTCATCAACGCATTGGATGTGATTACGTGCGCAAGGCGCTGGCACAACCTCATACCAAGCAGTTCCTCAAGTTTGCCGTCGTGGGTCTTATCTCCTTTGGCATCGACTGGGGCATGCTCATTGCGCTCGTCGAGCTGTTCCACCTCGACTTTTTGATGAGCACCACGATCTCGTTTATCACGTCCGTCGTGGTCAACTACTGGCTCAGCATGAAGTACGTGTTCGACCACCGCGAAGGCATGAGCCGCAAGCGCGAGTTCACGATCTTCACCATCCTGTCGGTGATCGGCCTGGGCCTCAACGACCTGTATATGTTTGTGGGCGTCACGTTTTTGAGCATCGGCTACCAGGCCATGAAGGCCATCGCCACGTTCCTCGTCACCTGGTACAACTACTTCAGCCGCCGCTTCTTCCTCGAGGGCGCACGGTCGTAGTCGATTCACTATTTGCTTGAATGTATAACCGGTTGGAATTCCCGTTCCAACCGGTTTTTTTGTTTGCAGAGAGACCCGGCGACCCAGTCCCATTCGCATGAAAAACGGGCGGTCCGGATGTTGGTCCGAACCGCCCGTCTGGCGCGCTATGTCGGGGCCTCTAGCCCGTTACGTAATACCAAACAACGTCGTCGCCATTGGAGAGAACGTAGTTACTGCAGGCCGTCATGGGCGTTGTGCCGTTGACGGAGTACATCCAGCCGCTCGTGCCGCCGTACTGTTTCTCGGCCAAACCACCAATCGCGGAGACATACGTACCGTACGACGAGCCATGTGCGTTGACAGAAAGGCCCAGCGCGCACAGGGCATCGTAGACGGTAGCGCCTTCGTTAAAGGTAAAGGTGCCACCAGAGGACACAGGATTGCCCACAGAGCTCGATGTGACCGAAACCGTCACCGTAACGTAGCTAGGCTGCTGCGAGCTGCCCTGGTCGCCAGTAGAGGCGTTGCCGTTATCGGGGGCAGAAGATGCCCCGCTGGATGAGGAGGAGGCGCCAGGCGTAGAGCCGGCCCCGCCAGAAGAAGTCGAGTTCTGAGAAGTCGACTGATTGCCGTCGGTCTTTTTGCTATCCGAGCCCTTGTTTGATTCCTTGTCCGAAGACTCGGACTCCTTCTTAGAGTCAGATTTATCCGAACCCTTAGACTCGTCGTTCGCACCATCCGAAGATTTGGAATCCTTGGAGCCAGCTTTACCCGAAGCGACGGTCGAGTCAGACCCCTTGGCGTCCTTCGCGACGACGCTCTCCCCCGTCACGGTCTGAACGATCCAGTCAATGGACCAGGCGCCGCTCTCGGAAGGATGGACGAAGCCCAGCGATATGACAATTAGCGCAACGCACGCGGCGGTCAGGACGCCAGTAAGCGCCTTCCGTCGAGGGGCGGACGCCGCCGAAGCGGCGCCCTGTTGCTTTGCATCGTCGAACTGAATGAACGAGGAATTTGGTTGCTTGGGGTCAGCGTCCTTGGATTTATTGGACACAGCCCTCACCTACCGACGTTTGGTGAACACGGACACGCCGACGATGGCGAGACCGATGACGCCGGCGGCAACGCCAACAATGGCGAGCGGGTTGGCGCCAGTCTCCTGCTCGGAAGCACTAGAGGGCTTCTTAGCAGTGGTCGTAGAAGCAGCACCCGAATCGGACTTGGAATCGGACTTCTTGTCGGACTTGCTGTCCTTCTTGTCAGACTTCTTGTCAGACTTCTTCTCGTCCTTCTTATCGGACTTATCGGAGTCCTTCTTGTTGGGCTTGTTGTCCTTGGTCTCGGTCTTGGTCGACACCGTCGTCTTGGTCATCGGCTTATGACCCGGAGCGACAGCGCCGCCAGCCTGCTGGCCCTTCGTGCCGGAGCCGGAACCCGTGCCCGTGCCAGCGCCAGCACCGGAACCGTTGCCAGCGCCACCATTGCCGCCATTGGAGCCAGAACCGCCATTGCCGCCAGGGTTAACAGCATTCTTGGTCCACTTGGCATACAGCGTCAGATCGGCCGTCACCGGCGTACTGAAGTCATACGCCCGCGTGCAAGCCTCATCGGTGAACCAACCGCCGAAAGTGTAGCCATCGCGCGTCGGATCGGCCGGCTTGACCAGCTTGCCGTCGGCCGTAGCAACAAACTTAGTGTCGCAAGCAGACCCGCCGTTGGAATTAAAGGCAACCGTCCAAGACTCAACGGCCCCGAGCTTGAACAGCGTGCCCGAATCATTGATGTAGTACAGGCTGCCAGATGCATCGGCAATGACCGGAGAGTCACAGTACTGGTAATGGCCAGCCGCATCATAAATCTGCGTCGCCTCTGCATCACCGAGCGTATAGCGATACACGCCACCACCAGCAGAGTAGTTGACGTAATCCTTGCTATCCGCGCTGTTAACGGTGAAGTACACATAGGTCTTGCCGCCCTGAACACTCACCAGCGGAGTAGCAGCAATACCGTTGAGGCCAGCCGGCAGCGCCTTGCCGTCGGCAGCAGCGACCATCGTGGTCTTACCCGTCTTCAGGTTATAGAGAACCAGAGCAGAGCCCGTAGCCGTCTGTCCGCCGACAATCAGATTGTCACCAAACACCGCAGGGGCGCTCAGATTATTCGTAAGGCCCAGATCAACCGTCTTCTGTGCACTCAGCACACCCTTCGCCGAAAGCGAAATCACATGGAGCTTTCCGTCGTGCGTCATCTGATAGAAGGTCGAACCATTGGACGGATCGGCAATGCAATCGGCATTTGCGACAGCGCCGAGCTCCATGGTCGAAACGACATCGCCCGTCGTCTTATCAATGCACTTAAGCGTACCCGCGCTCGTAGGAACGATGGCATACTTATCCGTCAAAGCCGCACCAGTCCAGTAATAGCCCTCGGTAGGGTCGATGTTCTGCCAAGAAACTTCGCCCGTGGCAATCTTAATGCGTGCAAAGGAGCCGTTGCCGTAGGTCGCGTTGTAATTCTCGTCATACGAAATATCGACCGAGCCTACATAGACGTACTCGCCGTCCGAAACGACGGTGCAGGAGCTCTGCGTCAAATCCGTCAAACCAGGCGTCAGCCACTTGCAGATCAGCTTGTCTGCAGTAATCGCCTGGACCGCACCGCCGTTGAGCGGAACGATGATAAGGCCATTGGTATAGATCGGACGAGAGGTATAGCTCACCTTGGAGGCAAGCGGCGCAGAGGCAACCTTTTTGCCCGTGGACGAATCGATCTTAATGAGCTCGTTCTCGGTCGCGATGTACACAAAGCCGTTAGCAATGACAGGCTCGCTGCAGTTGGCATACTGCTGACCAGACTCGGCCTTCCAATCGAAGGCCCACTTAAGACCGGCGGCCTGCGCAGGCGTCTTGGCATCCGTTACGGTCGAACCGTTGCCACTGTTGCCGTAGCCGGCCCACTCGGCATCCCAATCAGGAGTCGTCGCACCCGGGTCCACGACAATCTTGTCGGGATCGGGCATGGCCGAATCGTCGGTGGTATAGGCAAGTGTGACCTTATCGCCGCTCTTGAGCGTAATCTGATTAGCGCAGAGTAAGGAGGGCTCTCCATTGATATACAGGTGCCAATATTTGTTGGTCGCACCATCATAGCCGTACGTCTCGTCTTCGAATGGCGAGTTGATGGAATTGAGGAACCAGTACTCACCACTCTGGGAGCCGTTGTACGTAACGCCCTTGGCCTTCAGAACCGTCTCAATAAGGTTCTGGGCAGTAGAGCCTTCGGGCAGAGAAACGTTGCTTGCCGAGCCCCAGCGAGCATTGTTGCCGTTGACATCGGGACCGATAACATCGACAGACCCAAGAACCTGGCCAGGAAGGGCATCGGCGTCAGCACCATACATAAAGGTGACGGCATCGCCCTCATGGAGCTCGTAGGCACCGGCGCCAACGTCGGCGAACTTGCCATTTACGTAGAAGCGCCAATAGCTATTGGTCGCAGCATCCCAGCCATAGGACTTACCATCGAACGGCGAATAAATGCCGTTGAGGAACCAGCCCCAAGACGATTCGCTAGCATCGAGCTTAAGGCCGGTCTGCTCAAGGAGATCCTTGGCAGTGGAGCCTGCCTTGAGACTCGTCTGGCCCGTCGAAGCCCAAACCTGCTGCTTGCCGTCCTTGTCCTTACCGAGAACCTGAACAGAAGCATGGACAGAATCGGAGGGCAGCTGGTCGCCCCAGCCACCGTAGAACCACGTAACGGTATCGCCGGCATGGATGGTGACATTGTCCGCCGTATAGTCACTCGACTTGCCGTTGATGAACAGCTGCCAATAGGTCGAATAATCTTGGGGCGTACCCAGCTCAGCACCGTTGTACTTAAGGCTCAGAATGAAGGAGCCCGCAGCAACGGCGTCAATATCATTCGCCTCGAGCGCGGCCTTCGTAAGGTCAAGTGCGCTCGAGCCGGACGTCACCACATACTGCGCGTTATCGACCCAGGTCTGAGTCTTGCCCTGGGCATCGCGACCAATGACGGTCACATTTGCGGCAACCTGGTCCTTAACGACAGGGGACGAGCTACCAGCCGTATAGGCAAACTCAATCTTCTGCCCCTGGGTGAGCTTGACGCTGCTCGCGCCAACCGAGGAAGACGCGCCGTCGACGAACAGCTGCCAGTAGGCATAGGTCGTGGGATCGTAGGCAAGCGTGCGGCCATCGCTCGGGGATGTGATGCTTTCGAGGTAGAAACCGTATGCCGTGTTCGGATCGTACTTCGCCTTGAAGCCCGTCTTCTCCTGCAGCTTAATGAAGGCATCCGCAGCCGTCGCGCCCTCGTCGAGCTTGAGCTGCGTAGGTGCCACCCAGGTCTGAGCCTTGCCGTCGGCATCGGTGCCGATAATCGAGAACGAGACCTCGACCTGCTTCTTGGCGACATCGCCGGTTTCTGTCGGGTTCTCTGTCTGGACGGCAGTCGCGGCGGCAGATCCTGCTTGGCCAGTGGATGCCGTCGAAGACTGCTCGCTCGTGGCAGGGCTCTCCCCCGTCGCCGAGCCTTCGTCGCCAGTTGCTGCCTCTGTTGTAGCGGCACTAGCTGCAGGCGCGCTCTCGGAATCCGAAACCTCGGTGCCGCTCTGCTCAGCGGCACCGCCCGCAAGCGCAGCGTCCTCGCCCGGCGTCGTAGCCTGAGCCACAGCATCGGCAATGCCCTCGGCGCCCTCGGCCCACAGCTGAGCCGGCGTGGTGCTGAAGGCCATCGCGAAGGCCAGGAATGCCACCAGGCCGCGCTTGGCTACGCCGCGTGCAATTGCGCCACGGCGATGCGAGACGCGCTGGCGCTCATCCTCAAACATATCCATTTGTCCCCCATTGTCTGTACTTGGAGCATTGCCCAGCGGCTGCCCCACGTCATCGCGCATGTTGCGTTCGAGTTCCCCCATCGGGGTCCTCCTTCCCTCCAGAGCCCTATGCACACCGGTGGCAAAAGCCGCAGCCGCATGCAAGATGGGAGGCGATCCGACTTAACCTTAACGGCTCAGGCGCGCCGTCCGATCTGCGACGCGAACATCCTGAGCCAAGAGGAATTACGGTTACTGGTACAGCCGGGGACTTGCACCCCGATTCTCCCAAACGCGCAGGAAAACCGCGCGTTCGTGCGTCTCCGCACCACCATCTAGGCCATCGATTATTACCGTCAAAATGGTATCACGCAAAAGGGCCCCGCACACAGGCGAAGCCCAAGGTAAAAGCTATTGTTTGCGATAGGAAAATGCGGTGACGGTCGCAGCCTCTAGTGTTTGCCGCCGTGGCTGTTGAGCCAGATATTGCGGCCCAGCATAAGCGCCAGCACCAGCGCGCTCACGTAGCCCATAAAGCCAATGACCGGGATACCAAACACAACCGGCTCGATGCGTGCGTAGTACACCACCGACGAACCGATAAACAGGCCGGCGATAACGATAGCCATCGACATGCGGTCGATAATTCCGCCCAGCTGTCGCAGTGCCTTATCGCTGCTCATGATCTGCGTGTTCACCTTAAGCTGGCCGCGCGTAAGCATGCGCGAAGCCAGCCCCAGGTACTCAGCCGCCTCGAGTGAGCCCTTCGCCGCGCGATAGCTGCTCGCGGCAAGATCGCGCCCCATATCGCGCACACGCGCATAGGTGCTTTTCTCGTTTTTAATGTGCGTTTGGATGATCTGGATCATGTTGACGTTGGGCATGTACTCGGTCAGCAAACCCTCGAGCGTCACCATGCCGCGCGCGAACATCGTCACCACGCTCGGCAGCTCAACATCGTTTTTGCGCGCCAGGTTTAACAGCGAGGTCAAAAACTCGCCGATATCAAGATCCTTCAGGTCAAGGCCCGCAAAGTCAGCCACGATAAAGTCAAGGTCGGACAAAAACGCTGAATGATCGAGCTCGGCCGAATCGCCACGCGTCACGGCGAAGCGCATGAGCGAATCCTTGAGCTTGGGAACGTCACCCTCGGCCACGGCGAAAATCATGTCCTTTACGATACCGCGATCGTGACTCGACATGCGTCCGACCATGCCCAAGTCGATAAAGTAAACGATACCGTCCTTGAGAATGATGTTTCCCGCATGCGGGTCGGCATGGAAAAAGCCGTCGTCGAGCACCTGCGTCGAGTAGTCCTCGACGATCGCGGCACCGATCTTTTCCAAGTCATAGCCCTCGGCCACCAAGCGTTCAGGATCGGCGATCGAAATGCCGTCGACGTAATCCATGACCACCACGTGCTCGGTGCACAGGTCCAGATAGGATTTAGGGCACGTCACGCCATGAACGCTCTTATGGAACTCGTAGAAGTCGTTGAGGTTTTTGGCCTCGGCCAAAAAGTTGGTCTCCTCGCGAAACGAGGTCCACAACTCCTCGACTACGCCGTGCAGGTCAACGAATTGATCGGTGTTGACGAACTTGGAAACGATACGCACCACCGAGCGGATGATATCGATGTCCTGCGCCATAACCTGCTGCGCACCGGGGCGCTGCACCTTGACGGCCACGTCCTCGCCCGTCACCAGACGAGCGCGGTGCACCTGCGCGAGCGATGCGCTACCAAGCGGATTGGGGTCGATCGCATCGAACATCTCCCCCAGGCGCAGGCCGTATTCTTCTTCCAGACAACTGAGTACGACCTCGTACGGTACGGGCTCCACGTCGGAGCGCAGACGACGCAGCTCGTCGCAAAAGCGTTGCGGCAGAATCTCGGACCGGTTGGCCAGAATCTGCCCCATCTTGACGAACATGGGGCCGAGTTCCTCGAGCAGGCGGCGCAAACGAACCGGCGTGAGGTTATCCCACACGCGGTACTTTTTGACCAGGCGAACAATCTGTCCGATGCGCTCGCGGCGACCCGCCGGCGTGAGCTGGTATTCCTCGTCCGGTGCCATCGCGTCGGGCTCCTCGGGCACCATATCGACAGCGCGTGGCTTCTTGCGAGCGCCCGAGACGGCAGCGTCGACCTCATCGACAACCGCCGCCTCGTCACCCAGAGGATCTAGATTGTTGTAATCGGTGGTGGAATCTGCCATCTGCGCTGCTACTCGGCCTCTTCGGTATCCTTCGCATCGTCGGGCTCAACGGACTCGACGGGCACCGAGGTCACGTTGTCCTCGACCGAATCGACGATGTCGCGCACATGGGCCAGGAAGGCCGTACGCTCGGGCGCAGTCATAACGCGGACGCGAGCCAGAATGAGCTCGTCGAGCACGCGTTGGGCCGCGG
Organism: Collinsella sp.; assembly: GCA_048484635.1. GTDB lineage: Bacteria > Actinomycetota > Coriobacteriia > Coriobacteriales > Coriobacteriaceae > Collinsella. The sequence goes on from DBFWDM010000063.1 coordinate 35,126, forward strand.
TCTCGCCCTGCATGCCCAGACGCTCGGTCAGGTCGGAGATGGTACCGCCGGCCTGCTCGAACATGTCGGACACACTGCGGGCGATATCGGGGGTGGCGGTGTCCTTGCGGACCTGCTCGCCTTTGGTATTAAGGTCGTCGAGGACCTTCTTGCCGCCTTCGACAGCAACGGCGGCAGCGCCAAAGCCCACGTTAATGGCACCGTTAACAAGCTGATCGAGTTTCATAACCATGGTTATCTCCAATCACAAACAACTGCATTGGCGTTCTTGTACCCAAGATTGAGCGAAAGCGACAAAGCGTTTTAGCGCTATTCGATCGATGGGAAATCCCTACCTCACGTTGTCATTCATCGCGAAAGAGTTCTTCATGGCGCAGCTCGTGGTGTAGAGCACCTTGCCCAGCAGGGCATCGGTCTCCACGCGAACACGCTCGGCAAAGGCCTCGTTGGCGCGTGTAAGCTCGGAAGGCACCTCGGCCTCGGGCAGAGCGGCTACGGCAGCGTCGACGTCATGGATCTGCTTGTGGCCCATGCCACCGATCTTCTCCTGATAATCCTCGACCGCGCGGCCGCACTCATGGAAACGGACGTCGGCCAGGGCACCGATCAGGCGGTTGGCCCAGTAGAAGTTTTCGGACGTCACGCGAGCCTGCGTGTCGGCATAGTACTCGGGCATGGTCTCGACGTTGGCGTACAGCGGAACCAGCGCGTTAAACGAGTTGGAGCCAAAGGCCATCCACTGCACGGCGCGATAGGCCGGCTGCGCATAGGAACGCAGCTGCAACACGGCGAGCTGGCTGTTGCGGTTGATGCCGATGGGGCGATAGGCGCCGCGCGTGGCGGGCGTGCCCTTGCTGCCGTAGCAGTCGTACTCCGTGCCCTGGTAGTGGCTCGAAAGCACGTACTTAATGTCCTCGATGGTCACCTTGCGCTCGGGCACGCGGCTCCAAGGGATGTCGTCGCTCTCGGGCGTGAAGTCGGCGTCGGGGCCATCCCACACGTCGCTGGGGTTGAGGCAGCGCTGCATGTACCAGGCGCGCGGCGTGTTGTAGACATGGTCGCTGTCGCTGTGCGAGCCAAAGGCCTCGCGCGGGTTAAAGACGGCAGCCGGGCCGTCGCTCTCGACGCCCAGCGTCAGGTCCAGATGCCACTCGGCCATCCAGGCGCGCAGGTCGGCGGAGCACATGTGGTCGGCCTGGGCGCCCTCGGCGTCATCCAGGTCAAAGCTGTCGATACCCAATTGGTTGGGCATGGTCACATAGGCGTCATCGGGCACACGCTTGGCGATCCAGTGGTGACCGCCGATGGTCTCGAGCCACCAGATCTCGTCCACGTCGCTAAAGGCGATGCCGTTGTTCTCGTAAGTGCCGTAGCGCTCGAGCAGGTCGCCCAAGATACGCACGCCGTCGCGGGCGGACTTGGCATACGGCAGCACCAGGGTCACCATGTCCTCCTCGCCCAGGCCACCGGGCTGCGCCGGCACATAGCCGTCCTCACCCTCGTTGCCCTTGGCGGGCACGTAGTCCACGAGCGGATCGGCGCCGCGGACGCGCTCGTTGGTGGTAAGCGTCTCGGTTGCGGACATGCCCACATTGAGCTCGTTGAAACCGGCCTCGGCCCAGATGCCGTGGCCCGGGACAACATCGGGGACGCTCGTGTAGCGCATGGGGTTATCGGGCAGCTCAACGGTCAGGTGACTCAGGACGCTCGTGTAGACGCGCGGCTGCTCGTCGGGATGCACTACGCGCATGCGCTTGGGCTCAAACACCCCGTTGGACGAGTCCTCGTTACGCGCGACAAGCGTCGACCCGTCGTAGCTCGCGTTCTTACCAACCAAAATCGTTGTGCACGGCATGCGCATCCTCCTTGAGCGAAGAAATCAAACGGCAACAGTGTATCGCTTCGACGCAAAAAGGGCGAAACCACGGCCTCGGCAGCCCCCGTGGTCAAAAAATGCCAAATATGAGTACTGTCACAAATTTAGTGGCAGCAAATTGCACTGTTCCGGGCGCCGGGAATCCTCACCTGTCCAAAAACTGAGTCTAGTAATTCCCCATACGTCCAATAAAATTGGCTCTTTAACGATATTACTTATCGCTAAAGAGCCAAAATGATCTCAAACATATGTGACTAACTTGGCAACAGTACTCATATTTGGCATTTTTTGACCACGGGGTATCTAACCAACCCCCTAAACAGCCTCCAAACGCCTATTTTACCGCGCGCTCAGCCGCCTCGATCACGTGCTTGGCGAGAATTGCTGTCGTCACGGCACCCACGCCACCCGGCACGGGGGTGATTGCGCCAACAACCGGCTCCGCGGCATCAAAATCGACGTCGCCGACCAGCTTGCCAGCGGCTTCGTCCCAATTAATGCCAACATCGATAATCGCCTGGTCCTCGCGGACCGCATCTGCGCCAATCGTGCGCGCGCGTCCAACGGCGGCAACCACAATGTCGGCAGCACAGCACTCGGCGGCAAGATCGCGCGTATGCGTATGGCACGTCGTCACGGTTGCGTTGCGCGCCGTAAGCATGGCGGCAACGGGGCGGCCAATTACCAGTGAGCGTCCGACCACGGCAACTTTGGCGCCGTCCAGCTCAACGCCGTAATGATCCAGCAAAGCAAGCACGGCTTCAGCTGTGCAGGGGGCAAAACCCTCGCCGCGCCCCGAAAGCGTGGTGAGCAGCGAAGCCGGCGTCATGGAGTCAACGTCCTTGGCGGGATCGAGCGCTGCGGCGACGGCGTTCTCGTCAAGGCCGGCGGGCAGCGGGCGAAACATCAGACAGCCATGAACAGCCGAGTCGGCATTGATGTCCTCGATGGCCGTCAACAGCTCGTCTTGCGAAACACCGGCAGGAAGCAACACGCGACGCGCCTCGATGCCAACCTTTTCGCAGCGTTTAAGGGCGCCGCGCTCGTAGGATAGGTCGTCCTCGCGTTCACCCACACGCACGATAGCAAGCGTCGGAACAACACCGCGTTCGCGCAGCGCAGCGCAGCGGGCAGCGAGCTCCTCAGTCAAAGCGCGGGCGACGGGAGCACCCTTCAGTAGCTCAGCCATGGCTATCCCCTCTTTCTTGCAGCGTCGGAGGCGCGGCGCGCCAGCGCATCGGCGCGCGGCAACCATGTGTCGAGCAACTCATCACACGCCGTCTCGAGCTCCTCGGCGCGTGCACGATCCTTCATAGACGTGGTGTTCGCAAAGAGCGTCAAGCTCGCGCCCTGCATGGCGGCGCGGCAGAATACGGCGCCGCACGCCACATCGGACAGCAGCTGACGCGAACCCTTGTCGGCCATGTCCTCGAGCAGCGCCAGTGCGCGCCCGCAGGCATCCATAATGCGATACGGCGGCATAGCGGCCACATGCAGCGCATCCTGAATCGCAGCCGGTCGGGCCGGGTCCTCACGCGGAATACCGTACGCAGCGGACACCTGGCCGTACGCACGAACGTCCTCGGCGACCAGACCCACAAGCTCCTGCGCCAACTCGTCTGCCTGGGCAAACGCACGCGTCAGGTCATCCGCACGATCAGCAAGCGCGGGATTGGTCGCACCGTAGCGGGCAACCATTCCGCACAGCGAGGCGCCCAGCGCGCCCACAAAAGCGCTCGCGCTGCCACCACCGGGAACTGGCTCGCGCGCGGCCAGCGCCTCGGCAAAACCGCGACAGGTTTTATCCATCATCTCTTGGCTCATACGCACACGCACCTTCAAGTCATATATATCGGTCGGGCGGCCGACGTCGGCCGACCGCATCGATCACGTAATGGTGCTAAGTCTAGCCCATAAGTACGCGAGCGTCAGCGCACCTGGCCATCGCGGATTTCTATGGCACACGATAGGCCATGTCAACGCAAACATGGGACACATGGCCCACCTTTCGAGACTCCCGAGCAGCACAAGCTGGGGCATATCTATAAGTAAGGAACCCGTTGGGGAACGGCCGCGCAACGGCCACAAGCGATGAACGGAGGCATAAGTCGCACAGTACACAGAGACATCCGCCGCCAGCGCAATCAGTACCCCAACAGCATGCGGCGCCGTGATGTCATCAGCAGACAAGGAGGACGCCACCATGATGAAAAAGACCCTATCAATCCTTTCCCTTTGCATCGCCCTCTTTGCCGCGCTCGCCCTTGTGGGCTGCGGCGGGAGCGCATCGGGCGGCGGCAGCGCCCCCAAGAGCGAGAGCAAGGAAAAGGCCCCCGTCGCCAAGAAGACCGACTACATCTGGTTTAAGGTCGAGATGCCCGAGGGCGTCGGCGTAAGCGACTCTGCCGGCAAGAATGCCGACAGGGTCCAGCTCACCTTCCCCGAAGACGAGAACGCCTCGGCCGATCGCTTTATCCCCGTTTGGAAAAAAGCGCTGACGGCCGAGGAATCCCACGCCGACCAGGCGGAAAAGAAGGGGGATACGTTCCAGTGGAAGGATGGCGGGTCCGTCGAGTATAACGGCAGGACGTGGCTCGTCGGAACATACGAGGACAACAGCGGCATCTCAACCATGCTTTTTACCGATGTTGAGCCGGGAAGCGTCTACGTCCTCATCTCGAACTTCGACCAGCACAAGAAAGAAGCCGAGGCACTCCTCAACTCCATCGAGTTCCCCGATGACATGGAAGAGGCAGTTTCCGAGGCACGCGAAGTCGAGATTTCGAGCATCGAGATCAAGTAACGGGACACCCGCACGCGCCTACGCGCACCCGCGCACATGCGCCCCATTAAAACAACGGGCGCCCAACCCGGGGAGGGCCGACAGCACCAGCCCTCCCCTCTTTTGCGCCCGAACATATTGCCACTTAACGGCGCAAATCCGGCCCTCAGAATGGGACACATGGCCCACCCTAGCGAGCCGTCCACGCGTACAGTAAAGACAGGTAATCCATGGGCGGTTACAGATCGAGGAGGACACGACCATGAAAAAGAAGGCCTTTGCGATTCTCACCCTCTGCATCAGTCTCTTTGCCGCAGTTGCCCTGGTGGGCTGCGGTGGCAGCGGCGACGCTACCGGAAGTGGCGGTGGCGGCGGCGCAGAAAAGCCAGCCGTGGATATGAGGACCGACTTCATTTGGTTTAAGGTCGAGGTCCCCGAGGGCGTCGAGATCACCGACGTCGCAGGCGACACCGCCGACAGGGCCCAGTTTAAGTTCACCGAGAGCGAGCACGCCAGCGACCGCTTCATCCCCGTCTTCGACTCTGACAAGAACGCCGACGAGCTGTTCGACTACGAGGCAAAGTGGAAGGCCAACTCCGGATGGACCGAGAGCGATCCCGTTAAGTACAACGGCAAGACCTGGCGCAGTGCCTACTTTACGCACTCGGGCGGCGTGACGACCGAGTACTTCACCGACGTTGACGGTGGCAGTGTGTATGTGCGCATCGACAACGTCGAGGAGCACAAGGACGCCGTCGAGACCATGATGAAGTCCCTGGAATTTGCCGATGACATCGCCGAGGCCAAGACCGAGGCCATGGACGTCAAGCTCGACGATATCGAGATCAAGCGTTAAGCGACTGGCGAGCGCAGCGGGAAACACGGGCGCAGTGCAAACAAGCGACGGTTCCCTAGCGCTTCGTACCCAGGGAGGGCCGGTAAACCGACCCTCCCTTTCTTATGCCGGTAGCCAACGAACGCGAGGATGCCGGACGCCGGAACCGCTCCAAATGTAGCAACAGTACGAAAACAACAAACACCCCAACACGTCCGCCCGCCGATTTATTGCGCCGCGCAGACAATTGAACCAGCATCTTTAAACATCTGAGCAGTATAGTGACCAAAACTATCGCATAACCGCACTCTACGAATGGAGAAGTTATGACCGAACACCACGCCATCAGCCGCCGAGCATTTACGTTGGGCCTTGGACTCGCGGCGTTGTCGCCACTTGCAAGCCTGCCCGAAACCGCGGCATTGGGCATTGGCCCACGAGCGGCATTTGCAGACGACGCTGCCACAGCGTCGGTCAGCCTCAACAATTTCGTCATTCGCCTTCGCCCCGCGGGCTTTTTTCGTACCGCAAGCGTTAACGAAGACGGCAACGTCATCGGCAACGTCTGCCATCTGTTTAATGACGGCACGTCCAGCAAGCTCATCCTTGAGAACGTAACGACCAAGAATGACGATACAAACTGGTATGCTATCCGCACCTTGCTCAATTTCGAAGAGCATAAAAAGACGGGCTACAGCATTTGGTCGGTCGATGGCGACTCGGACAAAGACGGAAAGGTCATCCACGTATGGAGTGGCGAGCATGACGGCAAGCCCAGTCGCTCTTTTGCGTTCGAGCGGCAATCAAACGGAACCTATATCATCCGAGACCGCACGGTCGAGAAAGAAACCGAGAAAAAAGACATTAAGTACCTGGCAATAGAATCGAACGGCGAAGACCAGGACAACAATAAGATCTGCCATAAGAGTAAGAGTAAGAGCATTCCGTGGGAGCTCGAACTTATCGGTTACGACATGAAAAAGAACGATGCCACGGTTAGCAGCCTCGACTGGATTACGTACAGCAGCTACGTCGATGGGCCATGTTGGATGAAATACGTCGACGACAACAAGTTCCTCGACGAGCTGAGCATCCCGGGCACGCACGATTCGGGCACCTGCAGCGTGGACAACGACACTGAGCCCCAATCCTCGCAAGTAAAATGCCAGCAGGATTACATTCCCACGCAGCTGCTCGAAGGCATTCGCTATTTTGATATCCGTCTCGGAAAGGGCAACAACCCTGGCATCGACCATGGATGTACTACCTGCTCAAAAAAGACGCGTACTTTTTGCATCTTTCCGATGTCATAGGCTACTTCAAAACGTTTTTGAACGAAAACCCGACAGAAGCGCTCATCATGCTTGTATCACGAGGCAACGACGAGGCTACCGACGAAAGTGTTACGACGGCTTTCGCCAAGGTTTTGGACGACAACCCCAAACTGTTCTATACGTCGAGCCGCGTTCCCACACTGGGCGAGGTGCGCGGAAAGATCGTCCTGCTACGTCGATTTGGACTCGACGGCGACAGCGTAAGCGGCCACACGTGGGGACTCGACCTCACCGAATGGGATAACAAAATCGCAGCGCACACCGACAGCAGTTCCATGTGCCTCGTCCAAGACGCGCGGGGCTTTGAAGCCGCGGGGGAAACAGGCGACAAAGAGCCCTATTGCACCAAGGTATACGCCCAGGACAAGTACAAACTCACGGGAACCGACAAGCTCAGCTGGGTCGATAATGCGCTGAAGGAAACGACCGGGCGCACGCGCAACGAGGTAGATGTCGAGGACGATAACGGGGCCAAGGAGAAAGTCCTGGAGCGCTGCTGGTCTATCAACTACACCAGCTGCACGGGCTTGTCGCACGGAGGCAATCCTTTTACCTCGGCACGAGTAGTCAACGAGCATCTGTATAAGAGCCCGTACATCAATCCCAGCGGCATCGAGGATACAAAGTCAGATTACCTCAAGCACATTGGCATCATCGCATCCGACTTTGTTGATGCGGCGCTGGCCCGGAGCATCTACCAGCGCAATTACGATACGGAGCACAAGCAGACGGCTTCGTACTATCTCCCGTACTATCTCCCGACCCGCATGCGCATGACGTACGGCGACTCGCTGAGCGATGCCTCATTCCAGGACGGCAAGACCGTTGGCGAGGGTCATTTCCGCCTCGTCGACAGCAGCAACGTACTCAACGTGGCAGCTTCGGGCCATGCGTTTGCCATCGAATATGTGGATGTCGACGCCTTGGGCAACGAGACCGTTACGGAGCTGCGGGGCTCCGTGCCCATCGATATCGATCCACGCGCGCTGACGCCCCATTTTGAGGGACTCGAAGGCCTTAAGGCCGGCGAAGACGTGCGCGCCAAGATTGCGGCATCACTCGAGGGCAAGCTCGAAACCGATGCCTGCACGGCCCAGCTCGAGTTTGTGCACGACGCGAACGGCGCTCCGGGAACGGCAATGGCCGAGGGCGAGGCATTTGCCGCGGGGACGTATTGGGTGCGTGCGAAAGGTCTGTTGGGCGACGCGGCGCAGAACTACACGCTCGCCAGCGACGGAGCCGCAAACTTTACCGTAGCGGCCTCGGACAGTGCAGGCGGCACCGGCAGCGGCACGGGTTCCAGCGCAGGCAGCGCTGATAAGAATGGTAAGGGCAACAAGGGCAAGGGCTCGGGCGGAAAACTCGCCGACACGGGCGACGGCTCCGGCATTGCCGCCGGGCTCGCCGCTGCCGCCATGGCGACAACGGTCGCCGGCGCGGCGATGCTTGCCAATGACCGCGAAAACGTTGGGGACGACAGCGAATAGGCAAGCCCGCCTTTTAGACACATCGACTCAATTGGGGGGGCGCAGAATACCGTTCTGCGCCCCGATTTTTACCTTAGCCCGAACACCGTTATCGGCTACATCACCATGTTCAGCGCATTCACGAACTCCTGAGCTTGGGAGCGGCTGCTCAGACTAAAGACACAGGCAGTCAACAGCCTGTTACGTAGGAAAACGTCGCGGCCCTTGATCCTGCTGACCCCCGTAATATCCTTAAGATAAACAATCTCGGTGTGCTTGCCACCAAAAGTGCCCTTCTTGAGCACCTCGATGCGGTTAGGGTAGATCTTGACGTCTTTAAACCTACCCGAACCTTTGTCCTGGAACAGCAGCGTGTTGTTGTCCATACGCGTCACTCCCGCGGGGTTCGCTAAAACTGCCTCTATGGTCACATTTTAACCACCGCAAGGCTCCCATGCGAAGGTGCCAGACAACATAGCAATTCGTGTCCGCGCGAGGCTTTAAACTAAATGCGTTAAAGATGCATTCCACAAGAGGAAAGTGGGGCGACAGTGATGGGCGAACTGGTAAACCGTGGAGAATCGGCAATCGTGCCCGAAGGTTTTTACAAGCAGGTCTCCTCAATTCTCAACGCCGCTCGCGACAAGGCCTATACCGCCGTTAACTTTGCGATGGTTGAGGCGTATTGGGAGATCGGCAAGAGCATTGTTGATGAGCAGGGCGGAGAGGAGCGCGCAGCATATGGGGAGGCATTGATTGCAGGCCTCTCCAGAAGGCTTACCGCGGATTTCGGAAGAGGCTTTGGCATCGCAAACCTTCGCAATATGCGTCAGTTCTTTCTTGCGTTTCCAATTCGCGACGCACTGCGTAGCGAATTGAGCTGGACTCATTACCGCAGGTTGATGCGCATTCCCGACCCTGATGCTCGCGCCTGGTACATGAACGAATGCGCCGATTCTCGTTGGAGCACGCGTCAGCTCGAGCGCCAGATCAACACCATGTTCCGCGAGCGCCTACTTGCCAGCAAGGACAAAGAGGCCGTCACCCAGGAAATCCAAAAGAGCGCCCCGGCTCGTCGCCCCGAGGACATCATCCGCGACCCATATGTACTGGAGTTTTTAGGTTTCTCGGACGATACTGCGTTTCGCGAGAGCGATTTAGAGCAGGCGCTCATCACGCATCTTCAGAAGTTCCTGCTGGAGCTTGGCCGTGGCTTCGCTTTCGAGGCGCGCCAAAAGCGCATCACCTTTGATGGGCGCCATTTCTATATTGACCTTGTTTTTTACAACTATCTGATGCGCTGCTTCGTGCTCATCGACCTTAAGACGGACGACCTTACGCATCAGGACCTGGGCCAGATGCAAATGTATGTGAACTACTACACGCGCGAGCTCATGAACGAAGGCGACAATCCGCCCATAGGCATCGTGCTCTGCGCGGACAAAAGCGATTCGATCGTCGAGTACACGCTGCCCGAAGACAACGACCAAGTGTTTGCCGCCAAATACCTGCCATATCTTCCAAGCAAGGAAGAGCTGGCGCGCGAGCTGAGTGCCGAGTACCGCGCCATCAACGAAGCGACTAATGGCGAAACGCAAGGGTAGCAGCACATTGCGACCGAAACCACCGCAGCCGTCGCAGGCGCACTCGCGGTTGCGACGCACGCTACGAAACAATACCGGTCATGGACGCCGGCAACGACATTCTAGCCGTGGCTGGCGAGCGTGACCTGACAGGCAAAGACGCGGCCTTCGTCTGATGTGGGTCCATTGGCTGCCACAGAAAAGGGCCGGTTGCAGCCGGCCCTTTAGACGATAATACCTGCGTTGCCCGCGCTTCCGAAGTGTGACTAGCTGAGGAGCGGGTTCCGCGGCACAACCTGATTTTACCCGGTGGGGCGGCTCTTTTGCAGCCGCTCCACTGTTTATTTACATCTGGCACCCTCAAACAATCAGACGGCAGCCCGCACTCCTGAGAGCTGCCCCGCACCCCCGGCCATCACCTTACGGCAACAACCGGTGCTACTCCCCCCCTACTTCCCAAATAGCGCACCCAGCAGACCGCGGCGTTTGGGCTTCTCCTCTCGGTAGGAACCCTCGGCTGCGGCCGCCACCTGTCGCGGCTGCTCGCCGCCTCCACGGCGTACGATCTGGTATAGGAACGGCGATTTAACGTATTTGACCTCGATGGGCGTGGCGTGCACGGTGCTTTCGCTCGACAGCATCACGTTGGGATTGAGCGGTGCCACCACATGCGTCTCGCGCTTGTCACTAAACACCACCGCAGCCGCGCGGCCCGTCTGGCCGTTCACGGCGATGCGCACCTGTTCGCCATCGCGACTATCCGAGGCAGGACGATCGACAAAGTACACCGGCACCATAACCAAGCCGTCCTTGTGCTTGCGGGCCTTGCGCGCCCACGTGCGGATGCTCTTTTTATTGAACCCCAGCACCGCCTCGGCGTCGTTGCCCGCAACGTCGAGCGCCAACTTATCAATAACCACCTGGTCCTTGGTAGACGCATCGACGGAGACAACGCGGAAGTCGCCTTCCTGCATGGCGGGATCGAACGGCCCAACCTTGGCAAAGTCCCACGGCTCCAAAATGCCCATGAGGCGAACGTCCAGGTAGTTTGCCCTGGGGTATGCCCAGTCGAGCACCTCGTAGTACACCAGGGTTTCCTTGCTCAGGCCCTTGCCCGGGAAGCTCGCCATCATGCGCAGGTCCGCGAGCGCCATGGGGAAGTAGAAGAGCATCATGTCGTTTTGGATCGCGTCTTCCACGTCGTGCCCGGCAAAGGCGTCGGGGTACTGACGCACCAGCTGCAGCGCGTTGGCACGTGCCTGCTGCGGCGAGATTTCGAAGGGAATACCCTGCTCGGGCACATACTCCGCACCAACGCCCATGGTCAGGCGCTTGCTGAAGGTGCCGGGTTTAAGCAGGTCGGCAACGCCGATCTTATTGCCGCAGGACGGGCACTCAAACACGCGCTGGGTCGATGACCCCTCAAAGGACGCTCCGCAGAAGGGGCAAGGAATGCTCACATGCGTGGCCTCTTGGAACTCCTGCGCCGTGCCGCGATCCTCCCACAGCAGATGTTCCAGGACCGACTGATTGCGCCAGTGCGAATTGAAGAAATACCAGTCCGGGTCCTCCGGGCGCTCGAGTTGCGACACATGCGTGAGCTTGAGCAGTCCATCCACTACCGTCAACGGCGTATGGCGAATGCCCAAAGCGCTCTTGGGCTCTCCGGCGTCCGCCTGCCACGGAATGACCGCACCGCAATAGGCGCACTCAAAGCTGCGCTTAGCCTGGTGCGAGTACATAGGGCCGCCGCAGTTTTGACATTTAATGGCAAACATCTCGTCCATGGAAACGTCCTCCTTTGCACAGGGGCTGTCGACATTAAGTATGTCGAGCAAACAGACACATGCCCATACCCATGTGGCCCAAAATGGACCACCCAGGCAGACGAGAAGGCTCGCTCGTTAGCACCGGCAGACTATTGCTGCATTTTCTGAGCATCGGTGCACGGCGCCCCCGCGCGAGCTACACTATCCCCTTAAACATGATTGTGAGGACGACCGCTATGCTATTTGTAAATCGGCTGGTACATACGCTTGTTCCCGGCAGCGAGGACGAGCCGGTCGATGCATCTTGCCGCACCAACGCGGGTTTTACCGCAAGCCTCATCTGCATTGGACTCAACATCACCCTGTGCCTGGCCAAGGGCATCGCGGGCCTGCTCGCCGGTTCCGTCTCCCTCATCGCCGACGCTTTCAACAACCTTTCCGATGCCTCGAGCAACATCGTGAGTCTGCTCGGGTTCCGCCTTGCCAGCCGCCCGGCAGACGAGGGCCACCCTTACGGCCACGGCCGCTACGAGTACCTCGCCGGCTTGTTCGTCGCCGTCCTGGTTTGCGCCGTCGGCATCAATCTGATCCTCGAGTCGATCACCAAGATCATCAAGCCCTCGCCCACCGCTTACACGTTTATTTCCCTTGCGGCACTGGCTACGTCCATGCTCGTTAAGCTCTGGATGGCCGCGTTCAACCGCACGCTGGGCGACCGCATCGACTCGGAGACGCTCATCGCTACGGCGCAGGACTCCAAAAACGATGTCATCACCTCGGGCTCGGTCTTGGTGGCGGCGCTTATTTCGCAGACGACCGGCTTTGACCTCGATGGCTGGGCTGGCCTGGGCGTGGGCATCTTCATCTGCATCAGCGGCCTGGGCCTGGTGCGCGACGCCATCAGCCCGCTGTTAGGACAAGCGCCCGACCCCAAGCTCGTCCAGGCAATCCGCGACAAGATCATGTCCTATCCGCAGGTCTTGGGCACACATGACCTGATGGTGCACGACTACGGCCCCGGTCGTCAGTTTGCCAGCGCCCACGTGGAGATGCCCGGCGAGGGCGACGCGTTTGAGCACCACGAGATTCTGGACACCATCGAGCACGATATCAAGCGCCAGATGGGCATTGGTATCACGCTGCACTGCGACCCCATCGCGACAACCGGCGATGACTTGCGCGGCTGGGTCAAGCGCGGCGTAGCGCAGATCGACCCCACGCTTTCCATCCACGACCTGCACGAGCACGACGGGTTCGTTTCGTTTGATCTAGTGCGTCCCGACGGCTTTGACATATCCGACGAGGAGCTGCTGGAGCTCGTCACGCGCATCGTGCACGAGCGCCGGCCCGATGCCTCGTGCGTCGTTACGTTTGACTCGGGCTTTAGCTCGCCCGACCGTCCGGCAGAGCAGCTGTAGCCCGCTTAACAGCTAGTTACCCTGTGCGCCCGAAATGCCGTTTTGTAGGGCGTTCCAGGCATCCGTCGCCATGTCTCCCAAGTTCTGCGCGGTATCACCCAGGTTTTGTGCCGTATCGCCCAGCTCTAGCGCCTTATCTCCCAACTCCTGCGCCTTGTTGCTCAAGTCCTCCAGCGTATTGGAGCTCGAGCTGTCGGTGCCGCTTTGGCCGCCGGACGAGTTGCCATAGCTGTTCTTGTGCGTGAGCTGAATCTCCAGGTTGCCGTTGTCGTTATAGTAGGCAGAAGTAACGACCCAGTTGGCATCGACGACGGGCGTTGAGCCATCATCAGTCAGGACCACGGCATTCGAAAGATCAGCGCCGCGCGACTTGAGAAGCTTCTTGGCGTTGGACCAGTACTGCCCCGGGATATCGCTCAAATCGACGGTGCTAGACGAGGCGGACTCGGTTTGCTCGGCAGCGGTATCGGCCGTTGAGCTCCCCCGCTTGTTGAGCATGCCCGACACGATGGCAAACACAACCGACAGCGCAAAGAAGATCGCCAGCACGATGAGGATCTTCTTGATCACGCTCGACGAACGCGACGGCCTCTTCTCCTCGTCCTCGCCATATTGCGGAATCGACTTGGGGTACTCGCGATACGGCTCGCGCGACTCGTAACGAGGCTGAGCCGTGCGCGGCATATACGTCGTCTGCTGAGGCTGCGGAATGGGATTCTGCGGCAGGTCATCATAGGGATTCGGCGTCGAGGCAGCATAAGAATCCTGCGGCGCGTAATCAAACGGATCCGGAGCTGCGTTGCCATAGGGGCCTTGCGAAGATGCAGCGTAAGAATCCTGCGCCGTGTCGCCATAGCCCATAACCCGGGTGGGCTCGGCAGAAGGCTGCGTCGCGGCGGGGTCGGTATAACCGGGGTTGGGAACAACGCGGGTCGCATCGGCGCTATCGCCAGCCTGCGCGGAACCGTAGCCGCCTATCACGGTTGTCTTGTCCTGATCCATGCAACGATTCCTTTCCGTCACGCGTGAGCCTCAAGTTATCCATGCATTCTACCCGCGCAAAAGCCTATGATGGGCAGAGTCCGTCGGTATCTACAAGACATGCGCGGGCTTAAGGATCAAAAAGCCCCGCCGTGCCTTGTGAGCACGACGGGGCGGGCAAGCGGCTATGAGCAGCGAGCTTAGAACAGGCCGGTGATGTTGCCGTCGTTGTCGACGTCGATGTTCTCGGCCGCGGGCACCTTGGGCAGGCCCGGCATGGTCAGAACACTGCCGGTCAGCGCGACCACAAAGTGGGCGCCGGCAGAAACCTTGAGCTCACGCACGGTGATGCGGAAGTTCTCGGGAGCGCCCAGGGCCTTGGCGTTGTCGCTAAAGCTGTACTGCGTCTTGGCGACGCACACCGGCAGGTTGCCAAAGCCGTTCTCGCGCAGCTCGGCGAGCTGGCGCTTAGCGGCCGGCGTAAAGTCAACGCCGTCGGCGCGGTAGACCTTGGTGGCAACGGCCTCGAGGGCATCAGCGACATCAGCGCCGTCCTCATAGGCAAACTTGAGCTCGCTCGGCTGCTCAATCAGACGCATGACCTCATCGGCCAGCTCGAGCGCGCCCTCGCCGCCCTTGGCCCAGACCTCGGAAAGCTTAACGTTGACGCCGAGCTTCTGGCACTCGGACTCGATGAGCGCAAGCTCGGCCTCGGTGTCCGTCGGGAAGCGGTTGATGGCGACCACGCAGGGCAGACCATAAACGTTCTGGATGTTGTCGACGTGACGCAGCAGGTTGGGCATGCCAGCCTTGAGTGCCTCGAGGTTCTCCTCGTTGAGGTCGGCCTTGGCGACGCCGCCGTTGTACTTAAGCGCACGGGCGGTCGCGACGATCACGACGGCGCTGGGGCGAACGCCCGTCATGCGGCACTTGATGTCGAGGAACTTCTCGGCACCCAGATCGGCACCGAAGCCGGCCTCGGTAATGGCGACATCGCCAAAGCGCATCGCCATACGCGTGGCCATGATAGAGTTGCAGCCGTGGGCAATGTTGGCGAAGGGGCCGCCGTGGACAAACGCGGGCGTGCCCTCGAGCGTTTGCACCAAGTTGGGCTTGAGCGCGTCCTTGAGCAACGCGGCCATGGCACCCTGGGCCTTAAGGTCGCGGGCACGGACAGGCTCGCCGGCAAAGCTGTAGCCGACGACGATCTCACCCAAGCGTTCCTTGAGGTCGCTGATGCTCGTAGACAGGCACAGGATTGCCATGACCTCGGAGGCGACGGTGATATCAAAGCCGTCCTCGCGCGGCACGCCCTGGGCCTTACCGCCAATGCCGTCGATGACGTGGCGCAGCTGACGGTCGTTCATATCGACGACGCGCTTCCAAGTGATGCGCTTAACGTCAATACCGAGCTGATTGCCCTGCTGGATGTGGTTATCAAGCATGGCGGCCAGCAGGTTGTTGGCAGCACCGATAGCGTGGAAGTCGCCGGTAAAGTGCAGGTTGATATCCTCCATGGGGATCACCTGAGCCCAGCCGCCACCGGCAGCACCGCCCTTAACGCCAAAGACAGGGCCGAGCGAAGGCTCGCGCAGGGCCACGGCACTCTTGACGCCGCGGCGACGCAGGCCATCGGCCAGACCGATGGTCGTGGTGGTCTTGCCCTCGCCCGCAGGCGTTGGGTTGATAGCGGTCACGAGAACGAGCTTGGCCTGGTGATCAGTCGGCTCGTTGAGCAGTGAATAGTCGACCTTAGCCTTGTCGAAGCCGTACGGAATAAGGTGCTTAACGTCGACGCCGGCGTTCTTGGCCACCTCGGTAATAGGCAGCGGCGTGACAGAACGTGCGATTTCGATGTCAGTAGGCATGGGCGGTCCTTTCGTTACCGAATGAGAAAAAGACCAATTCAGCATAGCACGGGCGCGCAATAGTAAAACGCCCATAACCGATGAACGGCGATATGTTTACCCGATGCCCAGCGATAGTCCAACAGCCCGCCAAAACAAAGCGCCCTAAACGGTAGGTTCAATCCCCAGGTGCTCAAAGGTGCGAAGGGTTGCCTGACGGCCCTGCGGCGTACGAATCATCAACCCGCACTGCAGCAAATAGGGCTCATAGACATCCTCGAGCGTGCCCGGGTCCTCGCCCACCGCGCTGGCAAGGGTCGTAAGTCCCACGGCACGGCCGGAGAACGTCTTGGCAAGCGTCTCCAAGATACGAATATCCATCCAGTCCAGACCGAGCTCGTCGATCTCGAAGAACTCGAGCGCCTGGCGACAGATATCGAGCTCGATGGGGCCGTTGCCGCGCACCTGTGCGTAATCGCGCACGCGCTTGAGCAGACGGTTGGCAAGACGTGGCGTGCCGCGCGAACGCGAGCCGATCTCGAGTGCACTGGGATGGTCGATCGTCACGCCCAGGATAGTCGCCGAGCGCGTCACAATCTGCGCGAGCTCCTCGACCGTGTAGTAATCCAGGCGATATGAAATGCCAAAGCGGTCGCGCAACGGGCCGGTCAACATGCCTGAGCGGGTCGTTGCCGCCACCAGCGTAAACTTGGGGATATCCAGGCGAATCGAGCGCGCCGCCGGACCCTTGCCAATCACGATATCGAGGGCAAAGTCCTCCATAGCGGGATACAGGACTTCCTCGACCGAACGGTTGAGGCGGTGAATCTCGTCGATAAACAGCACGTCACCCGGCTGCAAGTTAGTCAGGATGGCCGCCAGGTCACCGGTACGCGCAATAGCGGGGCCGCTCGTCGTCTTGATCTGAGCGCCCAGCTCGTTGGCGATAACCGTGGCCAGCGTGGTCTTGCCCAGGCCCGGAGGGCCCGAGAAAATCACGTGGTCGAGCGTCTCGCCACGGCTCTGCGCCGCCTCGATCAGCACGCGAAGGCTCTGCTTGATATGCTCCTGGCCGCAGTAGTCGTCCAGGCGCTGGGGACGCAGGGTACGGTCGACATCGAGGTCCTCGGGCGTCAGCTCCGAGCCCACCATGCGCTCACCGTGTGCCATGGATGCCGCCGGCGAGCTGCCGGGCGCCGCCCACAGGTCCTGAGAGTCATCGGCTTCCCACATCACGCATCCATTCCGAGTCGCTTAAGCGCCGCGCCGAGCAAATCCTCGACACGCATATCCTGCCCATCATACCCGCTCAGGGCAACCTCGGTCTCCTGCGGGCTAAAGCCCATGGAAAGGAGCGCCGCGCGGGCGTCATCGATCGCCGAGGGAGCGGCAGCGGGAACCGGCATCGCAACCTGACCGGGGATTACGTCGACCGGAACAAAGCCCTTGTCCTTGGCAAAGGTACTCTTGAGCTCCAAGATAAGGCGCTGGGCGGTCTTTTTGCCCACACCGGGAACCTTGGTCATGCCCTTGTCGTCCTCGGCCATCACCAGGGAATACAGCTGCCCCACGGTATAGGTGGAGAGCACGGCGAGCGCCAAGCGCGGGCCAACGCCCGAGACGGAAACGAGCCGATCGAACATCGTGCGCTCGTCCTTGGAGGCAAAGCCAAAAAGCGTCATGGCGTCCTCGCGCACCTGCATGCGGGTATAGAGGCGAACCTCACCGCCGGGCGTCGGCAACGTGGCCGCAGTGCTGCCCGAGATGCCGAGCTCAAAGCCAACGCCCGACACATCGACGACAGCAGAGCTCATCGTGGCCTCGACAAGCGTTCCGTGGAGCTGGGAAATCATCAGTATCCGGTTCCTCTCTGTTGATAGAACTCGCCACCGGTGAGGGCGCGGGTGCGGCTGAGGTTTACGTGGCAGATGGCGCAGGCCAGGGCATCGGCGGCATGGTCGGGATGCGGGTCGTGATCGAGCTGTGTGAGCGTGCGCACCATGTAGGCGACCTGCCGCTTGTCCGCGGCGCCGGTGCCCACCACAGCCTGTTTGATCTGCATGGGCGTGTACTCGCCAATCTCGAGCGCGCACTCCGAAAGCGCCACAAGCGCAGCACCGCGGGCATGCGCCGTGGGGATGGCCGAACGAACGTTGGCACCAAAGTAGATGCTCTCGACAGCAGCCGTGTCGGGTCGATAACGCTCGACGACATCCTTAAGGTCATGGGCGATATGCGACAGGCGCACCGCGAGCGGACTTCCGGCACTGGTCTCGATGCAGCCATAGGCACGGCAGCGAACCTCGCCGCGCCGCTCCTCGATAATCCCCCAACCCGTATGAGCCAAACCGGGGTCAATGCCCAAGACAACCAAGCCGACCTCCCCTCGCCACAAGCACAGCGCAAGACAAGGCCCCGCGCATCATTCACGAACGTCTGTTCTAGAATAACACAACGCTAGCCCTATAAGTCAGCCGAGATCGAATTGTAGGTTGAGTATACGCAAGCGAGCGCCCGCCAGAGCGAGCAAGGTGCCTTGAAAGAGGAGGGCATTGACCTGGCGGTCATGTCCGACGATTGAAAGGCAGATTGCCGCTCTGGCGGGCGCGCAGCGACCTAGTTCTGAGAGAAGAACGGAAATTGTCGGGGATCAACCGGCGGATGCGGCATCGGGCCACCCTGGGGCCCACCCTGCGGGCCACCCTGGCCGCCCATCATCTTATCGATGGCGTCCTGAACCTCGCCCTCGAACTTTTTCATTCCCTCGTGTAAACGACGCTGACCGTCCTCAGAGCGCAGCTCCTCCATTTGCTCGGGCGAAATACCCAGTAGCTCGCCCAGCACGCCCATCATCTCGTTTCGCACGCGCTCGCTCGTATCCTCGTCAGCAAAACGGCGCACCTCGGCGCGCGCCAGCGAATCGACCGTCATACGCTCCTTGCCGTTAAGCCCCAGGTCGGACCACGCGAGCATATACGGCCAGGCACGCTCGGCAAACGAACGGGCCGAGACGATCGGCGCCATCGGCAACATGCGGCGGGCAGCCTCACCCTGTCGAACGAGCATCAGCAGCAGCGAGCAGGCCTCAGGCTTGCCAGCGGCCATCGGGATGTCGTCGAAAGATCGATTGCGGTCCACGTGCGCCTCGAGCGCGCCATCGACCTCACCCGGCTCAAGCCCGCCGAGCAGCTGTGCCGCACGGTCGAGCATATCGACCGGACCGTCGAGCGTCGAGAGCGCCTGCGCCAGCACGCGCTCCATACAATCTTCCACTGCGTTGAGCGTCACGAGCTCTTGGGGCACCACGGCAGACGTGCGGTTGCGCACACGCGCCACAAACTCAAGCGTCGACAGGTACACATCGCCAAAGGGCGCAAAGTCGCCCTGGTAGCCGCCGCAAAGCGCCGGCGCCGCCAGCGCGTACTCGGTTTTGGACAGCGGGCTCAGCGCCATCGCACCCAGCTCGAGCGCCGTATCCTCCAGCATCAGGCCCAGCGTGCGCGAGCGCAGGCGCTCGGCATCGCCCGCCGACACGTCGCGATCGAGCACGCGCGCCGCATCCGGTGCATCGCGCTCGACGGTGCGAATGTGCAGACGCTCGGCGATGGCGCGGACGGCGGCACAGCGGGCAGCCTCGGCTTCTTCCTGCGCCGGCGTAAAGATACGGTTGCGCCCCAGCACCAGGCCAATCACATTGCGCGGGCCCAGAGCGTCGACGGCCAGCGCCGTCAGCAAAGACGACGGCAAGTCACCCTCGAGTGCCACCACAGCACGCGAAGCACCGTGGGCTCGGGCGTTGTCGCGCACGGCGAGCACCAGCGCCTGCCACAGCCACTCCTCGGAACGGAACTCGGGCAGTTCGTGATCCTCCAGGGCATCGAGCATCACGCCGCGCTGAATCTCCTGAACCAGCAGGCTCTCCTCAAAGCACGGCGCCTGGGCCACCACGCGACCGCAGTCGTCGAGCACAAACGAACCGCCGGTATACACCGACTCGTCATAGGCACCGACCGGCGCCATGCAGGCAAACCACACGCTGCGCTTGGATGCGATCTTGCGGTAGGCGCCGCTGCGAACGGCAGCAATGGCGGCAGTCTCGCGGTCGGTCATGTCAAACGCGTTGAATTGGAAATACGCAATGAGGTCAACACCGGTCGGCAGCATCTCGAGTTCGCGGTCCAAGTCAAAAATCACGGCGATGCGCACGCCGTCCACGTCGAACACCGGCGGCGCCCAACGTGTGTCGTTGTTCTCGCCACGCTGCAGGGCAATGCTCGAACGCGCCGGCACCACATGACCGTCCTTGAGCATCATGTAGTCGAGCAGCGGCTGGCCCTCAAACGAAACCGCCGCGGGCACGATGCAGATCATGTCAAGCTCCTGGATACGCTCGGCGACACCAGTCAAACCGGCAAACACGTCGTGCTCAAAGTCGGCAGCGCCCACCAGGCCACCGGGCATGGCGCCCATAAAGAGCGGAGCCGGAACGCACAGCACGCGCGCCCCGCGCTCGTGGGCCAGACGAGCCTGGTCCTCGATGCGGCCGCAAATGCCCTCAATATCACCCAGGCGCATATCGATCTGTGCAAGCGCGAGCTTCATGGCCCAGCCCTTTCCGTCGTAAACCATCGAAATCGTAGTAAAAGCGCCGGCCGCATAATGCAGCCGGCGCTTGCATGTGCATATGCTAGCTATGATACCCCGAGCGGGGGCGCGCTCCTAGAATGTCGCGGACCACAGCCCGTGCAGGTTGCAGTAGGCATAGACGGTACCGGCCTTGGAGCCGCCCGCGAAAAACGTCGCGGGTTTCATGCCGGGCTCAAGGTAATGAACCTCTAAGCGGCCCTCGGCCTCAAGCGCAATCCACTCAATGTAGTGTTCGGGCAGGCTGGGGTGCTCGACCGAGCCAACGCGTGCACGAATCACGTGACCGTCGCGCTCGGTCTCGACAACAGGCACGTGCTTCTCGTGCGCCGCGTCCTCAGTGTTTGCGGTCAGTTCCGTGCAACCGGCAGGGGTCGCAACGTCGTCGCCAAGGGCAGCGATGAGCTTACCGTCGGGGTCCTTAAAGAATTTCGCCATGATGTTCTCCTTTGCTGATGTGCCAATGTTCTTGATGGTTCTTATGCCCAAAGGCAGACAAACCATCCACGGCATTGCAAATGAACACATAACGGATCAGGCAAGCGGTCGGGCCAAAATGCGTCGACCGTCCTGCCCACTCCAGCAGTCCCACCCCGCGCGCGGCTAGCGCCCGTCGCCGCCGAGAAGCGCCAGAACATCCTCGCGCGTGAACAGTGCCGACGAGATGCCGTCGCCGCCGAGCACGCTGTTAACCAGATCGCGCTTGGACTCCTGCATCTGCATAATGCGTTCCTCGATCGTGTCCTTGGCGATGAGCTTGTACACGGTCACGGTGTGCTGCTGGCCAATGCGGTGGGCGCGGTCGGTCGCCTGGTCCTGCGCCGCCACGTTCCACCACGGGTCGTAGTGGATGACCACGTCGGCAGCCGTCAAATTAAGGCCCACGCCGCCCGCCTTGAGCGAAATCAAGAACACCGGCACCTCGCCCGCCTGGAACTGCGCGACCATCTTGGCGCGGCTCTCCTTAGACGAAGCGCCCGTGAGCTTAAGGAAGGCGATGTCCTCCTTAGACAGGCGCTTGCCGATGATATCGAGCATACCCGTAAACTGGCTGAACAACAGGATGCGATGCCCGCCGTCGAGTGCGCCGTGCACGAGCTCCATGCACGTATCGAGCTTGGCGCTCCCCGCCTTGTAATCCTCGTAGTGTAGACGCGGGTCGCAGCAGATCTGGCGCAGCTTGGTGAGCTCGGCGAGCACCTTGAGCTTATCTTTCTTAAACTCCCCGGCCTCGCGGTGCTGCACCTGCTGGGCGATGCGGTCTTGGTTGGCCAGGTAGAGCTTGCGCTGTTCGCCGGCAAGCTGCGCCATCACCGTATCCTCGATCTTCTCGGGCAGGTCGGCCACCACATCTTCCTTGACGCGACGCAGCACAAACGGCGACACGAGCGCCTGCAGACGAGCGGCACTGTCGCCCTCGGCATGCTCGACGGGGCTCTCAAAGCGCTTGGCAAATGAGTCGCGCGTGCCCAGAAGACCCGGCATCAAAAAGTCGAAGATACTCCAAAGCTCGGACAGTCGGTTTTCGATGGGCGTGCCCGTCAAGGCAAAGCGCACGCCGGCCGGCAGGCGCTTTGCAGCGCGAGCCACCTGGGTGAGCGGGTTTTTAATGTACTGGGCCTCGTCGAGCACTACGCGGGCAAAGTCCTGCTCGACATATTCGTCGATGTCGCGACGCATGAGGTCATACGACGTCACGACCACGTTGTGCTCGGCGGCACCGGCAATTTGCACGCGACGCTGGGCCTTGGCGCCCACGATGGCGCACACATCAATCGAGGGGGCGAAGCGCTCCAACTCGGCAGCCCAGTTGTACACGAGCGACGCGGGGCATACCACGAGCGTGGGCTTGGTGTCCCCCGCCTCCACGCGCGCCAGAATGTGCGCGATCATCTGCAGCGTTTTGCCCAGACCCATATCATCGGCCAAAATGCCGCCAAGGCCCAGATGCTCGAGCGAGCCGAGCCACTGGTAGCCGTCGACCTGATAGCCGCGCAGTGTGGCCTTGAGCGAGACCGGCACCGTAAAGTCCATCTTGCCGAGCGTATCCAAGCGCTCGACGGTGCGACGGAATGCAGCGTCGCGATCGGCTTCGAGCGCGGGCGTGCGCGCAAGCATGTTGTCGACGAACAGAGTACTCGATGCGGGAAGCGACACGCCGTCGAGCAGGTCGACGGCATCGACGCCCAAGTCCTCAGCAAGGCCAAACGCAGCGCGGGCACCTTCATCCAGGCGAACGATGTCGCCGGACGTAAGGCGCGCGAACGTCTGGTGGCGCTTATACGAGTCCAGATAGATGGCAAGGTCAGCCGCCGAAAGCCCGCTCGCACCCAGCTCGACGTCGAGCAAGTTGCTCTTGACGGTGGCGCGCACCGAGAGCTTAGGCGCAGGGCGCACCGAGATCTGGCGCAGGCGGTCGCTGAGCATGACCTCGCCCAGCTCGGACAGAGCAGACAGGCCCTCGGTCAACAAGTGGAACAGGCTCTCGTCATCGCGCTCCTCAAATGCCAGGCCGCCCTCGTAAAAGTCGAAATACAGGGCAGCCGTGTCCATAACGCGAAACTCCGCCACCGTATCGCGGGGCGGAACGCCGGGGCGTTGCTCTTCGAAAGGACTGCCCGGAGCACCAAGACTAAAGAGATCTGCTGACCAATCGCCGTAGGTCACCGCAATCTTGCAGGTCACAAGACCATCGTCGACGCCAATCGCCATGGCAAAACTTGGCTCGGGCGCCACGGCGTCGAGCGCGGCGGGAGCGGTCAGGTCGGTGTAGTCGCGAAAGATCGGCAGCGCCATGCGGCAGAACTCGCCCACCTGGTCGGCGGCGATATGGACCGGCGTGCGGCAGGGTAACAAGTGCGATAGGAACGGCGCTGCATGTTGGGCAAACGCCGTGTCGGTACGGCGTGCGCGGCGCGTATCGACCAGATAGGCTGCATCGCCCGCGACAAAGCAGTACGTATCGGCCGGCAGGCGCAAGTCGTAGCTGCCTCCCGCCGCCGGTGCAATCTTGGCGGCAAGGAGCGGCGGGCGCTTAGCCGGGATCTCGCCCTCCCCCTGCAGCGACGGCTCGACGGCCACCTCGTAGACGCGATGCGTCGTCGTTCCCCGCGACCAAGCAGGCTCAAAGGACATGGTCCTGCCACGCAGCAGGTCCAGCACGGACACGATGGAATACTCGGATACCGGCAACTGACGCTCCGCAACAAAGCCGCTGCGAGCAAAGTCATACGATGCCGAGCGCGAGCTCGTAATATCGCCTAGGTAGGCGACCGTCATTGCGATAAAGTCGAGCAGCTTTGTCGACACGTCATCGAAAGCCTCGGGCACATGGGCAAACGTAAGCTTCTTGCCATAGGAGAACGTACCGCCGCGCACATAGGCATCGGCCATGCCGTCGATATCCTTAACCACGTAGGACACCGAACCGCAGCGAATGCGAAACTCGAGCGCCCAGTTAAAGCGATCGGCAAACAGCGGATTGTAGTACGGCACCAGCGAGGGCTCCAGCACCGCTTTGGGCGCATCGGGGTCAATGGTGCCGGCGAGCTTGCGACGCATGGCCGCGAGCTCGTCCATGCGCGCGTCCGAAAGATCGGAAAGCGCCGCCACAAGGCTCGGGCTCGTGGGGACGGGCGCAGGGAAGGGAAAGTTGGGGTTGACCGAAGATGCGCTAGGCGCGGGGCGTGCGGACTGTTTGGATTGTGCGGGCGGTGCCGTAAACGTGCGGACCGGCGTACGCAGGCCCTCGACGGGCTCGGCGCCACTGGCATCCAGATACGCCAACGCCGTGGCGATGGCGTGCTTGCACATACCGGAATAGCGGAAGGCAGCGGGGCAATCGCAGTCGTAGTCGATAACCTCGTGCTCGTCCATGTCGAGCGCCACGTGCGTCTTGTACAGGTCGCCGCGCGAGCCGCGCACCGAGCCCTCGATGTTCACGTTTTTGGAGAAGCGCGAGCCGGAGTCTTCGAACGACAGCACGGCACCGTTGAGCATGAGCGAACGCCCCTTCATAAAGGTGCCGCTCAACGCCGCCTCTTTGCGAAGCGCCTGCACAAACGTCCCCTGTGCCATCACTTCCTCCAATCTCGCGCGGACCAGCAAGGTCGCCCTTAGATCACCGTCACGCGACCCTGGTTACCCACGATGGCTTTTGCCTCTGCCAACAGCGGAATCGAGCGTGCGTTGACCTTGGCCGGCACCTCGGCACGCAGCACACGCCCGTCCACCTGCTCGATAAAGATCTCCACGCGGTCGCCGCCCGGGTTGGCGGTAAGCACCGTGGCAAGACGCGCCATATTGCCCTGGCTAAAGCGGCTGTTGGGCACCATGACCTCAAACACCTTGGGCTTGTTGTTCTCCTCATTAAGCTCCAGTGGCACGATCTCCTGCGCGATGATCTGATCGCCGCGGTCCGAGCGCTCAAGCTTGCCCTTAATGCGCACAAACGCATCGGACAGCTGCGCGCCGGTCTCGGGATCGACCTCGCCGTACAGGTACCCCTCGGCCTCCTTGTAGGTCTTG
>DBFWDM010000064.1:0-4340 GCA_048484635.1 Collinsella sp.
AGACGAGTCGCATGACATGAAGCTCAAGGACGGCAAACTCATCCTCGAAGAAGATGACGGCAATCTTGTCTTTACCAAGTCCGACAAGGACCTGTCCGGTACGGTGAAGAAGGATCGCGAGGCGGCCGAGAAGGAAGAGGAAATCGATGAGGCCGTCGAAGACGACGATGTCCAGAGCGTCGAAATCTCCCCCGCCGTCACTGTCGCCGATGACGATCTGTGCACCATCACCATCACCGAAAAGTTCAAGGATGACTGGGGCGACATCGGCTTTGTCGTCAACATCACCAACAAGAGCGACAAGGACCTGACCTTCTACGCTCCCTCCGGCAAGACCAACGTCAACGGCACCATGAAGGAACCCTGGTTCTCGGCTCACCTGATGCCCGGTACCAACGCCACCGAGGAATTCACCTTCTCGAAGGGCACGCTCGATAGCCTTGACGACCTAGTCAACACGACCATCGGCATTGACGCCTACCTGACCGATTCCTACGAGGACGTCGCCTCCTACAGCGCAACCATCGCGTAACGGCACGTAACATCAGCCGCGGATTGGCGGACACATCCGCGCACATGCCAGGCGGGACCGCAGGAAATGATCCTGCGGCCCCGCCGCCTTGCGCCGACAGCGCCGCCCACACAAGCAGACCGCCCGCCGTCTTCTGATGCAAAACGGCGGGCGGCCTACCTTTACGGCGCCGGAACACGGGTGAGCGCGTCGATTACGGGCGCTCCATGTTGGGAACGATGCTGCCCTCGGTCACCGCATGCACGGCAAGGCGCATGATGTTGTCGTAGCCGGTCTTGCTTAGGATCTCCGAGATGCGGCGCTTGATGGTGCCCTCGCTCATAAATAACTCGGCCGCAATCTCGCGACGACTTTTGCCCTCGCAGGCAAGACGCAGAATTGACAGCTCGACATCGTCAAGCGCCGCCGTGCCCGAGAAGATGCTTTTGGGCGGCTTGGGAAATGTACAGTAGCCCGCCAGTGTGGAACGCATCACGGCGAAGAGCTCGTCAATGCCGACGTTTTTGTACACAAAGCTATCGACACCCGCCTCGCGCGCCTGATCGACAAAGGTGATCTCGGGCATGCCCGTCATGATAATGATGCGGCACTCGGGCATCGCCTCCTTGATGCGCGCCGCCGCCACGATGCCGTTGGAATCGTGCTCGGTGCATACGTCCATCAGTATCATGTCCGGGCGCTCCCTAAGCACAACGTCGAGTGCTTCGGAAGCGTCGGCGATCGCGGCGACAACGGTCATATCGGGCTGGTCGCCAACGGAGCGCGCCAGGCTCTCGCGCAGGATTGCCTGGTCTTCGACTATAAGGACGCGGATCATGAGCTTCTCCTTTGGGACGTGTCGTTGGCGTTAAGCGGAATGGATACCGCAAGCGTAAAGGGCGGGGCGGCGTGGACCTCTAGGCTGCCACCCAGATCTTGCGCGACATGCCTCATGCCTGGGATACCCGTTCCCTCGCGATACGATACAGGGGCCGGCGCGCCGTCATTAGAGATGGCCATGCGTGCAATGTCACATCCGTTCGACTCCTCCTGCCACAGGTGCACATGGACCTGGTGGGCCTGCGCGTGCTTGGTGGCGTTGGTCGAGGCCTCGCGGATAATCTGCAAAAAGGCCGCCGCGACACGCGTGTCCTCGGGAAGCGACCCCTCTACATCAATCTGCACGCTCACCAGGCCAAAGGCATGAATGATATCGCCAAGCTGCTCCGCCGGCTCGCTGTCGCCGCCGCTGCGCAAGTCGTCGGAGATTGAGCGCAGCAGCGGATCGATCTGCTCGAGCGACTCGTCGTCAAGGCGACCCTCCTCCAGATAGCGATGGAGGATGGACAGGCGCTGACCGATTACATCGTGCACGCGGGCGCGCATGCGCAGGTAGGCAGCATTGTCGGCGACCTTTTTGACCTCTTCGATCTGCGCTTGAAGTTCTTGGCCCGCAAGCTCGAGCAGTCGATTGGCATGCGCCAGGCGGTCATGGGCATGTGCGTACTCCGTCACGTCCAAGCCGATGATTCGCTCCAAGGAGCGACCCGAAACCATAACGGCATCGCACACAAACAGGCGAATCTCGGAGGGAGAAACCTCGACCACCGCGCGCGCCTCGCCAAAGCGATCCAGGTCGATTCGAACGCGGTTTTTGCTGCTCTCGGGCATCTGAGCACTGAGCCTTCGAAGGCCGTTCCACGTGTCGCTCATATCGTGCAAGTCGGTGGGCATGTGAAGCTCAACGAGGTTTTTGCGCATGCAGCGGTTCATGAGCAGCGGACGGCCCCTCGGGTCTAGATACAGGGTGCCCACGGGGATCACGTTGATGGTCTCGATCGTCGAGAACGCGGTGATGTCCTCCTGGCGGTTACGGACGTCCATCAAGAGCGCCGCGATGGAACGGAACAGGAAGAACGTTCCCTCTGCAATAAGGACAACGGTCCACGCCGAGCCCATGGCAAAAACCACCGGTGGTGTAACGGCGACAACGAGCAACAGTTCGGCCAGCATGACGGGGCGACGATAGTGCACCATAAGTACCACGCCATAGGCAAAGATCGCGGCATTGAGCCACAACGCTCCGCCCATTGCCCTGGCGCAAACGTCAAGCGGCGCCACCAGATACGAGCCAGACGACGCGAATAAGATGAGCGCCGAAATCATCAGGTGAAGCACAAGGCTCGCCTCATAGGCGCAAATCACCTTACGGTTATAGGACGAGCGACGCGATGCGATGAGCGGGACGTGAATCGTCTGCAGACACGCAGCCAGGGCAAAGACAACATCGAGCGCAACGATTTGGGGAAGGATGAGCGAAATCTGCATCGTCACTCACCCGCCCTCGGCATCAAGACGATCATGCGCAGCTGGCCGGGCTCGCCCTCAAAGCGGTATGCCACGTTGCGCCCTTGCAGAGCGCTTTCGAGCTCTTGCGCAGCGGGCGTCTGCGAAAGATCTTCATCATCGTTGGAAAAAAGTGTGGCGCGCAGCTCGACACTGCATCGGTCATGGTCGTCCAAGTGATACATAAGCGCCGGATGGTCGGTGGTGTAGGCAAAAAACGCAAAGTCATACACGCAGTCGTACAGCGCGCTTACCGTACTGGCGTGCAGCGGGCGCCGTATGGCGATAATCGAGGCGCAATCGACATCGATCGTGCGCAGGTCGCTTGCGAGCTCGTTGGCGATGAGCTGAATGCGGTCGCGATCAAAACCGCTCTCCCCGTGCTGTGCCAACGTGAGCGACCCCTTGCGCTTGCAATAGGCGACGAGCATCTTGGCGCGCTGCAGCATGCGGTAACGCTCGTGCGAAGACGCTTCGTCGGTCAACGGCGGCAGCGAGCTCAGCAGGCCGTACATCCCTTCGAGCGCGCGGGCAAGCGCCTGGTCCACGTCTTGGACCAGCAAGGTCTCGGCCTCTTGATCTGCCAAATGCGTCTTAAGGTCGTAGTCGGCGGCGAGCAGCTCGTTTTGACGCTGCAGCTCCATGCGACGATGTGCCAGTTCACGGTTAAGCTCATTGAGCTCCGACACGTCTTGGGCAAGCAGGGCCGATCCGCCCAGCAGTGGAAAGGCACGGTACATCACATCGGGATCGGACGCCACGGCAAAGGCATGGGCGCGGCCGTGCTCCTGGGTCCGCAACTCCTCGCGCACGCCTACCGGCATTGGCTTTGACACCGGCGTGGCATAGACTTCCTGCAGGTCGTGCGTTAGAACTTTGAGGTCAAGCGGCAAGGTGTCGAAAATGCCGGCGATGTCGTGATATGACGGAATGACACCGCAATCGAGACAGATTTCCATCGCCACCACGCACAGGACGCAATAGACGAGCGAAAAGTTGAGCCTCCATGCCCAGGGCACGCGCAACGCATACGAGACGGCAAAGAATGCGCCACCCAGCAGTACGAGCGCCGCCGTGCCCGAGAAACGTTGGATGCGAAAGGACGAGGACCGGCCCACCAGGATAAAAAAGGCCACAAAGTTAAAGGCCGTCCACACTAAGACAGCGAAATAACCCCAGCCGTACGTGTAATCGTTGCTCCAGGTGTCGCTTGTACGGTCAAAGTGGAAGACCTGCTGGTGAAAATCGTTGGTGAGCACAAATCCGATAAGCAGGATAGCCACAATCCACAGCGCAGCGCAGTAGCGGCGACCCGGGCGGTGTTGCTCCAGACCCGCAAGGCGCAGACCACACAACTGGTAGAGCAGCGGAATGAGCGTCATGGGCACGTAGTACAGGTACCACAGCACGGTGGCATAGAACGGCGTGAACGACTTGTACTTGAGAATGACTTCGATCATCCACAGGGCGCAGATGGTGGCGA
>DBFWDM010000065.1:0-12466 GCA_048484635.1 Collinsella sp.
TGACAAGCGCCGGGCGCTTCTCCCTCATGGCAACTCCAACCAATACGCTACGGGCGCACGACGCGCACGGCCTGCTCCATCTTCTCCACGATCACGTACATGTTGGTGACCTCGCCCACGGCAAGCTGGTCCTTAATGCCAAAGTGATCGAGACAGGTACCACAGGTAAGGATCTCGACACCCTGCTCGGCCAGGCCCTTCAGGTCGTCGAGCACCGGAGAGCCCTCGACGGTGAGCTTGGCACCGCCGTTGTAGAACAGCATGGTCGCGGGCAGCTCCTCCTGCTGCGTCACGGCAAAGATAAACGCCTTCATGAGCTTGTGGCCCAGCTCGTCGTCGCCACGGCCCATGCAGTCGGTGTAGACGGAAATGACGAGCTTGCCCTTGCCGGCGCTAGCATCACAGAAGGCAGCGCCATCCTTCTCGGGATCGGCCGCGGCAACGGCGCCAGAGGTCGCCACGGTCACGTGCCACTCGGCGTCAGAAACCTTCTCGACCGAGGCCGTGCAGCCCTTCTCCTGCGCCATCTTGGAGATGTTCTTGACGGCGGTCTCGTTGTCGACCGAGGTCACGACGGCGCCCTCGCCATCGAGCTGTTTGAGTGCCTTAAGCGTCTTGACGACGGGCAGCGGGCAGGCATCGCCCATGGCATTGACTTCAATCTTGGTAGACATAGTTTTTCCTTTCGAAAGAACCGTTCTAGAGAACGGTAAACAGTTACATAAACGTGCGGGCTAGCGAACAACGTGGACGGCAGGACCGCCCGGCACCGGTTCGCACACGCGACCGACGACGGCGGCGATACGTCCTTCGGCATGCAGACGGCGCGCGAGCTCATCCACATCGTCAGCAGGCGCCGCAATAAGCAGGCCACCAGATGTCTGCGGATCGTACAGCGCGTCGAGCATGCCCGGCTCCAGGTCCTCGCCGGCAGCCACACGCGGGCCAAAGAAGTCCTGGTTGCGGTAGGAGCCCGCGGGGATAATGCCCAGGCGCGCCATGTCGAGCACCTGATCAAAGAGCGGTACCGCTCCCGACGCAAGCTCAACCTGCACGCCCGAGCCCTCGGCCATCTCGCACGCGTGCCCGATCAGGCCAAAGCCCGTGACATCGGTGCAGCCGTGAAGCTCAAGTCCCTCGGCCAGACGAATCGGCGCCTCGTTGAGGGTGCACATCGAGTCAAACATGGCTGCGGCCTCGTCCTGCTCGATGAGCTCGCCCTTGATGGCTGTGGTGATGATACCCGAGCCAACCGCCTTGGTCAGCAGCAGGACATCGCCCACGCATGCACCGCTGTTAGCGAGCATGCGGTCGAGCGCGACAAAGCCGCTCACGGACAGGCCGTACTTGGGCTCGTCGTCGTTGATGGTGTGGCCGCCCGCGATGGTGCAGCCGGCCTCGACGCACTTGTCGGCGCCACCCGCCAAAATCTGCCCGGCAACCTCAACGCCCAGGCAACTGGGTATGCAGAGCAGGTTCATGGCATGACTCGGCCGCCCGCCCATGGCGTAGATGTCCGACAGCGAGTTGGCCGCGGCGATTTGGCCAAACAGGAACGGGTCGTCGACCATCGGCGGGAAGAAGTCGATGGACTGCACGAGGCCTAAGTTATCGCCAACGCGAAAGACGCTCGCATCGTCGGAGGTATCGAATCCCACGAGCAAGTTGTCGTTATGCACATTGGGTAAATCGCCCAGGACCTGGGCGAGGGCTCCGGGAGCCAACTTAGCGGCTCAACCGCTCGCGGCCGTCATAGACGTGAGCTTAATCTGATCGTCAGCCATCGATACCTCCTCTCATCGGTCAATCATTTTCTCCCAGTATACGCATGAATGCGAGCCTGCGGCGGATGCATTAATTGAGCGCCCGTGCGCGAATCGCCGCACCGATCGCTCCGGCAAAGCGAGCCTGGGGCGAGGTGGTCACCGGCGACCTCAGTAGCTCGCCCAACCGCTCCACCACGAAGGCGTTCTCGCACAGGCCTCCCGTCAGGTAGTACGGGGCGCCCGCGGCCTGCCCGGCCATGGTCGCCACGCGCGAGACCACGCTGTCGATCACGCCACGCGCAATGTTCTCGCGCGGCTCACCGCGACCGATCAGGCTGATAACCTCGCTTTCGGCAAACACCGTGCACATGCTGCTGATCTTGGTGGGCTCGCCGATGCGAGCGAGGTCCGCCATCTGCTGCTGGGAAATGCCTAGGCGGTCGGCCATGATCTCCAAAAAGCGCCCCGTGCCGGCGGCGCACTTGTCGTTCATGGCAAACTTGGCCACGCGGCCACTTTTAAGCTGAATAACCTTGGTGTCCTGGCCGCCCACGTCGATCACGGTGCCGTGGTCGCCAAACAGGCGCACGGCACCGGTACCGTGGCAGGTGATCTCGGTCACGACCTTATGCGCATAGGGCACGGCAACACGACCGTAGCCAGTCGCGATCACGCGAGCATCGTCGTCCGTCACGTCATAACCGGCTGCGGCAAGTGCCTCGCGCAGCCGCTCGGAAGCATCGACCGAGGAGAACCCGGTTGGCTGCACGCACGTCCACGCCACCGAACCCTCCCCATCGACCACAGCGGCCTTAGCCGCCGTAGACCCGATATCGATCCCGATCCCTATCATGGCTCTCTTCCAATCTAAACATCAAAGGTAGCGGCGCGTTCAGGCGCCTTAGCTCTAGGTTTCTCATGTGCCGGAGATTGCCCCGAAAGAGGAGCGCAGCGTACTTTGGGTACGCAAGCGACGGTTTGAGGAGCAAGATCCGGTGCCTGAGGAAGCTAGAGGGTTTCGATGAAGGCGGCGATGCGGGTCTCGATCTGGCCCATGTCGCCGTTGCTGTAGTCGGTCTCAATCTTCATGTACGGAATGCCCGCACCCTCGACGGCCTCCTGCATGCGCGCACTCTCAACGTTGAAGGTGTGGCACGCCTGGAGCACGCTCTCCACCACGCCATCGACGTGATACTTCTCGCACATGGCCAGCGTGTTTTCCATACGGCCGTCGTTGGGCGTCATGACCGAGCAGTTGATATCCAGGTAGCGGTCGGCAATGGCGCGCAGGATGTCGGGAGCCTCCGAATCGATTATCATGGCCGCCGTGCGCTCGCCCGAGCAGTCGTCCATGCACACGACCACGCCGCCGTTGGACTCGATGGTGCGGCCGATTTTGTTGATCACGCCGCCCACCGGGCAGCCGGTAATCAGAATGCGCTTGGCATCCGCCGCAACCGGGCGCTCGCCCGCGTCGTAGGCCTCGCGCAGCTTGGCGACCTTTTGCTCCAGCTGCTGCGTATAGGCCTCGATATCAAAGCTAAACGTACCGGCAAACATAGTGCTCATCAGGTCGACGCCGCTCATGGCCGCCGGCTGGTTGGCCTGCAGCGCAAACATCTCGAGCTGGGCAGCACGCAAGCGGTTGCGACGACGGACGGCAGCGCGCAGGTCATCGTCGGTAATCGTGATGCCGTAGAAGCCCTCGAGCTCCTCCTTGAGCAGGCGGCACTCCTCGTACCAGCCCTCGCGCTCGTAGGCGCGGTCGCGGCCCTGCGGAAGATGCAGAATGTGCGTTCGCTTGAGCTCGTTGAGTAGCTCGTACATCTTCTTCTTGCCGTCGCAGGTGGTCTCACCGATGATCATGTCGCTAAAGTACGTAAACGGGCACTTTTGCGAGTAGGCAAAGCCGTACGTCGACTTGATGAGCGGGCAGAGGTTTGCCGGCAGCACCTTCTCGGCCTCGGGAATCACCTCGTCGGACGTGCCGCACAGCGCCACGCTCGCAGCCCCAGCGGCATCGATAATCTCGAGCGGCGTGTAGCTGCACAGAAAACCGATCAGGCGATTGCCCACCTGCTTATAATCCTTGACGCGAATAAACGCCGCCTTGCGCTGCTCGTTGAACTCCTCAAACGTGGACGGCAACGGCTGCTCTTCGATATCGGCCATAGTAGTTCCCCTCTCTTGCACCGAAATACCGACAATTAAACAACGAACCCACGCCATACTCAAAAGGAAGCATCCTCTAGGGAATGGCGTCGATAAGCTCCTGCGTATACGGATCGCTCGGGCGCGCGATCACGTCCTCGGCCGCGCCTTCCTCGACAAGACGACCGTGATAGAGCACGCCAATCCGGTCGGACATATGCCGAACCACACGCATATCATGCGTGATAAACAGCAGCGCCACGCCCGTCGTGCGCTGCAGGTCGCGAAGCAAGTTGAGCACTTGGGCCTGAACGGACACGTCAAGCGCCGAGACCGGTTCGTCGCATACCACAAGACGCGGCTCGCAAATAAGCGCCCGTGCCAGATTGAGTCGCTGACGCTGTCCCCCCGAAAGGTCATGCGGATAGCGGTCATAATGCTCTGCCAGAAGACCGACCGAAGCCAGGGCCGAGAGAGCGCGCTCATGGCGCTCATCCGCATCGCGCACGCCGGCGATAATCAGCGGCTCCTCCAAAATGCGACCGACACGGTTGCGCGGGTCAAAAGCCGTAGAGCTATCCTGGAATACCAGCTGGATCTCGCGGCGGAACGGCTTGCGTTCGCGCTCCGACATCGTGGCGAGGTCGTGCCCGCGATAGACAATCGAGCCGGAATCTGCACGCTCGAGACCACAGATCAGGCGTCCAGTCGTCGACTTGCCCGATCCGGATTCGCCAACCAGGCCATAGACCTCGCCCGGCGCGATCTCAAACGACAGATCGTCCACGGCGGTAAAGGCTTGACGCTTAAAACCTGAGCCCGGCATGGGATACGCTTTAGTCAGATGTGAGACCCTAAGCAGGGCTTCGCTATCAACAGCCATGGCACTCCCCTTTCTCGACAAGCCAGCATTTAGACCGGTCGCACGCATTCACGACAAACAGCGGAGGCTCCTGCGCACGGCAACGCTCGTCCGCCCGGGCGCAACGAGGCGCAAAGCGGCATCCACAGGGTATTGCCGTAAGCGGCGGCACTGTGCCCGGAATATCCGCCAGCGTGTCAACTCGCTCGCCTTCGAGCGGCGGAATGCTCGCGATGAGCCCCTGGGCATACGGGTGGCTCGGGCGCTCCATAAGGCCGCAGGCGTCGATCTCTTCTACGATTTGGCCCAGATACATGACGTGCACGCGCGAGCAGATGCTCGTGACGACACCCAAATCATGGCTGATAAAAAGCACCGCCATGCCCTCGGAACTGTTGAGGTCGCGCAGAAGGTCCAAAATCTGTTTTTGAGTCGTCGTGTCGAGTGCCGTGGTGGGCTCGTCGGCGATAAGCAGGCGTGGGTGCCCGGCGAGCGCCATGGCAATCATCACGCGCTGGCGCATACCGCCACTAAAATCGCCCGGATACATGTCAAAGCGAGCCGCGGCATCTCGAATTCCCACACGTTCCAACAGCGATAGAGCCTCGTTGCGGGCTTCGCGTCGGCTCACCTTACGGTGGGCCCGCACCGCCTCGATAACCTGCGCACCCACCGTCATGACGGGGTTGAGTGAGGACAACGGGTCCTGGAAGATCATGGCAATATCGCAGCCGCGCACCTCGCGCATGCGCTTGAGCGGGCGCGCGAGCAGGTCCTCCCCGTCAAAGAGAATCTGACCGGTATAGGCCATCTTCTGTTCATGCTCCAATAGGCGCATGACACTCTGGGCAAACACCGACTTACCGCAGCCGGACTCGCCGACAACACCAACGATCTCGCCGGCATCGATATGTAGGTTGAGTTTGTTGACGGCTTCCAGCGCGTTGCCATCGCGACCCACAAACGAGATGCAGAGGTCGCGCACGTCCAAAAGATGTTCGCTCATGGGCTAGTCCTCCTTGGTCTTGGGGTCGAGGGCGTCGCGCAGGCCGTCGCCGGCAAGGTTCAGCGAAAGCACGCTCGCGATGATGGCCGCTGCCGGGAAGAAGATCATCCACGGGGCTTTGCGCATCACGTTCTTGCCCGCCTGCAGGATGTTTCCCCAGCTGGCGTCGGGCGCCTTGATACCCAGGCCCAGAAACGAGAGGGCGGCCTCCGAGAGCACGGCCTCGGCAAAGACGAAGGTCGCCTGCACCAGGAAGGGTGCCATAACGTTGGGCACAATATGCAGCCACACAATGCGCGCGGTCGAGGCGCCCTGCACGCGCAGGGCTTCCACAAAGGGCTCCTCCTTGACCACCATCGCACGCGAGCGCACGATGCGCGCCATGCTGGGCGTATAGACGATGGAGAGCGCGATGATGACGTTCCACACGCTCGCCCCCATCATCGCCATGAGCGCGATGGCCAGCAGCACGCCCGGAATGGACATAAGGCCGTCGCAGATGCGCATGAGAATATGATCGAGTCTCTCGTTGTAGCACGCATAGGCGCCGATCACCAAGCCGAGCGCACTCATCGCAAGCGTGACGGCAATGCCAACGCCAAGTGACACGCGCGCGCCCGCGATGACGCGGGCAAGCAGGTCGCGGCCAAAGTCATCGCAGCCAAAGGGATGCGCGGGCGAAGGTGCCGAAAGTCGCAATGCCATCTCCTGCGCATTGGGATTAACCGTCCACACCAGCGGACCGACGAGCGCGATCAGCGCAATCGCCAGGAAAATGCAGCCGCCGACCACAAACCCCTTGTTGGCAAGAGCCTTCTTAACGTTTGCCATCATGCATCGCCCCATTTGCGAGCGCGCGGGTCAAAAGCGCCGTAGGCAAGGTCGACGGCCAAATTGATCACCGAATTCAACAAGGCGATGACCAACAGCACGCCCTGAATCACCGGATAGTCGCGACGCTCGATAGAGCTCGTGACCAGCTGGCCCAAACCGGGGATGTTAAAAATGGCCTCAGTCACCACGGCGCCCGTAATCAGGGCGCCAAAAGAATAGCCGACCGAGGTGAGAATCGGCAGCGCTGCGTTGCGCAGGGCATGGGCCAGTACCACGCGAACCTCGGAGACGCCCTTGGCACGCGCCGTCTTGACGCAGTCGAGCTGCATGGCCTCGATAACGCTCGAACGGGTCATGCGCATGAGCAGGGCCGCCTGCACGCATCCAAGCGATATGGCCGGCAACGCAAGATAGCGTAAATGGCTGAACCAGCCCTTCGATAGCGGCGCATAGCCGGCCACCGGGAACACACGCAACGTGACGGCAAACAGCCACATAAGCATGAGCGCCATCAAAAAGCCGGGTATCGCCACGCCCAAAAGAGCAACGACACGCAAGACCGCGTCGGTGCGCGACCCATGTTTGAGGGCAGCAACGACGCCGCAGGGCAGTGCAATCAACAGCGCGATGAGCTGTGCCAGAAGCGCGAGCGATAGCGTGGGGCCAAAGTGCTCGGCGATCGCCTGCGTGACGGGCTGGCGCATAAAATACGAATCGCCCAGGTCGCCGGTAAGCACGCCGCCCATCCACTCAACGTAGCGCTGCGGCAACGGCTCGTTGAGCCCCAGGCTATCGTTGACGCGCTCGATCTGGTCGGCCGAAGCCTCCATGCCGAGCATCGAAGAAGCCGGGTCGCCCGGCGTGAGATAGATAATCAAAAACACGACGACCGAGATGATGAGCATCACCGGAACCATCGCGCCTATACGTTTGAGCGTGTACTTCAACATGCGAGGCGTCTATTTCCCCTCTGAACGTGGACAGGGCGTGGCGGCCACAGGGGGCCAGACCCCTCCAGCCGCCACACCATCTATTGCATTACTCCGGACGCTTGGCATTCCAAACGATGGCGCCGTCGAGCACCTCGACGTCCTCGACGTCTGCCTGGGTGCCCGTGATGGAAGCGTAGTGGCAAAGCGGCTCGATGACGGCGATCTCATACAGGCGCTCCTGAGCCTCGGCCCACTTCTTGGCCGCGGCGTCGGTGTCCTTGGCGGTGCGGGTCTCGGCCACGAGCTTGAGCGCCTTCTCGTCGGACAGGCCATAGAAGGCCTTGGAGACCGAGAGGGACTGGGCCGGGATGGGCTTGTAGTTGGTGGAGGCCACAAAGAGGTCCCACTGCTCGGGCTTGCCGGAGCGGATGTCCATGAAGGTCGCGAACTCGTAGCTGTCGACCTCGGCGGTGAAGCCGGCCTTCTCGAGCTGCTCCTGCAGCGCGACGGTGGCGTTGTACATATCCTTGTAGTCGGGAGTGGTCAGCAGCTTGACCGTCTCACCGGCATAGGAGGTCTTGGCCAGGGCCTTCTTGGCGGCCTTGGCGTCGGCCTGGTTGAAGTACTTCTTGCCCGCGTCAGTCGCCCACTGAGTGTTCTCGGGGTTGCCAAGGTTGGGATCGATGTTGAAGAGCTCCTTCTCGCCATAGGCGGCAAGAGCGGCCGCCTCACAGTCGATAGCCATGAGGGCGCACTTGCGGATCTCCTCGTCGGCGAAGACGCCCTCGTTCATGTTGAGGAAGGCGGTCAGAACGCCGGCGTTATGGGTGTAGAGCTTAACGTCGTCGTTGCCGTCGAAGTCGTGGTAGTTCTCGGTGGGGATCTCGCCAGCGATATCGTACTCGCCGGTCTCAAACCCGCTCACGCGCGTGGAGGCCTCGGTCACGAACTGATAGTAGATGTCCTTGGTGGGCGCGGAGACCTTGCCGGTGTAGCCCGAAGCCTTGCCGTGGGCGGCGACATAGTCCTCGTAGCGGGTGAGATGGACGTACTGGTCCTGCTTCCACTCCACAAACTTGTAGGCACCGGTACCCACGTACTCGGTCACGCCGGTATCGCCCGCGGCCTCGATGACCTCGGAGGGGAAGATACCCGGATACTGGGAGTGGTTGCCCAGGATGATCATAAAGTCGATGGCGGGCTCGGTCAGCGTGCAGGTGACCTCGTGGTCGCCCGAGGCGGCGAAGGTGGCACCAGGCAGTAGGCTCGCGGCGCGGTCGTTGACGGTGAGCCAGCGGTTCATCGAGGCCACGACGTCCTCGGAGCCAAACTCCTTGCCGTTGTGGAAGGTGACGCCCTCGCGCAGCTTGATGGTGTAGGTCAGGCCGTCGTCGGAGACCTCATAGCCCTTGGCCAGCACGGGCTGGGGCTCGTAGTCGCTATCGAGGCCAAAGAGCGGCTCGACGACGTTGCAGATGACGTCCATGGTCACAAGCGACGACGTGGTGTGCGGATCGAGACCGTCCGGGCTCGCCGGGAGCGCGATCTGCAGCTCGTCGCGATACTCCACATCCTGGCCGGAGGCAGCGGCGCTACCGCTCTCGGCGCCCGAACCGCCGCAGCCGGTGAGGCCGAGGCCCGCCATGGCGCACAGGGCAGCGGAGCCGGTCAGAAAACCGCGACGGGAGACGCCCGCCTTGAAAAGGTCGTTGTTCATTGAGTTCCTTTCGTGTCTGAACAAACGGATAGAATCTGCCGGGACGGCGGAAATCCCCGCCCCGGCAGCTATACGAAGCCGGTCGGCGCCCTGCGGTGCATCCGGACACCGGCCGGCATGGCAACAGAGAAATCCCTATTGCGCGGATAGGAACACCCGGCGGCACAGCTTAGCGAAGGTGCGGCTAAATCGTCTCGAGGAAGGCCTCGATGCGGGTCTGGAGCTGGCCTGCGTCCTCGCCGGCGTAGTCGGTCGTGATGTGCACAAACGGAATGCCGGCCTGCTCGGCGGCCTTCTCCACGGCAAACGACTCCATCTCGTAGAGCGTGCAGAACTGCAGGGCCACGTCGACGATACCGTCGGCATGCAGGTCCTTGGCCATCTGGACAATGTCCTTCATACGCTGGTCGTTGGGCGTAAAGACAGCGCAGTTGATCTTAAAGTAGCGCTCGGCGATGGCATCGAGCATCTCGTCGACCGTCTCACCGGACTCATCGACCAAGTCCTTGTAATAGCGCGAGCCCGTGCAGGACTCCTCGCCTACCACAACGCCGCCGGCCTTCTCGATGAGGTTGAACAGCTTCCAGTTGGGCACGGCCATGGGCGTACCGGTGTACAGGATGCGCTTGGTCCCCTTGGGCGCCACGCCCTCGCCGGCCTCGACACGCTGCTCGCACTCGGCGGCCATCTCGTTGATGGCTCCGGTCAGACGCGGCGTGTCGTCCATAAAGGCGGCCTGAACGGTCAGCAGGCTGTCGAGACCGCTGATGGGCGCCGGATCGGCAGCGCGCGTGGCAGCCAGACGCTGCAGGGCGCGACGCTTCTCGTTGACGGCGTGGATGGCAGCCTTCAGGCGCTCGGGCGTAATCTTGACGCCGCACTCTTCCTCGATCTTGGCGGCGAGCTTCTTGACCTCGGCCTTCCAGGTCACGAGCGTCGACTCGTCGTGTACGTTGGGAATATCCATGACGTACATGTTCTTTTGCGTGGCAAAGAACTCGTAAGCTTTCTTCTTGCCATCGCAGGTGTTCTCGCCTACCACCAGGTCACTCGACTCAATGTAGGGGCAGACCTCGCCCAGCTTAAAGCCGGCAAAGCTCTTGATAAGCGGGCAGGTGTTGCGCGGCAGGTGCTCCTCGACCTTATCGGTTGCCCAATCGGCACCCGAGCACAGGCCCACGGGGATGCCGTCACAGGCAAGTACGATCTCCTCGGGCACGTACACACAGAACGAACCGACAATCTTGGTGGCCTCGCCGGCCTCCTTCTTGTCGAGCATCTCCTTAATACGGCCGCTGTGGATGTTGGTGGCGACAAAATCCAGGTAGGACGTGGACTTGGGGCGATTGTTCTGCGTCAGGAACATATCGCCGTACATCTGGCCCACGGCGCCCAGCAGCATGTCGTGATCGGCAAGATTCATGCCGAGGCTCTCCCACATCGGATGGAAATCGAATTCTTCAGCCATGGCGGTTCCCCTCTCGAACCAAAAATGAATAGCTACGGTATTGCTGCACGGTGGGTGGCGAAAACCCAGCCGTGCTCAAACCCGGGATTTTGGGGAACCTGCTTTGCAGCTGATTATTTAGTTGTGCGTCGTCTCTCCCGGAGCCGTGAACATACCTGCTCATATGCGGCTCCGAGCCATATACAGGGCGCGCGCGGCAACGCGGCGAATGTATGTCGTCTGCGGCATGTGCGCACCCTCCTTTACAAGTTAAGGTCAACTATATCAACGGTCGTCGACCATGCGAACACCGTTGACATTCGTACGACAGCGTCGTGTGCCGTCGTTTAATAAATAATTATCTGTGTTGATAAGAGTTTGTCATCCATCATTCGGCGAACGGCAAGACAAAGCCGCCGAGGCTTATATCCCCGACGGCATTACCCGGCACTATCGACAAACCAAATGGATCTTACTCGCATCGAAGTGCATGCGCAGCGTCTCGCCTGCTTGCGGCAGCTCGTCGACAGGCACGCCCACCTTGTTGACCTTCCACTGCAGACGTGTGGGCGCATCGACGCGCGGCACGTCCAGCAGCACCAGCCGCTCAAAGCGCGAATCGCTCACACGGGCCACGTGCAAATCGTAGCTGTTGCGGCCCCGCTCCGCGCGATTGTCAACATGGAAGTAGCTTGCGCGAATGCCCAGGTACGCCACATTATCGGGAACCTCGCGACCCACGTTAAAGGTCATGCCCCAGTCGAGGGCCTCAACTTCTTCGTCGCCGATCTTGCACGCCCGGCTTGTGTTCTTGCAGCCCGTCAAGCGCAGCGCCGCCAGCGTCTGCGGGCGGCGGACCACGTCCTCGACGGAGCCGATCTCCTCCACATGCCCGTCGTGCATCACGCAGATGCGCTGGCACAGGCGGCACGCTTCGTCGATGTCGTGGCTCACGTAGAGCACGGTGCGGTTGCATACATCGAACAGGTCGAGCATGTTCTGTTCGAGGGCGCTCTTAAGATAGGAATCGAGTGCGCTCATGGGCTCGTCGAACATAAAGATGCCCGGATGCGCCGCCACCATGCGCGCAAGCGCCACACGTTGCTGCTGACCGCCCGAGAGTCGCGCGGGATAGCGGTCGGCAAAATCCGCCAGACCGAAAATGCCCAGATAGCGCTCGGCGAGCTTTTTTCGCGCGGCGGCGTCGCCCGCGTCCTTTACGCCGGCGCATACGTTATCGGCCACCGTCATGTTAGGAAACAGCTGATAGTTTTGGAACAACAGGGCGCATTTTCGCTCCTGGGGGGACAGGTTGATGCCCGCCGCCGAGTCAAAAAAGGTCACGCCGTTGACGACGATCTTGCCCTCGTCGGGCGTCTCCACGCCAGCGATGTAGCGCAGCGTACAGCTCTTGCCGCAACCCGAGGCGCCGAGCAGCGCCACACGCTCCTCGCCGGCCTCAAGCTGCATGTCGAGCATAAAACCGGGATAGCGCTTTTTAATATCCAGAACGAGCGACATGGCCTATCGACCTCCCTGCGAAGCGGCATCATCGCGCATGAGCTCGGCCAGCGCTTCGCGATCGATACGCAGGGCGTCGCCGCCCACCTGGTCGAGCGAATCGCCCTGTCCGGCGAGCTCTTTGGCCTGCTTGCGCTCCGAGCGGGAGAGACCGCGTTCGCGATACTTTTGCGAATGCGCCGTGTACATGTTGATGAATAGGATGACCAAGAAGCTGAACGCGATTACGA
>DBFWDM010000066.1:0-2475 GCA_048484635.1 Collinsella sp.
GCCTGTATATTCCCGAGTTGCCAATCGGTTTTGATTCGGCCGGTTGCCGCCGGCCGGCGCTCGGGAAGGAAAGGAACATGGCGATACCGATGCCCATTGTGCAAGATATCAGGAGACTCGACCGGCAGGGAATGTCGCGCGCGCAGATAGCGCGGCGTCTTCACGTGGATCGCGGGACGGTCGCGAAGTACGCGGATATGGAGGATTGCTCGCCCAAGCCGAAGGCGGATCGCAGGTACGGGTCGAAGATCGACCCGTACGCGCATCTGGTGGACGAGTGGCTGGAGGCCGATCGTCTGCTGCCCAGGAAGCAGCGGCACACGATCAGGCGCGTGCACGACCGTCTGCTGGCGGAGACGGACTACGACGGCGAGTATTCGACCACGATGCGTTACGTGCACCGGTGGCGCGAGGCGAACCGCGGCGTGCCGGATCGCGAGGGGTACGTGCGGCTCGAGTGGGCGGCGGGCAGCATGCAGGTCGATTTCGGCGTGGCCCGGGCCCGGATCGCTGGCGAGATGGCGGACGTGCATTGCCTGGTGGTCTCGTTGCCGTATTCGAACATGCGGTTGTGCGTGGCGTTGCCGGGCGAGAACGCGGAGTGTCTGTGCCATGGCCTGATGCTCGTGTTCGAGCATATCGGGGGTGTTCCTCCCGTGATCGTGATGGACAACGCGACCGGTGCCGGCCGGCGCAACGCGAAGGGCGAGGTCGCGTTGACCGGGGTGTTCTCCGCGTTCGTGGCGCATTACCGGCTCGAGGCCCGGTTCTGCAACCCGTATTCGGGCAACGAGAAGGGCAGCGTGGAGAACGCGGTCGGGTTTTTGCGGCGCAATCTCATGGTGCCGCCCATGCGCGCGGAATCGTACGGGCAGTTGAGCCGTCTCCTGCTGGAGCGGTGCGACGGGCTCGCCAGGGACTCGTATTGCCCGAGGTTGCCGGACGTGCCCGTGGCCGAGGTGTTCGACGAGGAGAGGGCCGCGTTGATGCCGTTGCCGTCCACGGCGTTCGACCCGGTTCGCTGGGAAAGCCGGACGGCCGACAAGTACGGGCTGGTCGACATCGACTCGAACCGGTACCTCGCCGGCCCCGATTCGGCGCGTTCCAAGGTGCTGGCCGCGATCCGGTGGGACACGGTCACGCTCGCATCGCCCGCCACCGGCGAGCTCCTCGCGGAATATCCCAGACAGTACGGACGGTCGCGCAATGTGGAGGATCCCGCGCTCGTGCTTCCCCGGCTCGCGGTCAAACCCCGCGCGTGGCGGGAAAGCTCGATCCGCCCGGACGTGCCCGACGATATACGCGCGTGGCTTGATTCCATGGACGAAAAGACGTTGAGGGAGAGCCTCAAAGCGATCGGGGACGCGTGCCGGGCGGCCGGGTTCGATCCCGCGATGCAGGCGTGCGGCGAGATCCTGCGCTCGAACAGGGACATGGGCCTGCACGCGGACTCGCTCACCCCTATCGCGTTGCGCATGCGCGACGGCGAGTGGGAATACCCCGGCGGGATCGAGGAGCCCGACCTGAGCGGCTACGACCGGTTCATCACCGGCACGGACGACGGAGGGGAAGAACGGTGAGCGTCAGACCCGATCCGGTGATCCCGGAGACCCGACGCAGGCGCGCGTCCACGACCGAGAAAAGCGAACGCATCCTGAAGATGAGCCGCAGCCTGACCCTGACACGCAGCGTGCTCGCCGGCACGCTCGCCGAGGCCACGCCCAACCAGCTCGACTTCATCGAACGATGGTTCACGGCCGAACTCGACTCGCGCGAGCGATCCAAACGCCTGCGCCTGCTCAAACAGGCCGGCTTCCCCGCCGACAAGACCCTCGACGGCTATGACTGGACCAACCTGAAGATGCCCGCCGACTGGGGGCGCGCGCAGCTCGAGAACCTCGACTTCGTCGCCGGATGCGAGGACCTCGTGCTCTACGGGCCCGTCGGCACCGGCAAGAGCCACCTGGCCATCGCGATCGGACGGCTCGCCTGCGAGCGGGGCGTCCCGGTGCGCTTCTTCACCGCGACCGGACTGCTCATGCGTCTGCGCCGCGCCCAGCAGGAGAACCGGCTCGACCGGGAACTCGCGAGCATCGGCAAGGCCCGACTTCTCATCATCGACGAGTTCGGCTACCTGCCCATAGACGAGGAGGGCAGCAGGCTCCTCTTCCAGATCATTTCCGATTCCTACGAGACAAGGAGCATCATCTACACCACCAACATCGAATTCAGCGGATGGGGACGCGTGCTCGGCGACAAGAACATGGCCGCCGCCCTCATCGACCGCACCGTCCACCACGGACGGCTCATCAGATTCGAGGGCCGCTCCTACCGAAGCGAACACGCCCTCATGACCAAATAACCAACACAACGCAGACAGGCAGCGGCCGATACCGCACACCCTGCGGAAAACCCGCTGCCTACACTGCGGAAAAACACCGCTCACAAAGCGGACGCCAACTTGCTAAAACACAA
>DBFWDM010000067.1:0-3876 GCA_048484635.1 Collinsella sp.
GCTTTTTGTTTAACTGCAGCTAAAACTCTGTTACGATGCAGTCCAGGCGGGTGCCGGAATGGGACTTGGGCACGCGCGAACCTACTTGAAAGGCTACCTTATGGCTATCGAGAAGACCTTCATCATGATTAAGCCCGACGCCGTGCGTGACCGCAAGATCGGCGAGATCGTTGCTCGCATTGAGCGCAGCG
The DNA here is from genome assembly GCA_048484635.1 of Collinsella sp. GTDB lineage: Bacteria > Actinomycetota > Coriobacteriia > Coriobacteriales > Coriobacteriaceae > Collinsella. The sequence continues at coordinate 192 of DBFWDM010000067.1, forward strand.
GCCTTGTCATCGAGCGCATGGAGATGACCACGCTCGAGCGCGCTACCGTCGAGGAGCACTACGCCCATCTGGCCGAGAAGCCCTTCTTTGGCGGTCTCTGCGACTTTATGACGAGCGGTCCGGTCGTCAAGATGGTTGTTTCCGGTCTCTCCGCTGTTGCTAAGATGCGCACCCTCATGGGTGCTACCAACCCGCTTGACGCTGCTCCTGGTACCATCCGCGGCGACTTTGCTGTCGATGTCAACGCCAACGTGATCCATGGCTCCGACTGCCTGGAGAACGCCGAGATCGAGATCAAGCGTTTCTTTGGCTAAACCAGCTTTGACTCCTTAAAGCTGTTAGCGTGTGGCTTGGGCGCCGCGGAACTCCATCCGCGGCGCCCTTTTATTCCAAAATCTATGAAGGGGCCCGCTCGGACATGTGTTCCGAGCGGGCCCCTGCTGTTAGCTTGTGGCACTGAATAGTTTAGGCTTCGTCGACAACCTTAAGGCCGCGCGTGTGGTCGATCTCGTTGAGAAGGTTAACGCGGCGCTCGTGACGACCGCCCTCAAACTCGGCGTCGAGCCACTCGTCGACAATCATCTTGGCGAGCTCGGAGCCCACGACGCGGGCGCCAAAGGCGAGCACGTTGGTATTGTTGTGCATGCGGGAGAGCTTGGCACTGAAGGGCTCGGAGCACACGACGGCGCGTACGCCCTCGACCTTGTTGGCAGCCAGGCTGATCCCGACGCCGGTGCCACAGATGAGGATGCCCAGGTCGACATCGCCGTTGGCAACGGCCTTACCCACCTTGTAGCCGGCGATGGGGTAGTCAAAGCTCTCGGAGGTGTCGGTGCCAAAGTTCACGACCTCGCAGCCGCGCTCCTTCAGGTGCTCGGAAATGATGTTCTTGAGCTCGACGGCGGCGTGGTCGTTACCGATACCGATCTTCATGGATGGTTCCTCTCTGGTCTGTGCGGCGCAAATGCTAAAGGTGTTTACCGCGTTCGACTGCATGATAGCGCGACTTTTGCGTAAACGCTCGAGCGTTTTTTGGTCAAACGCTTTAGCAGGCAACAAGACTGACTTCTTGTGAATGAATGTCGTCAGTTTGCGCTTGAGCGCCGTCTGCCGGAACCATGGTTGCGGTTTTTGATGCATTGTTATCAAATAAAGGAGCTAACTATTATGAGAGCCCAGCCCGTTATGCAAGCAGGAGATACCTATGCCTACCGATTCCATCCGTGATGCCGCGTTTTGCGATGTTTTGAACCGCGAACTTGTCTGCGCGCTCGGCTGTACCGAGCCCATTGCCGTTGCCTATGCAGCGGCGCTGGCGAGTCAGACGCTCGGTTGCGAACCCGATCATATGGATGTTGCCTGCTCGGGCAATATCATCAAGAACGTCAAGAGCGTGACCGTGCCCAACTCGGGCGGCATGCACGGTATTGAAGCGGCGGCCGTGCTGGGTGCCGTGGGCGGCGACGCTAAGAGCGCGCTCGAGGTGCTCGAGAGCGTTAACGATGAAGACCGCGCTCGCGTGGCCGAGCTCCTCGCCGACGCCGGCTACTGCGATGTGTCGCTTGTCGAGGGTGTGCCCAACCTCTACATCAAGGTGACTGCGACGGCCGGGGGCCATACCGCGGTCGTCGAGATTACCGATCACCACACTAATGTCACGTGCCATACGCTCGATGGTATTCCGGTATGCGGCAAGTCGGCGGGGGAGTGTGCCGCCTGCGCCGAGCGCGTCGTGGCCGAGCGGGCGGCAGATAACGCCGATACGCCCATGTCGATTGAGACCATCATCGACTTTATCGAGGACGGTGACATTGAGGACGCCCGCGCTGCCGTTGAGCGTCAGATTGAGCTGAATGGCGCAATCAGTGCCGAGGGCCTTGCGCACGCTTGGGGCGCCGAGGTGGGTCGTACGCTGCTGGGTGCTCGTGCCGATGACGTCGCCTGCCGTGCCCGTGCCCGTGCAGCCGCCGGGTCCGACGCCCGCATGAACGGTTGCGCGCTGCCGGTCGCCATTGTGTGCGGCTCGGGCAATCAAGGTATTACCTGCGCGTTGCCCGTCATGGAGTATGCCGAGTACCTGCGTTGCGACCACGAGCGCCTGGTGCGCGCCGTGATGCTGTCCGATCTTATCGCCGTGCATATCAAGAGCTATATTGGTGCGCTCTCGGCGTTTTGCGGTGCTATTTGCGCCGCGTGCGGCGCCGGCGCCGCGATTACCTGGCTGTGCGGTGGCACGCGCGAGCAGATTGGCGCGACGGTCTCGAACACGCTCGGTAACGTGGGCGGCATCGTGTGCGACGGCGCCAAAGCGAGCTGTGCCGCCAAGATCTCGGCTGCCGTCGATGCGGCGATTCTGGGCCATGATATGGCCATGCAGGGTCGCGGCTTCCGCGCCGGCGAGGGCCTGATCCAAGATACCGTCGAGCAGACGATTGCCAGCATGGGCTACGTGGGCCGCGTGGGCATGAAGGACACCGACATCGAGATCCTCAACATCATGATCGGTAAAACCCAGGTCTGCTAGATATTAAGTTGCGGTGAGATAGTTCCTAAAATTACCCGGGTGAGGGGCAAACAGGAACTATCTCACCGCAACTGCGCTAGATGTTCTGGCGCCTACGATAGTTCGTCGGCTATTTGGTGCTCGTAGAAGGCCTCGATTACGGCGTTAAAGTCGCGGGCGAAGTCTTCCATGGTTCCGCGCCAGGTGGCTCGGCTGGGCTTGCCTTGGCCCACAAAGGCGGTTTGGATGCCGCAATCGGGGGACGGGAAGTCGCGTTTGGGATCGTTGCCCACCATAAGGACCTCGTGTGGCTCGAGCCCCATCACCTGAAGCTGCTCTAGATAGTAGGTGGCATCGGGCTTGCAGCGGGTGGCGTTTCCCATGTGCGTCACGAGTTCAAAGGGGGCGTCGGCCAGGTCGCCCCAGCCCATGCGGCACTCGATGGCCCCCTGGGGAAAGCTGGGGTTGGTAAAGAGCGCGCAGCGTAGTCCAGCGTCCTGTACGGCCTGGAGCGCGGCGTGCGCGCCCGGCATAGCGTGGGCGTTAATGAGTTCGTCATTCTTGTACGGAAGAACTTCGCGGTCGTAGTAAGTAAACGCCTCGTAGATGAAGGGATCGGAGAGGCAGATGCCGCACCTGTGCTCGACCTCGGTGCGGTAAAACTCAAGATTGGTGCGGTTATCCGTGCCGCTGCGGCGATTGGCGTTGAGGTCGACCAGGATGGTGCCGAGGCGTGCCATCGTGCCACCGCGACTGCGGCGCCCGATATCCGCGAGCATCGAAGAGACATCCTTAAAATAGCGAAGGATGAACGCGTTAAGGTTGATGCTAAGAAGCGTTTCGTCCATATCGAAAACGACTGCTTTGAGCACGCGGGCACCTTTCTCGTAAATTTGATCTGGAGTCGTTGACTCCGGATACTTTACCCCAAAGCCAAATGCCTGGCTGGTTATCGTCAAGTTGTGGAGACGTGTGTTCATAAGATTACGAAAAAGTCTCCACACGAGTAAAAAATCGCAGTTCACGCTTGAAATCGAACTCATTTCCCCGTAACCTATACGAACGTGATTGCATAAGCGTCACATTAGTATCTGTCGGCTCCCGAGTGTTCCTAAACGTTGTGTGCTTGTCGCACCCTTCTGTAGGTCCTAGCAATCGGGGCCCCGTAGTTCGAAAGGGGTC
>DBFWDM010000068.1:0-14650 GCA_048484635.1 Collinsella sp.
CGAGAACGTCATCGGCCTGCACTCCGAGGTCACCGACCAGCCGATCACGCAGACGCTCGAGGTCAACTACATGCCCTACGCCATGAGCGTCAACGTCTCGCGTGCATTCCCCGAGATCGACGGCTTTAAGCCCTCGCACCGCAAGCTGCTCTACACCATGTACAAGATGGGTCTGCTCAAGGGCGAGCGCCAGAAGAGCGCCAACATCGTGGGCCAGACCATGAAGCTCAACCCGCACGGCGATGCCGCGATCTACGAGACGATGGTGCGTCTGGCAACCGGCAACGAGGCGTTGCTCGCCCCCTTCGTGGAGTCGAAGGGCAACTTTGGCAAGTACTATTCGGGCGATCTAAGCTACGCCGCCTCGCGTTATACCGAGGCCAAGCTCTCCCCCATCAGCGCCGAGATCTTCAAGGACATCGACAAGGATCCGGTCGACTTCGTCGACAGCTACGACGGCGCCATGAAGGAGCCGCGCCTGCTGCCCACCACGTTTCCCAACATCCTTGTCTCGGCCAACAAGGGCATCGGCGTCGCTATGGCGTCCGACATCTGCGGTTTCAACCTCAACGAGGTCTGTACTGCCACGATGCATTACCTCAAGGATCCCGACTGCGATCTGCTCGAGTACATGCCCATGCCCGACTTCTCGACCGGCGGCGAGATCATCTACCGCCGCGAGGAGATGGAAAAGATTATCGAGACCGGCCTTGGCAGCTTCCAGATCCGCTCCCGCTGGCGCTGGATTCCCGAAGAGCGCATTATCGAGGTCTACGAGATTCCCTACACCACCAAGACCGATGTCATCATCGAGCGCATCGTCAAGCTCTCCAAGGAGGGCAAGGTCAAGGAGATTGCTGACATCCGCGACGAAACCGACCTCTCGGGCTTGCGCATCGCCATCGACCTTAAGCGCGGCGTCGATCCCGACAAGCTCATGGCCAAGCTCTATCGCTCGACCACGCTGCAGGATTCGTTCTCGTGCAACTTCAACGTGCTCGTCGACGGCTATCCCCGTGTTATGGGCGTGCGCCAGATTCTGCACGAGTGGGTCAAATGGCGAATTGAGTCCACGCGTCGCCGCATTAACTTTGACCTGGGCAAAAAGTCCGAGCGCCTGCACCTGCTGCACGGCCTCGAGGCAATCTTGCTCGACATCGACAAGGCCATCGCCATCATCCGTGGCACCAAGCTCGAGGCCGAGGTCGTGCCCAACCTTATGCGCGGCTTCGACATCGACGAGACCCAGGCCGAGTTTGTTGCCGAGCTCAAGCTCCGCAACATTAACGAAGAGTACATCCTCAACCGCACCAAGGACATCGCCAAGCTTGAGAGCGAGATTGCCGAGCTTGAGGAGATCCTCTCCAGCGAGGAGAACATCAAGAAGGTCATCAGCGACGAGCTGGCCGCGGTCAACAAGAAATATGTGATGCCGCGTCGCACGGGCAGGATCGAGCCCCATGAGGTTATCGAGGTAAGCTTGGAGCCCGAGGTCGAGGAGTACCCGGTGACCATCATGCTCTCGCGCGATGGCTACCTTAAGAAGATGACGGACCGCGTGCTCAAGAAGGCGACCACGCTCAAGTACAAGGACGGCGACAAACCCTTTATCGAGTTCCCGTCCTCCAACACCCACGAGCTGCTGGTCTTTACCAACAAGAGCCAGGTGTACAAATGCAAGGTTGCGGCGTTTGAGGACACCAAGTCGGCCCAGCTGGGCTCGTACCTGCCGACCGATCTTGAGATGGAACCCGACGAGAGCGTCATCTGGGTCATCGACCCCGAGGACTATAAGGCCGACGTGCTGTTTGTCTTTGAGAACGGCCGCGTGGTGCGTGTCGCACTTTCTGGATACGTCACCAAGACCAACCGCAAGCGCCTCAAGAACGCTATCTACGGCGGCAGCAAGCTGCTGTATGCCCAGGTGCTCAAGGAAGACCGCGACATCGCACTGGTCTCGAGCGACTATCGTTTGATGAACTTCAACACGTCGTTGCTCAAGACCAAGACGACTACCAACACGCAGGGCGTCCAGGCCTTTACCGCCAAGAAGGGCCGCTCGGTCACCACCGTCGGCACAACCGAAGAGATCCTTGGCGCCGGCGTCTCGGCCGAGAAGTTCACCGCGCAGAGCCTCCCCTCAGCCGGTGCCCTCATGAAAGAAAACGACATGCCGAGTTTGTTTGATTAGGACGACGGCAGAACCGCCATGGTTTTACAAAGCAGCGGGGCCCGGAGCGCAGCAATATCGCGCCCCGGGCCCCATGCATTACAGCAGCATCATCCCTATAGACAAAATGCTGCATAAAGTGGAACAGACATAAGCCCATCATTCATTCCAAAGGGCTTAGTCGATAGCCTGATAAGGCGCACGCCTGGATGGGTCTTTTTTAGCGAGGACAGACTTCGAGATCTTGTGTTCTCCCCCGCCTTGACTTCAATCGCAGACAAGCATCCCTGTTTCTCTACTACAAAGTCGATTTCCGCACGATTGTCTCGCGCCCAATAATGCAGCGGATAGCCCATGGCTGAAAGCTGTTGGGCAACGTAGTTTTCGGTAAGTGCGCCTATGAATGTGCCACCGATACCGGCAAGAATATCGGCGCGTTGAGCACCGGCTTTGGAGACGAGCAGCCCTGTATCAGCCTGATAGATTTTAAAAGCAGAAGGGTTAACAAAGGCCTCTAAGGGGCTTTCGATCTGCCCGACTAGGCTGCAGCGCGCCACCGTACCCGACAATACAAGCCAGTCGAGAGCATCTCCAAAGAGAGACGCATTGCCCCCCGCTCGCACTACCTTGTATTGAAATTTACGATTCTCTTTGGCAAGCTGCTGTGGAATGGAGTCGAAGCACGCACGCGTCTTTGCGCTCAAGCGTTCATCAGCATATTTATTGGTGTCGGCGGAATATCCGTCGAGAATAATCCGATGCTTTTCGGCCACATCAATGATTGACTGATCATCGATGTACGTTTGGACCGCCTCGGGCATTCCGCCAACAACAAGATACTGTCGATAGAGCCCAAGCGCCTTTTCATGAAGGCTTGGCGCAAGAGGTCCCATTGACTCGAATGATGAGCGTATCTCGTCGACCAGCTGATCGTGCCCCATCGCCCAGAGAAACTCCTCGAAATCGAGTGGAGTCATCTCAATCAAGTCGGTCTTTCCAACGGGGAACGAATACGACTGATGGTTAATGGCAACCCCAAGAAGCGACCCAGCAGCCGCAACGTAATACTCGGGAGCATCTTCGCAAAAGTATTTAAGGGAAGTGAGCGCTTCCTCGCATGCCTGGATCTCGTCAATGAACAGTAAGGTTTTGCCAGGCACGATACGCTGCCCCGTGCGAGCCTCGATCGCGTGTACGATCGAATGAGGGTCAAGACCGCCCGAAAAATCCGCTCGCGCCGACCGGTCGTTCTCAAGATTAACGTAGACAACCGATTCGAAAAGATCCTGGGCGTACGTTCTGAGCAGATAGGTCTTGCCACACTGGCGCACGCCTTTGACCAGCAAAGGTTTTCTATCAGCCTTGTCTCGCCATTCCCTAAGGAGCTCGTCTGCCTTGCGACGCATACGCAACCTTCCCTCATGAATTTCTGTTCAACAATATTTTAACGCAGATTAATTTGTTTTCAGTTATTTTTCTGCGTTTAAAAATTGTTCTATACGGTACTTGAGGGAATACACCCCTATTCATATACTCGCGATACAACCGATTGCCATGTGTTCTTCTTGTCCTTAGGCCAGCTTGCGAGCGAGCTCTCGCACCTCTTTCAACTTGGGCGACGATGCCATGCTGTCGCGCTCGGTCATACCGCTGATGGCGACAATGCCCTGGTCCTCCCACTTGCAGTACGCACAGGTCGACTTGTACATAGCGATCGCCGCATCATAGACGCCCTCACTGTGACTATCGAGTAAAAGGGCCGTCTTGGTGAACGGGAAACCCGTGGCACCGAAAGCGTACAGGCGGTCGATGGCGGCCTTCTCCTGCGCGGTGATATCAAACCAGTAGATGGGCGAAGCGAAGACTCCCTCCTTCATGCCGCAGGCGCTCGGCACGCATTTTGTTGTAAGCAAAACAGATGGAGCTATTCAGTCGTCTGTAGATCGCATCTCTCGTTCGCGCTCTCCAAAGAAGGTGCAAGCAGAAGCATCACGGGCATTGATCGGCGCCGATATGGATCACGACATGAAACCGTAAGGGTTGGCCAGAGGTTGCTAGATTCAGTAGCTCGCAGCAATAGAGCGAATGACGACTTCGGCGATATAATCCGTGTCATCTTGATTGTTCCCGCGCGGAAGGTACAGCTCATGTCCAAGCTCAACATCGACCAGCGATCGATTCGCGATCTTCTCACCGATAAGCGATCAGACTTCCTCATCCCCGACTACCAGAGGCCCTACGCCTGGGGCGAGGATGAATGCGCAACGCTGTGGGATGACCTGTTCTCGTTCGCTTTTCCAGGCGATGACTACGAGCGTTTCGACAGCGAGAACGACGAATACTTCCTAGGACCCATCGTCACCTTTAAGAACCTCTCTGGCCAACTCGAGATCATTGACGGCCAGCAACGCCTCACCACCATCATGCTGCTGCTCCGCGCGTTCTACGACAAGTTCACCAACATGAAGGATAAGCAGTCTGTGAAGATGCGCGAGGCAATCGCCCGTTGTGTATGGAAGACCGACGAGTTCGACGAGCCCGACATGGAGCGTCTCAAGATCGACTCCGAGGTTGCATCGGACAACGACAAAAATGAATTCCTCGAGATTTTACGAGAGGGCAATGTAGGCGATGGCTGGAAAAGCGCCTATGCCCGCAACTTTGCTTTCTTCCAGAGGAAAATTGAGCAACTGGTGAGCGAGTGGCCCACCTACACCGTCTACATGGCCACACGCGTCATCAACAATGTGATACTGTTGCCCATTGAAGCGGAGTCGCAGGACACCGCGCTACGCATCTTCTCGACTCTAAACGACCGAGGGTTGCCTCTCTCGGATGCCGACATCTTCAAGAGCCAGTTCTACAAGCATTATTCCGACACGGGGCGCAAGGATGAGTTCATCCGTCGCTGGAAGGGGCTCGAGGAGGGAGCGAACGCTATCTTCCGACCCATGCGCGGTACACCAACCGATGAGCTATTTACGCGCTATATGTACTACCGCCGCGCGAAGAAAGGCATCCGCGACACGACCACCGCATCGTTGCGCGACTTCTTCGGTGCCGATGGCTACGCCATACTCAAGGAGGACGCCACGCTCGGCGATCTTGAGGCCCTACTCGGCTTCTGGCAACGCGTCGACGCGCAGGAAGGATTCAGCGAGCGCGTGCTCCGCAGGCTCTTCGTGCTGAACTACGCCCCCAACGGCATGTGGACCTATCTGCTAAGCGTATGGTTCCTTGCCAACAGCGACAGCAAAGGTGTCCTCGATGACGAGGCACTCTACGGCTTTCTAAACAAGATCACGGCATTCATTTTCGCCTACGCCATTGAGCGACCCGGCGTGAACGCGCTGCGTTCGCCAGTGTATCCCGAGATGATCAACATCGTGGAGCACCGCCCGGTGGAGTTTCCTAACCACCACTTCAATCGCGCAAATATTGCTGAGCGATTCCGGACCTACGTGTTCACCAACGGCAGGCCTGTAACGAAGTCCATGCTCACTTGGTGGGCGTACGCAGACCCAGATCAACCACTCATGGACCTAGACACCACGCTCGAAATTGAGCACATCTATGCCAAGAAGCGCAACGAGATAGACCCGCTCGTCGATCAATCCAGCCTGGAGGCGCTGGGTAACAAGGCGCTGCTCGAGAAGCGTGTAAACATCCGCGCGGCCGACTACAGATTCTGCGATAAACGCAAGTACTATGAGGGATACACCGACGGCAATGGCAAGCGCAAAGCCGGAACAAATATCGCGGAACTCAAGCGCCTGACGCAAGTCATGGGAGACTTCACCGAAATAGACATCGCGACTCGCACGGCACGGATCATCGATGCCTTCGTGGACTACCTGGGCGACAACGGGCTTTTGAGCTAAGGAGCGAACATGTTCGAAAGACTAACCAAGTACGCTGGCAAGCTGGCGGACAGAAACATGAATGTCGAGTTTGGGGGCGGGACGTTCGGACTCGAGGATTTCGTCGACGATTTCTATGAACTGGACGGGTTCGCGGACACCAGCTACTTCGAGACGCTTGAACGCCATAGCATCGACACCTCGGAAGGCATAGACAGCTGCGACATCGACCATGGGGACATTGACCTGATACGTGCATGCATCACGTGGTGCGTTCGTGGCGACCGCTTCTGCGACGGACTCCTTGCCGCGCAAGCCAGGAGCGGGTTTCTGGACCGTTGCCTCTCCCGGCTGAAGGAGCTCGACGAGGGCCGATCGACTGCCGCGAAGACATTTCGACCGTGACAGCTACCAACGATAAGCAATAAATCAAGGAGCGTTCCTCAGATAAAGGCCAGTTACAGCTGGTAGCAAAACTTGCAAAAAATAGCAAAAGTTGCAAAAGAAAATGTCAGCAACTATGCATGGCAATCAGTAACCCTCTTGGCAAGGGAAGTAGGCTTTCCACCAACACCGATTGCCATGCGTTCTTCTTGCCCTTAGGCCAGCTTGCGAGCGAGCTCTCGCACCTCTTCCAACTTGGGCGACGATGCCATGCTGTCGCGCTCGGTCATACCGCTAACGGTGACAATGCCCTGGTCCTCCCACTTGCAGTACGCGCAGGTTGACTTGTACATAGCGATCGCCGCATCATAGACGCCCTCGCTGTGGCTATCGAGCAAAAGGGCCGTCTTGGTGAACGGGAAGCCCGTGGCACCGAAGGCGTACAGGCGGTCGATGGCGGCCTTCTCCTGCGCAGTGATATCAAACCAGTAGATAGGCGAAGCGAAGACAACCATATCGGCGCCTTTCAGCGACTCGATCACGTCGGCCATGTCATCCTTCTGCACGCAAGTGCCCTCGTGGGCGAAGCAATACTGGCACCCCAGACAACCAGCGATCTTCTTGCTGGCAACGCGGATGACCTCGACCGTATTGCCGGCCTCGCGCGCGGTCTCGGCAAAGGCCTCGACCATAGTGTCGGTATTGGCGCCCTTGCGCGGGCTACCGCTCAATACAACGATATTCATAAGAATCTCCCTTCTTCATGCCGCAGGCGCGCGGCACACATTTCGTTGTAACCAAAACAGATGGAGCTATTCAGTCGTCTGTAGATCGCATCTCTCGTTCGCGCTCTCTAGACACAATCTCATTGCCTGATAACTCCTCGACCGTCTTGATTCTCTCTCCGAAAATTGAACAGCAAATCGTTGCTCACAAAGTATCGACTGTGGGAAAATTAGCTTGAGCTTTCTCCCTGCTCGCGTAAGCGTTCGCGTGAAAGAGCCTAGCCGCATCGGCCAGGCGCAATATAGATCCGCGAAACCGGCCTACGAACAAGGAGCGTCTTATGTATGAACAGCATGTTGCACCGCAGACCCATAACAAACGGACTGGCCTGTCTATCCGCGACGTCAAGCGTCATGCAGACGCCAGAATCGCCGCCTTCGGAGTAAGCATTCTTGTGGCAGGACTGCTTTTGCTACCCTGCGCAGCACTGGCGACAGAAATGCCCGAAACCGATGTCGCAGCACCCATTACCTGCAACGAAGCCAACGCAGAAGGCAGCCTCACAGCTACCACCGTTGTCGACCATAACTATGACCTGGAGCTCCCTCCTGCCTTCATGTTGGTCCAGAATGAGGCGTTTGTATACGATTTCCCCGACAAACCCGAGGACTTCATCTACGGGCTTAACGACACCGTCCATCTCTTCAAGATCGACACCGATACCGAAGGCCTTATAAAAACCGAGAACCCCAAAGAGGCCAGCGTCTCTATTGCCCTGACCATGATCGACAATCACGTTAGAGCAACCGCTGTCTTTACAGGCGGCTACGCCGACGACCAAATCCCTTACAGACTGAACCTCACCAGCTCAACCCGCCTCGGCACACACGTTGACCGCGACTTCGACAGCGGGCAGGGGATTACGCACGAGACGCGGCACGATTACTACATCCGCTACGTCTTCGACAGCGACGTGCACTTGATTGCAACCGATACGAGCGGTTCCAAACCCGATCCAAGTGTTAAACCGAGCCCAGAGGTCAAACCCGAACCGGAAACCAAGCCCGAGCCCACACCGCAGCCCAAGGCAGAAAAGCCCGCGGCAAATCCCGTTTCCACTAAGGCAGTAGCGGCGGTTAAACCAGCCAGGACCACCCTACCCGCTACGGGCGACAACGGCGCGATAGCAGTCGCCCTGAGTGTTGCCGGTGGCGTAGTTGCATCAGTTAGCATTTCCGCAACAAGGCGTCGCAACCGCTAGCTAAAACAAATACGCCATTCACACAGGCAAACAACCAAGCTCCAACGAAAACGGTCCAGTCATCCGACTGTGCCGCACTCCAGTAGTTCGCAGAGGATATCAAGGAGGTGACCCAGGCTTCCCTTGTCGCCCTCGAGCTGTGCGACAGGCAGATCAGGTTTGGGAAGTAGAACGGCCCTTGCGCGAGGCGTGAATCGGCAAGTCTGACGTTTATTCCCGGGGCCAAGCAGGGCCGGAGGTTTTATTGGCGGCTCTTACGGGCGGCGCGAGTTTTGGCGAGGACGTAGGCATCGGGGTCGTCTTTGAACCAGGGGCAACGGCGCACGCCGGAGACCATATGGCGGTGGGGGCAGCCGCCCATGCACATGGGCAGAATGTGGTGCACGGATGATTGGGCGTCCACAGGCCGAGTGAAGCCATAACAACACTTCGCGCATCGAGCAGTTTGAGCCGGCGTGCGCATGTCGGCGCCATACCGGGAAGGGAGGGCCTTCTTGTGGGGCGGACGACCCCATTGCAGTCTCCTTCCGCTCTATAACTACGGAATCAACGGCAGCCGCAGGAGAATCGCTATCGTACTCGTAGCGGTTCTCCGCCCCCTAAGCAGCGTGTCCGCTACGAAACGACCGTCTTGTAATAGGCGCCGAAGTCTGCGAGCGAGTCCATGATGGGCATCATCTGGCGGCCGAGCTCGGTAAGGCCATACTCAACGCGGGGAGGATTCTCGCCATAGTCATGGCGAAAGACCAGCCCATCATCCTCCATCTGCCGCAGGCTGTCGGTAAGCACCTTCTGAGAGATCCCCTCAAGGTTGCGGCGCAACTCGTTGAAACGCCAAGGGCGTACGCGCAAGTTACGGATAATGAGCAGCTTCCACTTTCCGCCAATGAGCGCTACCGCCGTTGCGACCGGACACTCCGGAAGCTCCTCTTTCGCCATCATGGGAGACCCAACCTCCTTGACCATACCGGTTTCACAAAAAAGTACACAGTTACAAATATGTGCGTACTCGTATTTGCATGCGCCTTCGCGTTGAATATAGCTCACGCAGGAGATGCCTACAAGGTAAATTAACCCCAAGAGAGGAACCATTATGGCTAATTATGCAAAGACCCACATCGGTAATGAGAGCCGTGTCGAGCTGCACGAAGTGCTCGGGCTTACCGGGGCAGAGGTGAGTGTCAACAATCTTCCCGCCGGCGCTGGCGTTCCGTTCGTCCATGCACACAAGGAAAACGAGGAGATCTATGGCGTGCTCGAGGGCGCGGGCTCGGTCACGATCGACGGTGAGGATATCGAGCTGGCAGCCGGCGACTGGCTGCGCATTTCCCCCGCCGCACACCGTCAGTTCCGCGCCGCATCCGACTCGGGCATCACATACGTCTGCATTCAGGTCAAGCAGGGATCCCTTGATGCCTTCACGGCCGACGACGCTATCATGCTCTAATTCGCGATCAGTGCACAAGGGGCCGATACCGCCCGCATACCCCCTTCGGAATAGGCGTCGAGCAACTCCTGCGCATGGGCAAACTCAGACCCTCGCCTCCAACCGAGCAGGCGGTTGACCGCGAGATTTCCCTGGACGTTGTGGACGAAGAGCAGAGAGGCGTCTGCCAGCCCCAGCTCCCGGGTCGCCCGGTGAAGGCGAGGAAAAAGGGCATGAAGGGAGCGAAGGGCGTTCCGACAGGAAGTCGGAGCGCCCTGTTTGCATTTTTGGGATCATCCCAAACCCTTGTCGGTTCTGTGGCGGATGCCAAAAGCTGCAGATCGATTATCTGCAGATTGTATTAATCCATGCCTGAATATCTTTCTCAGAAGTACGGAGCATGGATTCATCGAACTGCACATCGAGGCCCGGCTTCACGATTGCGCCCTTGCAGGCTTCCTCAAAGTCCTTCAGCGCGTGTCCCGGCCAGCCGCCATTGGTGGCAAACGGATACACGATCTTCCCGGTCAGGTCAGCCCGCTCCAGGAAACTGCGCATGGCGGGCGCAAAGGTGTACCACCAGACAGGAGAACCCAGGATGATGGTGTCGTAATCTCTCCAGCCAATGTGCAGCGGCTTCAGTTCCGGGCAATAGCCCTCGGCAATCTCACGCTGCCCCTGATTGACGACTTCATCATAATCGCCATCGTAGGGAACAACCGTATCCATACGAGCAATATCCCCGCCGATTTCCCTCTGAATCATCTCGGCGATGCGCTTCGTGTTGCCTCCGTAGGAGTAGTACAGAATCAAGGTTTTCATTTTACGCTTTCTCCTCATGCAAGAGGCTTTCCGCTAAACACGGGAAATGCGCTGAATTCACCATAGTTGGCGATGCGCTCCATGTTCTTGAGCGTTTCCATGTCTTCCTCGGAGATCGCGAAATCTACGTCCGCGTTGCTTTCCATGTGGGCGGGATCTGCCGTCTTGGGAAGCGCGACGGCTCCAAGCTGAAGGACATAGCGGATGCAGAGCTGGGCGGCAGATACGCCGTACTTCTCTGCCATCTTAACGATCGCCGGATTCTTCAGCGCCTCGCCGTGGGCAATGGGAGAGTATGCCTCCACCTGGATGCCCTGCGTCTTGCAGAAGTCTACCAATGCCGAATCGGTGTTGGTGATGTGCAGGAGCATCTGATTGACCATGGGCATCACGCGGCAAGAGCCCAGGAGGTTCTCAAGGTCATCTTGCAGGAAGTTGGACACGCCGATTACCTTGACCTTGCCCGCCGCCTGCGCATCCTCCAACGCACGCCAGACCTCCTTGTTCTCCTCGAAATAGCGCTTCTCCACACGGAACTCGCTCCACGGCTGGGGAGAGTGGATGATCATCTGGTCGAGGTAGCCGAGCCCCATCCTCTCCAGCGTCTCATCGATGGACTTCGCCGCATCCTCGTAGGTCTTCAGCTCTGCCGCGATCTTGCTGGCGACGAAAAGCTCTTCCCGGCGAACGCCGCAGGTACGCACGCCCTCGCCGACGCCGCGTTCGTTTCCGTAGGCCTGCGCGGTGTCGATCAGGCGATAGCCCAGCTTTACCGCCTCGCGAACGGCTTCCGCCGCCTCGACATCGTCGATGAACCAGGTGCCCAGTCCCAGCTTGGGAACCTGAACTCCGTTTGCCAACGGGTAGGCTTCATTCAAGATCATCGTTCTACTCCTCGCCCCAGATATCCTTTGCCATGCGGAAAACCGCCCACGCCTTGGGCCAGCCGCAGTAGAAGGCTGCATGGGTCACGACCTCCGCGATTTCTTCTTTTGTAATACCGTTCTTCTTTGCCGTCGTCAGGTGATAGCGGAAGCTCTCATCGGTAAGCCCCTGAGCCATCAGCGCGACGACGGTCACGAGAGAGCGGTCGCGGAGGCTGAGCTGCCCCTCTCGGCTCCAGACCTCTCCGAAGAGCACGTCATCGTTCAGTTCCGCGAATTTCGGGGCGAATTCGCCCAGGGCATCTCTGCCTGCCGTCTGCTTGACTGCCATGTTTCGTTCCTCCCTACAGACTTGCGTACTCTTCATGGGATACCGGCTCGCACCACTCGTTCTCGCAATTCTCGCCGGGAATCTCCACGGCGATATGGCTGAACCAGCTGTCCTTCTTCGCTCCGTGCCAGTGCTTGACGTTGGCGGGGATCATCACAACGGAGCCCTCGTGCAGACTGACGGCGGCCTTGCCTTCCTCCTGGTACCAGCCTTCGCCAGCCGTACAGAGTAGGAGCTGACCGCCTCCTTTGTCCGCGTGATGGATATGCCAGTTGTTGCGGCATCCCGGCTCGAAGGTCACGTTGGCGGCGAACAGGCCGCCTTCCGGATCGGTCAGCGGATTCAGGAACGAATCGCCGGTGAAGTACTGGGCATAGGCGGTGTTCGCCGTTCCCGTGCCGAATGCGTTGACCTTCTCGAACTGCTCTTTTCGTTCATATCTCATAATTGAAACCTCCTGCTTAGAATTATCGATTCACGCCATAGCGCAGCCAGACCGCCCCGCCGTCCATGGCCTTCGCCTCTTTCAGCGTAAAGCCAAGGGCCTTGCTCTCCGAAATGCCTTCTGCGGCTCGGAAAACCGGCGGCGTATCCGGGCTCCCGTCTGCTGCCGCCGCCAACACGATGCTGATCTCATCGCACATCCCCGCTTGCAGGAACGACCAGTTAAGCACGCCGCCACCGCCTAGCATCAGGGTCTCGATGTTGAATTCTTCTTTCAGCTTGGAAAGGGCCAAACCGTGATCCAGCTCCGTTTCTCCCGCGATGATGTACGAGATTCCCAGCTTTCTCAAAAATGCCCTGTAGGCGTTGCCGACCTGCTCTGTCAGCACCTCGACGACATGGGCGGTGGTGTCCACATAGCGCAGGGTGCTGCTTTTCCACCCCAGCTTGCCGTGGGGGTCCACGGAGACATAGAACATTCCGAAATCCGGCTGCGCGATGAAATCACCTGCCGGAACGGCCGGCGCATCTTCGTCCAGGTCCGGCTTCCTGTAGAAGGTGAAGTTGTCGTCCGTTGTCACCCTACCGGACAGCCAACCCTGGTGATGGTAAAAGGGCTCTTTCCCGAAGGCAATGTCGTAGAACGCATCGCCCGCCGCTCTGCCCTGCGGCGTTCCCATGTAACCGCCCATGATCTTTCCGTCCAAAGCGCACATCATGTGGCAGAAAACATACGGCCTGTTCACGTTCGATTCCCCTCCTTATGATTGACAATCATTCCGTTTGGAAGCATGCTTCCTTTGAACTTCACGTGCATCCTAGAACTTGAAGTTAACTTTAAGTCAAGGGGATTTTGGAATAATTCGGAGGGGTTTTCAGATGGTCTATACGGTGGGGGAAATGGCGAAACTGCTGGGGGTTGCGGCGTCCACCTTGCGCTACTACGACAAGGAGGGGCTGCTGCCCTTCGTGGAGCGCTCCTCCGGTGGCATTCGCATGTTCCGGGAATCGGATATCGAATGGCTGCAGGTGATCGGCTGCATGAAGAAAGCCGGGATGTCCATCAAGGACATCCGGCAGTACATCGAGATGGCGCTGCAAGGAGACGACACCATCGATTTGCGCCTTGCCATGTTCCGGCGCCAACAAGAAGTTCTGAAACAGCAGATGGCGGAATTGCAGCACACCATGGAGATGGTGGATTACAAGTGTTGGTATTACGAAACGGCGAAGGAAGCGGGCACGGTAGATGCCCCGCAGAAGATGGAGCTTGCCGAAGTCCCGGAACGCTTTCGGAAGATTCGGCAGGAGCTGCGCACTGCGCCGGAGACTGCGGCAACGATATGACAAGACTGCTTAGGCAATGGCAGCCAACCGCTTGATTATCACGGTAACTTTATCGTTCAAAAAGTACTACTAACAAACGACCACCCTGGCTATCCGCTGTTCGCGGAAGAGCAGGGAGCTCTTGTCGCCGGGATGGAACCTTTTCAACTCGCAGGATAGCAGAATCGCCTCGCAAGCCAGAATCAGCACGGGACGGCAGCGGGCAGAACCGCCACCCCTAGATTACCCTCACACTGCCACTGGCAGCCCTGATTAAATATGCTAGGTATCTCGGGATAATGCTTTCGGTCGCATACGCGCAAGAGTGTCCGCTGATTGCAACTGGCTGTTCGCCTTCCCACGCCAAAGGTGTGCAGACATCTTCGATATTCTTGCTCGTTATGGCGAAAATCACGTCTCCAGGGTTTGCCTTTTTCGATTTAGCGTATTGCTCTTCAGATCATCGTGGTGTGCTCGTAGCCGCGCTCCACGAGGAGCCGCTCGGCAACGTCGAGAATCTTCTCGACCGTCTCCTCCGGGTACTTATTGCGTGCCACGGGCACCTCCGTCCTTGTTATCGCGATAAACATACCATGAGTGGCGTACGGATCGAGAAGGGCTGGCGCCAAAAGAGCCCAACGGCCGTTACAGCTTCGTTAGAAACGCGCCCCACCATGGATGGTGAACCCGAAAGGTAAGGCGCGCGGGCACGGCGACTCGGCCCGCGCGCCCGGAAGAGAAAGGACGAACCCATGGGTTACATGCTCGAGACGCGCGGGCTCACCAAGCGCTTCGGCAGCGGCGACCAGGCGCAGGACGCCGTAGCCGACGTGAGCCTTCATATCCGCGAGGGCGAGGTGTACGGGCTGCTCGGCCCCAACGGCGCCGGCAAGTCGACAACGCTCAAGATGATCTGCGGGATGCTGCGGCCGACGGCCGGGGAGATCCTCTTTGCCGGGCACGCCTGGCGCCGCGAGGACCTCTACGCAATCGGCAGCCTCATCGAGGAGGCGCCG
>DBFWDM010000069.1:0-5163 GCA_048484635.1 Collinsella sp.
CGACAACGCGTTTTTGCGCGCGCTGACGGGCGGCATTCCCACCGTGCATTATGGCTACCTGACCAGTGGCGTCGAGGCGACCAATATGTTGCTCAACACGCTCGATGGCGTGGAGGGGGAGAGCGGTCTCAAGACGCTCAAACTCGGCCATCAACTTATGAATGTCTAGGCTTTGGGCATGTCTGCCTGCCTTTGAGGCCCCTGTTTTTGCGGTAAAACTACCATTCGCCGGCTTTTTCCTACCGTTCACCCTACTATGAAAACGATTACAGACATATGAAACTGAAAACGATTACAGTGTAAGTGTCAAAGGTAGTCGGGTGCGCATGCACCCGTTGGAGGAAAGGGAAGTCATGGACTACCGCAAATCAGCCCAAGAGGTGCTCGACAACATCGGTGGCGCCGGCAACGTTGTTTCGGCTGCGCACTGCACCACGCGTCTGCGCCTGGTGATTGCCGATAACGCGAAGGTTGACAAGGAGGCCCTCGAGAATATCGACGGCGCTAAGGGCGTCTTTGAAGCCCAGGGCCAGCTCCAGATTATTTTTGGCACCGGCACTGTCAATAAGGTCTACGACGAGTTCATTGCGCTCAGCGGCGTCGAGGCTGCCACCAAGGCCGAGGTCAAAGAGGCCGCGGCGCAGCAGCAGAACATCTTTATGCGTGCCATTAAGGTGCTCGGCGACGTCTTTGTCCCCATCATCCCCGCCATCGTGGCTTCGGGCCTGCTGCTGGGCATTATGAGTGCCCTCAACTTTATGGCCTCCAACGGCTTTATCGCGCTCGACACCAATAACTTTATCTACAAGATTGCCGACCTGGTCTCGGGAACGTCCTTTGGCATTCTGCAGATCCTTATCGGTTATTCCGCTGCTAAGGCCTTTGGCGCCAACCCGTATCTGGGCGCCGTCGTCGGCGGTGCGTTCATCAACTCCTCGCTGCAGAGCGCCTACACGGTTGCCTCCGAGGGCGTGCAGTCCATGGTCACCGTCATTCCCGGTGTGTACAGTTTTGAGTGGGTCGGCTATCAGGGCCATGTGATCCCCATCGTCATCGCCTGCGCCATCCTCGCCTTCTTGGAGAAGCGTCTCCACAAGGTTGTCCCCGAGATGTTCGACCTCTTTGTAACCCCGCTCGTCTCGGTGTTCGTGACCGTGCTCGTGACGCTCGTTGCCGTCGGCCCCATCTTTGTCTGGGCCGAGAACGCCATCCTCGGTTTGATTCAGGCTCTGCTGACCCTGCCCTTCGGCATCGGTTCCTTTATCGTCGGCCTGTTCTATGCCCCCACGGTCGTTACGGGTATCCACCAGATGTACACCGCCATCGACTTAGGCCAGCTCGCCCAGTACGGTGTGACCTATTGGCTGCCCATCGCCAGCGCTGCCAACATCGCCCAGGGTGGTGCCGCGCTCGCCGTTGCCTTTAAGACCCGCGATGCCAAGATCAAGGGTCTGGCGCTTCCTTCGGCCCTGTCCGCCTTCATGGGCATTACCGAGCCTGCCATCTTTGGTGTGAACCTGCGCTTCTTTAAGCCCTTCATCGCCGGCTGCATCGGCGGCGGTTGCGGTGCCCTGGTCTGCGCGCTCACTTCGCTGGCTGCCTCCGGCACGGGTGTTACGGGTATCTTCGGTATCCTGCTGTGCCTGGCCCAGCCCGTGCAGTACGCGATCATGTTTGCGGTTGCCGCGGTCGTGTCCTTTGCCATCTCGTTTGTCCTGTACAAGGACGAGCCCAAGGCTTCCGAGCAGGCCTAAGAGCTTTTGATTGAGGAACGCCCGCGGGCTGTATGCTCGCGGGTGTTCCCCGCATCTGGCGCCGATCTTTGGCACCTTGTAACTTTCGATCCGTTAGGACTTTGATATGTCTAATGCACTCGGTCGCGACCTTGCAAAGCTGGTCGCCGCTGTTGACGCCGCCGCCTCTGAGTGCGGTCATGGCGCGTATGGCCAGCGCTTTCATATTATGCCGCCCACGGGCTGGCTCAACGACCCCAACGGTCTTTGCCAGGCGGGCGGCGTGTTCCACGTTTATTTTCAATATGCTCCGTTTGATGTTGAGGGCGGCGTTAAGGCTTGGGGTCATGCCACGAGCCGCGACCTTATGAACTGGGAGTATGTTGGCGCGCCGCTGCTGCCCGATGAGCCGTTCGACTGCCATGGCGTGTATTCGGGCTCCGCGCTTGCCGAGGACGGTCGCATTCGCGTGCTCTATACCGGCAACGTTAAGCTCCCCGATGCGGACGGCGTCTTTGACTATGTCAACTCCGGCCGTCGCGCCGATAACGTGTATGTCGAGAGCGCCGATGGACAGACGTTTAGCCAAAAGCGCGTGGTGCTGGCTTCCGAGGATTATCCCGAGGATTTGACCTGCCACGTGCGCGACCCCAAGGTGTGGCGTGACGCGGACGGGCGTTATCACATGGTGCTGGGTGCGCGTCGTCGAGTTGACGGGCCGCACGTCGAGAGCCGTTTTTGCGCCATGCATGGCGAGGGTGCCGGACGCGATGTGGGCGAGATCCTGGTGTATGGCTCGGCCGATATGCTGAGCTGGGAGCTCGAGAGCCGCGTGTCTACGCCCGAGCGTTTTGGCTTTATGTGGGAGTGCCCGGGGTATCTGGAGATTGAGACGGATGGCGGTGTACCGGCGAAATGGCTGTCCTTCTCCCCCCAGGGGCTCGAGGGCGGTCGTTGGGACCGCGGTAATGTGTATGCCGCTGGCTACTTGCCTGTAACGGGTGACATCACCGGTGGTGACGGTGCCTATGAGCTGGGCGAGTTCCGCCTGTGGGACGCCGGTTTTGACTTCTATGCTCCGCAGGAGTTTACGTCCGAGGACGGTCGCCACATTTTGATCGGCTGGATGGGCATGCCCGATGAGCCGACCTATGGCAACGCGCCCACCGTGGTGTGCGGCTGGCAGCACTGCATGACGGTGCCGCGCGAGCTTACAGCCGGTGCCGGCGGCGTGGTGCTGCAGCAGCCGGCGCGCGAGATTGAGCACCATTATGCCTCGGTGCGTGTGGGGGAGGGCTCGTTGGAGGTTGCCGACGATACCTGCTTTGACGTTGTTGTCGACGGTGTCGACGGCGCGTTTACCGCGATCGTTGATGGCGAGCTGAAGCTGGCGTTTATGCCCGCCGAGGGCGAACTGCCTTCGCGCTTTGAGATGCGATTTACCGATGAGGGTCGTGCTTCTGCCGGCTGCGGTCGTACTGTGCGCTGGGAGCCCGTCGACGAGGTGCGCAACGTGCGCATTGTCAGCGATGTCTCGTCGGTCGAGGTGTTTGTGAACGATGGCGCGCTCGTGTTTTCGACGCGCATCTATCCCGAGGCCTATGGCGTGACCGTTGACGCCCCGGGTGCGAGCGTGACCTATCACACGCTCAACATCTAGGCGATTCGTCGCATATCGGCGCTATACTGCAGCCGTTGCCCACGATGCGGGGAACATCCGCATCGTGGGTTTTTGTTTTCAAGGGACGGTACCGTATGGGCGTACAGCAGCTAGAAGAGGCCTGGGCTGCAAGGGCCGGCGCGCGTGGGGCGCGGTTGCTTGCGGCCCCGCATGTGCCGGCAGCGCTGTCGCAGCTGGGGATTGTGCGTCCCGGTGATCGTCTGGTTGTCTTTGCGGACGACTTTGCCGATGCGTTTGCGCGCGGCTTTGATGCCTGCGACGTGGCTATGGTGGGGGAGCCGTCGGCTGCCGCGTTTGCTGCTGCGTCCGAGGGCTTTGATGCTTCGTTTGATGCTGAGGGGCCGCACCTGTGGTGGTTTGTGAACACGATCGGTGGCTTTGGCCTGCGTGTGCCCGATCTGCGCGCGCTGGGTCGGGCGGCGCGTGAGGCCCATGCACTGCTCGTCGTTGACAACACGGTGACTTCTATCTTTGGCTGCGATCCTTTGCGTTTGGGTGCCGTACTGTCGCTCGAGGCACTCGACCGTGCGTGCGCCGGTGAGGCGCCGCGCAAGCTTGTGGCGGCGTCGGTCGCGCGCTCGCAGCTTAAGCGCCATCGCGTGGGCGCCGCTGCCGAGTGCGCGCATGCCCTGCTCGAGGGGTGCGGATTGATCGCGCTCGACTTGTCCTCCGATGAGGCTGAAGCTCTAGAGCACGGGCTCGACACGCTCGACACTCGCATGCAGGCACATTTCGACCGCGCCCGTGCGCTGGCTGAATATTTGGCCGCGAACGAGATGGTGCGCAACGTGCGCTATCCCGGGCTGACCTCGCATCCCGATCACGCCATCGCGACCGGCATCCTGGAGCACGGTTTTGGCCCGGCAGTTGAATTTGACCTTATCGAATGCAGCGCGGGCGAATTCTTCAGCATACTGCCAGACGAATTCCGCACATCGCCCGCCGGCGGCGCAACAACGCGCCTTTCGGCCCCACGCGGCAAGCGGGGGAGCACCATCCGTCTCTTCGCCGGCACCGACGACCCCTTGATCGTGGCCGCCACCCTAGACAACGCCCTCCGCAACTAGCTAAATCATCCTCGACTCCATAAGTTGCGGTGAAATAGGGATTGATTTACGGCTTTAACCGCATAAACAGTCCCTATTTCACCGCAACTTATGAGAAGGGGTTGTGTGGCTATAAGGCCCCGTCCCAAATGGGCTACTCTTTGATGCTGGCGATGAGAGCGTCGGCTTTGGTGGCGATGACGTTGTTGATGTCGGCCTGCAGCTCCTCGTAGACCGCTATGGCTCGCTCGCCGGCGGGGGTGAGGGTGGATCCGCGGGCGCCGTCGCGCTCTATGAGCTTGCAGCCCAGCTGGCCTTCGGCTTCGTTCACAATGCGCCAAGCCTTGGAATACGCCATGCCCATGCTCTTGGCGGCACGGTTGAGCGAGTGCTCGCGGGCAATACCCTGCAGCAGCAAGACGCAGCCGTGACCAAACACGCCCGGCAGATCTTTGTCGCACGCTTGAATGACCAACTTTGCCGTCGTCTTGTACTCCATACGCTCCACGTCTCCCCGCTAAAGTGTTTGCTGGGCAAACGCAAAGCCTGCGTCAAGCCCTCGTGTGCTCTTCTTAAATCATGCATTGTAGCAGTCAAAGTGCGTTAAGATACTTCCCCAGTATTGGGCGCCCAAGGTTGGGCTGGGTCCTACGAGGCCTGCAGCCGACCGGTCGCATGGAAAAAGGAGAAACATGGCTACGTT
>DBFWDM010000070.1:0-4081 GCA_048484635.1 Collinsella sp.
CCAAGACCAATACCATCGTGCGCGATGGCAAGCAGGCGGTCATTAATCCCTTTGATGCGAGCGCTTTGGAATGCGCGCTGGCGCTGAAAGACGACTTTATCGGCTTTGGCATGGACGTGCGCGTAACGGTGGTGTCGATGGGCATCCCCGCGACCGAGTCGCTGCTGCGCGACTGCATCGCTCGAGGTGCCGACGACGCGCTGCTGCTGACCGATCGCGCCTTTGCAGGTGCCGATACCCTGGCAACCACCTACGCCCTCAAGTGCGGCATCGAGGCGCTCGACGAGGACTTCGACCTGCTCATCTGCGGCAAGATGGCGGTGGATGGCGATACGGCGCAGATTGGTCCCGAGCTTGCCGGAGCCTTTGAGATTCCCTGCGTGACCGACGTGAGTTGCGTGCAGAGCGCGGGCTTTACGACCTGTGGCTCGCTGGCGCTCGTTCACGGATGCGATGCCGGCGAGGAGACGGTGTACCTTGAGATGCCGTGCGCGATGACGACTGCCAAGGAGATTGGCCAGTTGCGTATGCCGAGTATTGCCGGTATCCGCGCGGCGGAGGAGGCGGACGTGCGCGTGGTCAGTGCCGCCGACGTGAACGCCGACCCCGCGCGTTGCGGTCTTGCCGGGTCGCCGACACAGGTCGTGCGCTCGTTTGTGCCCGACCGTGACCAAACGTGCGAGGCCGTTGACGGAACGGCGTCCGAGCAGGCGGCAAAGCTTGCCAAGATTATCGAGGGGATGGCATAGATGAGCGGACTGATTATCGATAGCGAAGCCTGTGTCGGCTGCGGTCGCTGCGTTCGCGCCTGTGCCTCGGGCGGCATCGTAGTGGAAGGCGAACGACCCAGCCGATGCGCCCGCGTAACCGACGGCTGCATCCTATGCGGTGGGTGCGTCGACGCCTGCCCTGTCAACGCTATCTCGATCGAGCGTGACGAGACCGCCGGCGCGGTTGACCTCGATGCGTATCGAGACATTTGGGTATTCGTGCAGACCGACGAGCACGATACGGTGACTCCCGTTGCCTATGAGCTTATGGGCAAGGGCCGCGAGCTTGCCGATGCTCGTGGCTGCCGTCTGGTGGCACTGGCCGGCATGGGCCCCGAGGGTTCTCTCGGTGACCTGGAGCATCTGGTTTGCGCGGGCGCCGACGAAGTCCTGGCCTGTCGCGACGAGCGCCTGCGCCAAAACGATGCGGAGGTCTACACCCGCTTGATTTGCGATTTGGTAGCCGAACGCAAACCCGAGGCCATCCTATACGGTGCGACCGCTTTTGGCCGCGAACTGGCACCCGGCGTTGCCGTGCGTTTGCAGACGGGCCTTACGGCTGACTGCACCGTGCTTTCGATGGATACGGAGACGGGACTGCTGCAACAGACGCGTCCGGCGT
The DNA here is from genome assembly GCA_048484635.1 of Collinsella sp. Taxonomy (GTDB): domain Bacteria; phylum Actinomycetota; class Coriobacteriia; order Coriobacteriales; family Coriobacteriaceae; genus Collinsella. The sequence continues at coordinate 1,393 of DBFWDM010000070.1, forward strand.
TTGGCGGCAACCTGATGGCCACCATTGTCTGCCCCAATCATCGTCCCCAGATGGCAACGGTGCGCCCCGGTATCTTTAAGGCTCCCGACTTCGACTACGGCCGTTCCGGCACGATCACCCAGGTGATGCTTGCGGAAGACGCCAGGGCTCGTGTCGAGATTTCGATTCCCGCCGAGGAGTGGGGGCAGCAGGCTTCGATCGCCGATGCCGAGCGCCTGGTCGTGGTGGGTCGCGGCATTGGTTCCAAGAAAAACCTGCCACTGATGCGAAGGCTTGCCGAGGCCCTGGGAGCCGAGCTTGGTTGCACGCGACCTGTCGTGGAGGCCGGCTGGTTGGAGTATCGCCATCAGATTGGCCAGACCGGCGTATCGGTTTCGCCCAAGCTTCTCGTGAGTATCGGTGTTTCGGGCGCCATCCAGCATCTTGCCGGCATCGGTGGGGCGGAGTGCATTATCGCCATCAACGAGGACCCGGATGCCCCCATTTTTGGTGCTGCCCAGTACAAGGTTGTTGGGGATGCCGTCGAGGTCGTCGAGGAGCTGCTGGCCCAGCTTGAGCGCTAGGCGCGCGCCAGCCAGTCGCGCATCTCGTCCTTTAGGCGGCTCCAGGTTGCCTGCGTGGCGGGGTCGGTAAAGGGCCGCGTGATGCCAAGGGGCGCGTCGAGCAGGCGGTGGATATCGCCCTGTTCGCGCGCCAGCGCGCGGCTTGCCGGATAGACGAGCTCAAACATAAAGCAGATAAGCCCCACCAAGAAGTCGGCGGGCTCATCGCGCTCATCGCGTGCGACGCGGCGGTGCTCGTCAAAGGCGGCAAGTGTCGGCGACGAGAAACGGCTGCCGAGAAACGTCTTCTCGTCCACCTTGAGGATAGTGTCGACGGTGCTGTCGGCGATGGTGCGCATAATGTCGATCTTGTCACCATCGCGCACGATATCGCAGAAGCTCCGCGTGCGCACGTCGAGCTGCGCGGGTAGACGGAAATCGCTGTGATAGGCAATGCTCGCTCGGATGAGCTCATCTTCTGCCGGGTCATCGATAAAGTCGCGGATGCTCGTTACGGCGGGTGCATCGGCGGGATTCTCGCCAAAGAGGACCTCGATGCCCAGCGCCGCATGGCTCATGCTCTCGGCGTCCTTAAAGGTGTCCCAGCGTCGCAGCTGCTCAAAGCGGCCCATATCGTGTAGCAGGCCGCAAAGCCATGCCAGGTCAATATCTTCTGACGACCAGCCCTGCTCGCGCGCTACGGCATCGCATGCCTCGGCCACGTGGTACGTATGCTCGATTTTGAGCGCGATGCGTGGGTTGGTGGCGTCGTAGGCATCGGTGTAGCTTTTGAAGGCCGCGCGCGCCCGGTCTCGATCGATAGCTGTCATAATGACTTCCTAAAAAGTTGTGTCTTTCGATCCGGTGGCAATTGTAGGTGAACTCGGTTGCTGTCGGATGATGATTCTGCCGTGTCGCTACATGCGGTTCGGAGACCTTGTCAGGATGAGAAGCGTATGGTGCTCAAAATCGTTAGAACCGTCTGGCCGGTGATGCTTACCTATGTTGCAATAGGCGCGCCGTGCGGAATGATCATGGGGCATACGGGAATGGAACCCTGGATGGTCTTTGCCCTGAGCAGCACGTTTGTGACGGGCAGCGGCCAGTTTATGATCTGCAATCTTTGGCTGGCGGGCGTACCGGCACCTTCGATTATCGCGAGCGTTGCCGCCATCTCCTCGCGTTTTGCACTTTACTCGGCATCGATCGCGCCGCATTTGAGGGGTGCTTCGAAGTGTCAGACGCTGGCTGTTGCCGCGACACTTACCGAGGAGGCATATGGCATCTCGCTTGCCAAGCTGATTGATGGGGAAGATTGGGGCCCGCGCGAGTCCTTTGTGCTCAACGTGATCCTCATCGCAACATGGGGCGTTTCGTGTACGATGGGCGCCATCGTCGGCGCCGTTGTCGATGTTCCCACCGCCATTGCAGCCTTTGTCTGCACCTCGCTCTTTATCTGCCTGCTCTTTTCGCAGCGGCTGTCGCGCGGCAACGTTGTCGCGGCGGTTTCGGGCGCGGTGTCCGTCGCCGTATGCAAGTTCTTGGGCCTCGCGAATATTGCCGTGCCGGCAAGCGTCGTGGCCGGCATTGCCATTGCGTTGGCGTGCGATGCTGTATTTGACGGAAGAGGTGCCCGCGATGCCCGTTAACGAGTTCTTGGTTCTGTGGCTGTCGTCGTGGGCTGCTATCGCGTTCTTTCGCATCGCGCCGGCGTTCGCCTTGCGCGGGCGGACCCTGTCGCCCCGCATTACCGAGGCCCTGGGCTATATCCCGCCCGCTGCCTTTGCCGCGCTGGTCGCCAACGACTTGGTGAGCCCCGGCGTGTTCGACGCGGGACTCTGGCCTGCCTTGGTTCCCTGGATTGCGGCCGCCGGCGTCGTGGCGGTGGCAATCAAGACAAAGTCGATGTTGTGGTGCTGCGTTTCGGGCATCGTGTTCTATATCGTTTTGAGCCTCGTATAGGAGCAGGACGCGTTATCGTCCCAGCTTAACGAATCGAATTTCTCACCGAGGCGGTCTGCTTCTTCTGGTACCATGGTCAAACTTTACTGTAGCAAAGCGTGACGTGGGCTTTTGTTCTGCGTCAGCGGAAATGGGGGTTTCATGGCACAGGAAGCGACCGCCAACGAGCAAAAGAAATTCAAGGT
>DBFWDM010000071.1:0-4416 GCA_048484635.1 Collinsella sp.
CATAGCAGGTCTGCGATGCGGCTCGGGCGACCGGGCCGTTTTTGCGGACAGGGGTAGCGCGAAAGGACTGCACATGCGTCAATTTAAGACCGAGAGCAAAAAACTGCTCGACCTCATGATCAACTCCATCTACACCAATAAAGAAATCTTCCTGCGCGAGCTTATCTCTAACGCGAGCGACGCCGTCGACAAGCTCAACTTTAAGAGCTTGCAGGACCCGAGCGTCAAGATCGACCAGGGCGACCTGGCCATTCGCGTTTCCTTTGATAAAGACGCCCGCACCATTACCATCTCGGATAACGGCATTGGCATGACCGCCGAGGAGCTGGAGCGCAATCTGGGCACCATCGCCCATTCCGGCTCCGAGGAGTTTAAGACCGAGAACGCCGAGCAGCAGGGCTCCGATGTCGACATCATCGGTCAGTTTGGCGTGGGCTTCTACTCGGCTTTTATGGTCGCCAGCCATGTGAAGGTCGTCAGCCGCGCCTATGGCGAGGATGTCGCCCATGTGTGGGAATCCGACGGTCTTGAGGGCTACACCATCGAGGACGGCGAGCGCGCCGAGCACGGTACCGATGTCATCCTGACGCTGCGCGAGAACGAGAAGCTCGATGCCGACGGCGAGGCCGAGACCTACGATCGCTTCCTGACCGAGTGGGGTCTCAAGAGCCTGATTCAGCAGTACAGCAACTATGTGCGCTACCCGATTCAGATGATGGTGTCCAAGAGCCGCCAGAAACCCAAGCCCGAGGACGCTGGTGACGACTATAAGCCCGAGTACGAGGACTATCAGGAGCTCGAGACCGTCAACTCCATGACGCCGATCTGGAAGAAGCGCAGCTCCGATGTCGAGCAGAAGGACTACGACGAGTTCTACAAGTCCACGTTCCACGACTTTGACGATCCTGCGCGCACCATCAGCTTCCATGCCGAGGGCACGCTCGAGTACGATGCCCTGCTGTTTGTGCCGGGCCGCGCGCCGTTCGATCTGTACAGCAAGGATTACGAGAAGGGTCTGGCGCTCTACAGCTCCAATGTCCTGATCATGGAGAAGTGTGACGACCTGCTGCCCGACTACTACAACTTTGTCCGCGGCGTCGTGGATTCCGCCGACGTGTCGCTCAACATCTCGCGTGAGACGCTGCAGCAGAACCGTCAGCTCAAGGCCATCGCCAAGCGTGTGGAAAAGAAGATCACCGCTGACCTTGAGGATATGCGTGACAACGACCGCGAGGCCTACGAGAAGTTCTTTGAGAACTTTGGCCGCGGCCTTAAGTACGGCATCTACTCGAGCTATGGCATGAAGGCCGATGAGCTCGCCGACCTGCTGCTGTTCTGGTCTGCCAAGGAGCAGAAGATGATTACCCTGGCCGAGTATGCCAAGGGCATGCCCGAGGATCAGAAGGCCATCTACTACGCCGCCGGTGACTCGCGCGAGCGCTTGGCCAAGATGCCCGTGGTAAAGGGCGTGCTCGACCGCGGCTATGACGTGCTGCTGCTGACGCAGGATGTGGATGAGTTCACGTTCCAGGCTATGCGTGAGTACGTTGCCGCCGATATGCCCAAGATCTACGAGGACGATGCTGCCCGCGAGGCTGCCGAGAAGGCTGTGGCCGATGGTGCCGAGCCCGAGGTCGAGGATCGTCATCTGGAGCTCAAGAACGTCGCGACCGGTGATCTTGACCTGGCGACCGAGGATGAGAAGAAGGAGGCCGAGGACGCCACCAAGGAAAACGAGGACCTCTTCAGCGCTATGAAGGAGGCGCTCGGTGACAAGGTCGAGAAAGTTGCCGTCTCCGCGCGCCTGACCGATGCCCCCGCTTGCATCACCACCGAGGGCCCACTTTCGCTCGAGATGGAGAAGGTACTCCAGAAGGGACCCGAGGGCGCGCCCGACGGCATGCCCAAGAGCCAACGCGTGCTCGAGCTCAACGCCAAGCACCCGGTCTTTTCCAAGCTCGTCGCCGCTCAGAAGGCGGGCGACGCCGACAAGATCAAGCAGTACTCCGGTTTGCTCTATGACCAGGCCCTGCTGGTCGAGGGCATCCTCCCCGAGGACCCCGTGGCCTTCGCGGCGGCTGTCTGCAACTTGATGTAGTTCGGGGATACGGCACCGTAGCTAGATTAGAACGAGAGTGGATAATCTCCCACTTTTGGCTCGAATGCGGGCTTGAAGTGGGAGATTTTCCACTCTCGTTTCCTTTTGAATGATCCCTCCGTCCCCAAGGGATCATTTATTTGTGCGGGTTGTGGTTTTGTGACCTGCTGAAATTTAGGATACTGTACATCTGTACGTTAACTCATCTTCGTAGTATATTGCTACCCGCAAAACTCAACACCATTGTGCTTTGAGACGTTAAAGCGCCTACTACAATGGTTGTCGATAGTACGATTCGATTTAACGACAGGATGGATGGTCCAAGCGTGAGTCTCGGCAGCAAACTATCCGATGCAAAGGTCTCCTTTGCGATATTCAAGCGCGACATTAAGCGACTACTTGTGAACCCCGTCGCCTTGGTGGTTACCCTCGGCGTGTGCGTTATTCCCTCGCTGTATGCCTGGTACAACATCGTGGCAAACTGGGATCCGTACGGAAACACTCAGGGTATCAAGATTGCCATCGCCAACAACGATCAGGGCACCCAAAACGACCTGGTGGGTGAGCTCAACGCGGGTGATAAGGTCGTCGATCAGCTCAAGGAGAACGATCAGTTGGGCTGGACCTTCGTCGATTCGGCGGCCGACGCCAAGGAGGGCGTCGAGAGCGGTGAGTACTATGCGGCCATCGTAATCCCCAAGAACTTCTCGGATAACCTGGTTTCGATGCTCGACGGCAACTACCATCAGCCCAAGCTCACGTACTACGTCAATGAGAAGAAGAGCGCCATTGCGCCCAAGGTTACCGATACCGGTGCAAACACCATCGAGGAGCAGATCAGCTCGGAATTTGTCTCTACGGTAGGCAAGACTGTTGCCGGTATCGCCAAGGATGCCGGTGTCGATTTAAAGGACAAGGCAACCCAGACTCAGGACTCGCTGGCAAGTTCGGTGTCCGAGGCGTCCGACACCTTGGGCGAGGTGCGCGATTCGATTGGCGATATGAATGCCGCCATCGATAAGACGAGTGGCGCTATCGCCTCGGCTGATGCGGCACTTGCCGGCTTGCAAGGCCAGGCACCGTCGCTGACGCAGGCGATCTCCCAGGGCAACGACCTGCTGAGCGAAGCTCGCACCACGGCGGGCAACTCCATCACCTCGCTCTCCAAGGCGCTCTCGGAAGGCAGCCTTGCGCTCACCAAGACGTCGGCCTCTGCGAACGCTGCCATCGGCAAGCTGACGGGCGCGGTCACATCTACGACCACCCGTATCGACAACTCGCTCGAGTCTCTTCAAGCGACGATCGACCACAATAAGGCCGTTATCGGGCACTTGGAGATTCTCGCCAATGACACGTCGACAGGTTCCGAGGAAATTGACGCGCGCATTGTATCGACCATCGATTTGCTTCGAGAGCAGAATGAAAAGCTTCAGAGCATCAAGGACGGTCTGTCCGCGCAGTCGAGCGCCATGGCGAATGACGCAGCGGCTGTTTCGGGTGCCAGTGACGCTATCAATAACGCAATTCATACCGGTGCGACCAACCTTGGCCAAGCCCAGACGGACTTGGGCCAAAACGCGCTGCCGAAGGCCTCGAGCGCGCTCGACTCTTTTGCTGCCGTTTCGGGCGACCTGACCGGTATCGTCTCGGGTATGACACCTACACTTGCAAATGCGCGCGGCACGTTGGCGCAGCTTAGCGCTACGCTCGGCCAGGCCAAGACCACGCTGTCCCAGACCGATTCCTCGCTTGCCAAGGTCCAGGACAAGCTTGCAACCGCCGCCAATGACATCGCGGCGCTGCAGACCTCCGAGTCCATGGGCGAGCTGGCCGATCTGATGGGCGTCGATGTCAATGACGTGGCAGATTTCATGGCGTCTCCGGTTGAGTTGACGTCCAAGTCAATCTATCCGGTCAAGAGCTTTGGCTCGGGCATCGCTCCCTTCTACACCAATCTGGCGCTTTGGGTGGGCGGCTATGTGCTCATCGCCATTTACAAGCTCGAGGTCGACCGTGAAGGTGTTGGCAGCTTTACGGCGCGCCAAGGCTACTTTGGCCGCTGGTTGCTCATGGTGATCCTGGGCGCGTTGCAGGCCATCATCGTTACGGTAGGCGATCTGGTGATTGGCGTGCAGTGCGTCAGCCCGCTGCTGTTCGTGCTGGGCGGCATCGCCATTTCGTTCACCTACGTCAATATCATCTATGCGCTGTCCACCACGTTTAAGCATATCGGCAAGGCTATCGGCGTCATTCTCGTCATCGTGCAGATCCCGGGTTCGTCGGGCATGTACCCCATCGAGATGATGCCCGGCTTCTTC
>DBFWDM010000072.1:0-2269 GCA_048484635.1 Collinsella sp.
CGGTCGAGGTACTCGGTGATACCCAAGATCTCGGCAGCGGAGCGAACCTTGCGGTCGATCTCGTCTTTGGGGACCTTCTTGAGCTCAAGCGTAAACGCCATGTTCTCGTACACCGTCATGTTGGGGTACAGAGCGTAGCTCTGGAACACCATGGCGATGTCGCGGTCCTTGGGCGCCACGTCGTTGACGCGCTTGCCGTCGATGAGCACGTCGCCCGAGGTAATGTCCTCCAGGCCGGCAACCATGCGCATCGTCGTGGACTTACCGCAGCCAGACGGGCCAACGAGGACGACGAACTCCTGGTCGTGAACGGTGAGGTTGAAGTCCTCTACAGCGAGCACGCCATCCTCGGTAACCTTAAGGTTATGCTTCTTCTCCTCAGTCTTCTTCTTTTTGCCAAAGAAGCCCTTCTTTTTGGACTCGGTGTTGGGATACACCTTCTGAACATGTTTGAGAACGATCTCGGCCATGTCTTTACCTTTCGATGTGCGGCGCCGCGCTGAGGGGCGCCGCAGAAACTTGCAAAACAGTTACGGCATCAGCCCTTGACGGCACCTGCCACCACGCCGTCGATGATGTACTTCTGGCAGAGGATGTACATGATGACGATGGGGATAACGACCATCATGATGCAGGCCATCATGGGGCCGAGCTCGACGTGGCCATAGCCGCCGCGGAAGTACTGGATCAAGATAGGAATGGTCTTGTACTTGGTGGAGTCGAGGGTGAGGTAGGGCAGCAGATAGTCGTTCCAGACCCACATGGTCTCGAGAATGCCGACCGAAAGATAGGTGGGCTTCATGATGGGAAGGACGATCTTAAAGAACACCTGGACCGGGTTGCAGCCGTCGATCATGGCCGCCTCCTCGATCTCGAGCGGGATGTTCTTTACAAAGCCGGCGAACATAAAGACCGCCAGGCCCGCGCCAAAGCCCAGATAGATAAAGCAGATGTTGAACGGCGTGTTAAAGCCAATGCGGTCCGCCAAATTGGACAGCGTGAACATGAGCATCTGGAACGGTACGACCATCGAGAACACGAACAGGTAATAGAAGAAGTTCGAGATCTTGCTGTTGACGCGAACCACGTACCAAGCGCACATGGAGCAGCACACCAAGATCAGCACGACCGACGTGACCGTGATGATGAGCGAGTACATAAATGCCGAGGCAAAGCCCTGCTCGTTAAGGGCGTGCACGTAGTTTGCAAGGCCGTTGAACGTCTCGGGCGTGAGCAGATCGAATGCCGTGGTGGTGCTGATTGCGGTCGCTTTCTTAAAGGAATTGAGCGCAATCATAAACACGGGGTAGATCCACGCGAGCGACAGGATCGTAAAGAAAATCGAGAGCGCGCGGTTGATAACCTTATCGCGTTTCATTACTGCTGCACCTCCTTGGACCTCGTGGCCTTAAGCTGAATCATGGAGATGGCTACGACCAGGATGCAGAAGATAACCGCCTTGGCCTGACCGATACCCTGCCATGCGATACCGGCACGCGAATAGAACGTGTTGTAGATGTTCAGGGCGAGCATCTCGGTGGAGTGCGCGGGGGCGCCGCCGGTAAGGGCGAGGTTCTGGTCGAACAGCTTAAAGCCGTTGGTGATGGACAGGAACAGGCAAATGGTGATGGTCGGCATCAGGTTAGGGATCTTAACCTTCCAAAACGTCTGCCATGCCGTGGCACCGTCGACCTTGGCGGCCTCGATGTAGTCGGACGGAATGGACTGCAGACCAGCGATGTAGATGATCATCATGTAGCCGACCTGCTGCCACAGGGTCAGGATGATAAGGCCCCAGAAGCCGGCAGCGGAGTTAAGGGCAATGAGCTGGGCGCCCACATTGGAGAGCAGGCAGTTGATCAGAATCTGCCAGATGTAGCCCAGCACGATGCCGCCGATCAGGTTAGGCATAAAGAAAATCGTACGGAAGATGTTGGTGCCTTTGAGCGCCTTGCGGGTGAGCGCCTGCGCAATTGCCAGGGCGATCACGTTGATGAGCACCGTCGACAGGAAGGCAAACGCCACGGTAAAGAAGAACGACGTGGCAAACTGCGGATCGGACAGCGCGCGCACGTAGTTCGCGATACCGACAAAGTGCGCGTTGTTAATGGTAATAAACTGGCAGAACGAGAGATAGAAGCCCTGGATAAAAGGGATCACGAACCCGATCATAAACGCCAGGCACGTGGGCAGCATAAAGAGCGGCCACCAGCGCTTGAGTGCTTTGCCCATAGAAGGGTCCTTTCAATATGCAGGGGGCGGGCAAACC